>JAALLA010000159.1 GCA_011087765.1 Pirellulaceae bacterium
ACGCCGTGGCTCTTTAGGTGAAATCCCTCCGACGAACCTGAAAGTCCAACGCAAGTACGCCGAACCCGCAATTCGCTGGTTCGGCGTTTTTTTTGTATCGTTTACGTCGCTAACTTGAGCCAACGACGATGGTGGACGGCTCGCTTAGAGAATGCCGCCGTGCGTTCGCACGGGAGCCATGTGATCAGGAGCGTCAAGGAACCAGAATCGTTCCCACTCAGTTCGGATTGCCCGCAAGTTCTCGGATGTGTAGATCAACTGCTTAGCACGAACGGCCGGATCCGCATCATAAGCAGGTAGAAAACAGCCTACATTACTGGTTAATGCAGCTGCCAAGAACGCCGCAGTCAGAAGCCGACGCATGATACTTCCCTTTTGTTTCGGTTGATTTGACACTCAATCGGTCCTTCGAAAATAAGAGCCAGAGCGAAATTGCTCTCTCTGTTTGTAGGGATCGGCATCAACCCATGCGATAGTTTAATCCTTACAGCTGAATTATCCGACAAAGTTTGACACTGCAAGCATGGCATGCTGTCACGCGAAAAAGGTCACGCGCAAGAAGTCATACCCTATTATCAGGTATCAAAAAAAAAACGGCCCGCTCCCGAATTTGAGAGCGGACCTTTTATCGTTATGAGGCTCGTTGTGAAACGACCTGAACGAAGGGTGGCTGCAACGGCAACCCGCCGGCAACCGTTTATGCGGTGCCACCTCGTCGGCTAGTACAGAAATAATTCACAAAAACACCTCCTTTCTTTAAGACATCCCAATCCCAACCAGAGCCGTAAAGATCGGTGGGAGCGGGCTTCTGACCATCGCAGTGCGTACCTGCGATCCGATACCCCATTATTTCGTATCCGAACAACATTGCTACCTCGTTTTGAGATGAATTCACAAAATAAACGATTCGTTCACACAAATCGTCCATCGCATTCACGCCGACCTCAATTGCACCGGTACCCTACGCTCACCATCACAAACCAACTTGGTAGACTCTAAAACGCACCTCAAAATTAGAGTGTCCCAGCGGCACGATCACAGAGAGTTCCGCTTAGTCCTCAAAACTTGTGCATAAGCAACCTCTCCAACTCTCTCCAACCTAAAGTTAAAAATCGCCGACCATTGCCCTCACCTACCTGCGGAGCAAGCGACTTCCTGCGGCGATTAAAGAGATGCTAAATGAGGTGCACCTCATAAACTGGGCCCTTGATTCGAACAATTCAACTGTTCTATGAACTGATCAATGAACTTAGCGGTGCGAGACCTGGCCAGTATGATGCTCCCGATATGCCGCCAGTCCACGCAAAGGGAACGGTAGCCGAGCAAAGATCCATGTCGGCAGAAGGTCCAAATCGATTCATCAAGCGATGGCTCCAAGACGAAACCGTCTCGTTTCTCCGATTTCGCTATCAACCACAGGTGCTATCACTTTCGCCAATTAAGTTGCTATCACCTTAAAGACTGGGAATTAAATTGCGATCGAAACGCGAAAACAAACGGATTTCGGTCAAAAATTGCCGATTAAACTTGCGGAATCCGAACTAATCCAAGGCAACTCCCCATCGGATGCGATCCTGCCCGTTCCGGAGTGGACTCGGCGGGATAGGCGAAATGGCAGTAAACGGGTGATTTTGCCCGTTGCGTGTGAGATTTCCTTTTGTTAGTTTAGTCCGATCGTTGTGACGCAGTCCCTTCTAGAATGAATGATTTGCAAACGAGTGCTTGGCTTCTTGGGCCGGGTCACTGTAAGCAAACTCTGACGCTCGGACCGTTTCACAGTTTGTTTTTCACTACTGACGTGTTGGTTATTCCGACATGCAACCCAGGCAGCGCCAACGCTTCAACGCCCCGTTTTTAATCCTGACGTCCTAAGTCGGATTCAAATCAAATAGCCTCGAACATAGTCGCTGATCTCAAAAGAACTTAAATAATGGTAAATCGTAATCTCATTCACTCACTTGAAGACGACGCAATCGAACTGGAAATGGGAGAGCTGTTCTCCACCACTGCCCAGGAAGATCTCGAAGAACTCAATCTTACAGAACTCTATTACCCTGATGGCGTCGGCGCTGAGCAAAAATACGAACTCAACGAGATCGTCGAGGGAAAGATTGTTCGCGTTGACAGTGACCATGTCGTCGTAGATGTCGGCTTTAAAAGTGAAGGTACGATTCCCCGAAACGAATGGGAAGAACACGAAGATCAACCCGAAGTCGGGCAAAGCATCAAGGTGCTTATTGAAGATCTGGAAGACGAGCAAGGTCGTGCCGACGATCCATCAGGACTGATCGCCGTTAGCAAACGCAAAGCTGACCATATCATCCATTGGATTGACGTAATCTCGAAAGTTGCCGAAGGCGATATCGTAACCGGTACTTGCACGCGAAAAATTAAAGGTGGACTACTGGTTGATATCGGAGTCCCGGTATTCTTACCTGCCAGCCAAGTTGACATTCGACGTCCAGGCGACATCGGTGACTACATCGGCCGCGTTGTTCAGTGCGAAGTGCTCAAGATTGACGAACTTCGCCGAAACATTGTCGTATCTCGTCGCTCACTGATTGAAAAAGAGCGAACCTACGCACAACAAAAACTAATGGCCGAATTGGAGACTGGACAAATCCGAAAAGGTGTCGTGAAGAACATCGCCGACTTTGGTGCCTTTGTCGACCTCGGCGGAATTGACGGCTTGCTGCACATCACTGATATGTCGCACACACGTATCTCACATCCATCGCAAATGGTGTCGATGGATCAAGAACTCGACGTGATGGTGCTAAATATCGATCGAGAAAAAATTAAGATCGCACTCGGTTTAAAGCAATTGCTGCCTAACCCTTGGGATCAAGTTGAAGAGAAATACCCGATTGCGTCGGTTCAAACAGGTGAAGTCGTCAACGTAATGAACTACGGAGCATTTGTTAAACTTGAGCCTGGAATTGAGGGTCTCGTACACATCTCAGAAATGTCATGGGTCAAACGAGTCAATCATCCGAGTGAATTAGTCAACATTGGCGACGAAATTCAAGTTTCGGTTTTGGGTATCGACAAATCGGGTGAGCAGATGTCCTTGGGCATGAAGCAAACTCAGGACAATCCTTGGGACAAAGTCGAAGGTAAGTACCCAATCGGTAAAGAAATTTCCGGACGCGTACGAAACCTTACTAACTATGGTGCCTTCATCGAACTCGAAGAGGGAATTGATGGTCTGCTACATGTTTCTGACATGTCATGGACACGAAAAATCAGCCATCCCAACGAAGTGCTTGAGAAAGGTCAAGAATTGACCTGTCGGATTTTGGCCGTTGACACCGACCGTCGGCGGATCGCCCTGGGATTGAAGCAAATGAACGAAGATCCATGGACAAGCGACATTCCACAACGATACTCACCTGGTCAAAAGATCACGGGCAAGGTAACCAAAATTACCAACTTTGGAGTATTTGTCGGACTTGAAAATGGGCTTGAAGGACTACTGCACATTTCGGAACTCGCCGAGCACAAAGTCGAAAACCCGGAGGACGTCGTCAAAGTTGGAGACGAACTCGAGGTCAAAGTACTTCGCGTTGACACTGAAGAGCGAAAAATTGGACTTTCTCGCCGACGAGTCGATTGGACAGCAGAGGAAGAAGCAGCCGAAGCTAAGAAAGAAGCAGCGGAAGTTTCGGGAACTGCTGGTGGTCCCAATATTGCGAAAGCAGATCTCAAAGGTGGACTCGGCGGTGGTGGATTGCTAATTCAATCACCCGACGCCACAGCTACCGAAGAAGCTGCTCCCGCGGCAGAAGAAGCGGCTCCGGCAGAAGAAGCGGCTCCGGCAGAAGAAGCGGCTCCGGCCGCCGAAGAAGCTCCAGCTGCGGAAGAAGCCCCGGCAGAAACTCCAGCTGAAGAAGAGAAACCAGAGGAAGGCTAAACGCCTAGACTGGAAACGACTCAGCTCGAGTCATTTCTCAATCGGTTGCGTAAATAACGAACGCTCACCTGGAAAGGTGAGCGTTTTTTTTTGGCTGCGCGGATCGGACAAATCACAAGAGGCTAGAATTTTCCCCCAACCCTGCAAACTCTCCCTGTGCCTCCCTTCTGGGAAAGTACGCCAATGCTTACCGGCCTCGTTCCAAGGCACACCCTAAAAAACGAAGATTCCCGTTAATTTTGGGTGCCAACGTTCAATCAATCTTGGACCTTACTGCTCACCTTTCAACGGGAGACGCATCATTAGTAAAATCAGAGAACCCCTGTCAGCAAACGCTCTCTTAGATAGAATTGGAGACCATCTGTGCGGGGCAATGCCCGAAGAAAGTCCTCAGTTCTTTCAAAATGGTCGATAGCGTGACGAATACCACAACTTCATCCGATGAATCCCCAACAACTCAGGGCCAAGAAACGACCACGCTATGGCAGGTCGATATATTTCCGGTCGCCGGTCAACCTAATCGTCTTTCGGCAGAGGTTCTCGACAACGCCAGGGACTTGCGAGTCGATGAATCGCTCGAAGTCATCGCCGCCCGCGGTTTCTTGATCCAGGGCCCCTTAACTCACCAGGACCTGGCACGCTTGACATCTGAATTGCTGGTTGAGCCAGTGGTTGAACGTTGTGAATTCGCGTTGGTTGGGTCTGATTCGCTGTCACAACCAATCGGAAACCTTACTAATTTACTCAACGTCCTGCCGCTTCCGGGCGTGACTGATCCTCAGGCAGAGAGCGCTTTGATGGCGATGAGACACCTTGGGTTTCCCGTCGACGTGGTTCGCACGTTTAAAAAGTTCTGGACATCCTCACTATCTGAATCCGACCAAAACCTGCTTCACAGTAAAATCTTGTGCAACGACTCAATTGAGATGATTGTTGTCGGCAAACTCGAACTGGATGAACTCCAACTTGGCCAGAAATACGAGTTTTCAAAACAAGACATTCCATTAACAGATCTTTCCGATGAAGCTCTCATGAAAATCAGTCAGGATTGGACGCTTAGTCTTTCGCTGATCGAGATGCATACGATTCGGGATCATTTTGAAAAACTTGGGCGGGCTCCCACTGACATTGAACTTGAGTCAATCGCACAGACATGGAGCGAACATTGCAGCCACAAAACACTTGCTGGACGCATCTCATACCGAGATGAAAATGGAGAGCGTCAATTCGAAAACATGCTCAAAGAAACGATTTTCTCTGCGACGATGCAGATCAGATCAGATCTCGGTGAAAGTGACTGGTGCGTTAGCGTATTTAAGGACAACGCAGGAATCGTCGAATTCGACGACAGCTACAACATCGCATTCAAAGTAGAAACCCATAACCGGCCCTCAGCTCTCGAACCATATGGTGGCGCCAATACGGGAATTGGCGGCGTCATCCGCGACACCCTCGGAACGGGCCTCGGTGCAAAACCAATTTGCAATACAGATGTATTTTGTTTTGCCTCTCCGGATACACCTTTTGAAGAGCTTCCTCCCGGTGTCATGCATCCCCGCCGAATCATGAAAGGCGTCGTCTCGGGCGTCCGCGATTATGGCAACCGAATGGGAATCCCGACCGTCAATGGAGCTGTGTTTTTTGATGAGCGTTACGTCGGCAATCCACTGGTGTTTTGTGGCAACGTTGGTCTCATACCAAAAGAAAAATCTTTCAAAGAGGTTCAACCAAATGATTTGATTGTTTCGATTGGTGGCAAAACTGGCAGGGACGGCATCCACGGGGCGACCTTTAGCTCCGCTGAATTGACTGAATCTAGCGACATCACGTCTGGTGGAGCGGTGCAAATTGGCAATGCCATCACCGAAAAAATGCTAATGGACGTGCTCCTGATCGCACGAGACCGGGAACTCTATTCCTCCGTTACCGATTGTGGAGCAGGAGGTTATTCCAGTGCCGTGGGAGAGATGGGAGAGGAAATTGGTGCAGAAGTCTGGCTAGATCGAGTGCCACTCAAGTACGACGGATTGTCCTACACCGAAATTTGGATTTCCGAAGCTCAGGAGCGGATGGTATTTGCGATCCCCGAATCCAATTGGGAACAGTTTGAATCACTTTGCGCGTCGGAATCAGTGGAGGCTACGGTGATCGGGCAATTCAAGCCAACCGGTCAATTAGTGCTCAAATTTGGTGACGAAACCGTTGGCGACGTTTCCATGAGCATGCTGCACGATGGCCGACCTCCGATCATTCGGGAAGCGACTTATCAACCCGTGCCAGCCAGCGATATCCCTTCGTTCGAATTTAAAACGACCGCCCAATGGACAACCGATCTTTGCAAGATCCTTGCGTCTCCTAACGTGGCAAGCAAGCACTGGATCATCCGACAGTACGACCACGAAGTTCAGGGCGGAAGCGTCATCAAGCCACTCGTTGGAATTCAAAATGATGGGCCGGGAGACGCGGCGGTTGTACGACCCGTGCTCGAATCAAGGCGTGGATTGGCTGTTTCCTGTGGAATGAATCCGCTCTACGGCGATCTGGACACTTACCACATGGCCACCAGTGCGATCGACGAAGCGATCCGAAATTGTGTCTCGGTAGGTGCCGACCCAACGCGGATCGCGATCCTCGACAACTTTTGTTGGGGCTACACCGATCGCCCAGAAACCCTCGGCTCGCTCGTCCGTGCCGCAATCGCCTGTCAAGATCTTTCTGTTGTTCTGCAAACGCCGTTCATCAGTGGAAAAGACAGCCTTCACAACGAATTTAGCTACACCGATGAAGCAGGCAGTCGACAAACAATCTCCATCCCTTCAACCCTGTTGATCAGCGCCATGGGACAAGTGCCTGATGTCGCAAATTGTGTCACGATGGATCTGAAGGAGGCAGGTAACGTTCTGTTCCAAATCGGCGTCACGGGAGATCATCTCGGCGGTTCTCATTGGAACCTCGTCAACCATCTTTCCGGCGGTAAAGTTCCGACGGTTGTTCCGGAGCGGGCAAAGCAGACTTTCATCCAACTCCACAAGGCTATCCAAAAAGGATTGGTGCGAAGTTGCCATGACATGAGCGAAGGTGGACTCGCGGTGGCCGTCGCTGAAATGGCATTCGCCGGTGGACTGGGAGCCAAAATCACTACTAACGAAGTCGGGATCGAGATCATACCAAGCGATCCAGATTCACAAATCGAGCTTAGCTACGCCACGGCGGCCCTGCTATTCGCAGAATCTAACACCCGATTTGTGGTCGAAATCGCACCAGAAAATGTCGAACCATTCAAAGCTGCCATGGGAGACATCGACGTTCAAGAACTTGGGACGGTCATTTCAGAGCCAAACCTAACCATCGAAGTTGCTTCCAACACTGTTATTCAAAGCGACTTGATGACACTCAAAAATGCCTGGTTGGGAACGCTCGACTGGAAATAACCTGCCGATCGTTACGCGACACGTTGCCTATTTTTTCAAACGACAATCACTTAACCCTTTACGATTTCGCCATGCCTCAACCGAACGTTCTCATCCTGCGAGCTCCTGGTACTAACTGTGATCAGGAAACTGGTTACGCTTTTGATTTGGCCGGGGGGAACTCAAGTTTCGTCCATATTAATCAACTAATTGAAGCCCCTGAAATGGTCAGAGATTATCAAATCCTGTGCCTTCCAGGCGGTTTCAGCTACGGGGACGACATCGCAGCCGGCAGAATCCTAGCCAGTCAAATGCAATCCCGACTCGCCGATGTGCTTGCGGAATTCCATTCGTCAGGGAAGTTGATTCTTGGGATCTGCAACGGCTTTCAAATACTGATCAAGTCTGGTTTTCTTCTCCCCTCGGACGACCAAGGCTTGCCCGCCACTCTTACCTGGAACGACAGCGGTAGGTTTGTGGACTGCTGGGTAAACCTCAAAACCGACAACGAGAAATGCGTTTTTCTCAATAACATTGACCAGATGTACCTGCCAATCGCTCATGCTGAAGGAAAATTCGTTCCACGCAACGAACAGGTTCTCAATCAGCTCAAGGGCAATCATCAACTTGCCCTAAGCTATTGCCTTGCCAATGGAAGCGACGACGATGTCGTTTATCCTCACAATCCCAATGGATCGACCGCAAATGTCGCTGGAGTCTGCGACACAACCGGACGAATTTTTGGACTGATGCCACACCCAGAGAGGTTCATCGATCCGACGCATCATCCTCGATGGACCCGCGAAGGGAACTCTGCGGCCGGTGACGGGCTGGCACTTTTCCAGAACGCAATCAATTTCTTTAACAACTAAATTTATTCATCTCAAATCGGGTAGTTTGATCTCCAATGAGACTCAGACGCAATCTATTCACAGACCAGCTTGGATGCGTTGAGCGATCCGATTAGCGTGAAACGTAAGCCACCGCGCGTCAGTGTAAACGGAATGCCCGCAACACTCACGAGCTCGCAAATCTACGCTGGCGTAATCAACAAGTGTCGCATGCCCCTGTTTGGCGACACGCAATCCCTTTTTAAGATTTGCAACTCGACCTCTTTTTCGAAATTTATGTTCGAACAATCGGCCGAGCCAGCGATTCGCCCGGTAAGCACTTCGGCTCCAATACGCGGGTGGAAAATCTGACCCTGCAATGAATGCCAATTGAATAAAATCTCCATCTTCACCTTTTACCGCGCGGAGCCATTGATTCGAATTTGTCGGCCACTGACCTCGAAAAAGCTGACTGGAATCGCATGGGACATGATTTACAAAATGCTGCAACCGTCCCACTTGTGAGTCTGGCCAGCCATAGCGGAGCGGTGTGCCGAACGTGACTATCTCCACGGGAGAAAACACCTCCCGGTGCGTCGCATACTCGGCAAGTCTTACTTGCAATCTAAGCCAACTCGAAACATCAATTCGACCGGTGGCTGCGTGAAAGAAAGAAGCCGCATGAAAGAAACGCGAAAGCAACGGTTGATTCCCGGCAGTGGAAGCCTGAAGCAATTGAGTTGCGATTGCAAACACATTGCCAGCGTGACTGTGTCCCCACAGCATCAGTCGCTCATTTGCCTCATGGCTGTCCAGAAGCAGATGGCAGAGCCTGACCGCAGCGTCGGCTCGTCCAAGATGGTGATTTTCACCACTCCATGAAAAACGATCAACCAAAATCGAGTCCCGTGGGTCGGTTGCGGTCATTCCCTGTTGGAATGCCAGAGTGAACTTTTCATCGTAATTGCCACGATCTCCCGAGAGAGCATCCACTAGTCGTTTGTAAGTCTGTTTCATCTTCCTGCTCAGCCAAGGAAGACCCCGTTCCCAGTGGCCGTACCAACCAAGCGCATCGGTTCCCACCATCGTCCCGTGAACAAGAACGACCCGCTCTATTCCCACGATCGAAAATTGATTGCGAGCATTCGACAACCCCTCTGCAAGATTGGGGGCACCGATAAATTCCGTGAGTTCAGGCGTCAGAAGCTCGTAAGACTCACCGGAAGGTTCACAGGCGTAGTCGTGATGAATAAATTGGTTTTTGATATCCATGATCGGCTCGCCTATAACCCCATTCGATCAACCGTAAAACACCCAAAGAGACGATCAAAACGAACCCAACATTCAAGAGAGCCAGCGTCATTCACCGACCTTTTTCAACACGATCGAACCAAGCGGCGGAACCGAAAGATTGACCGAATATGGACGTCCCTGAGCCTCAATCCCTTCCGCGTAGAGCCCCATTCCATTGCCAACATTCGATCCGCCATAATACGACGAATCACTGTTAAATATTTCCAAATATCGACCTCGCTCAGGAACACCCAATCGATAATTGCGATGAACTGCTGGCGTAAAATTATTGCATACGACAACAAACTCACTGCTGTCTCTGGCTCTGCGAAGATATCCAACCACACTTGCTTCACGATTCAGTCCATCAATCCACTCGAAGCCGTTCGAATCAAAATCTTGCTCATGCAAAGCTTTCTCTTGGCGATAGATTTGGTTCAAGTCAGCAACTAGTTTCTGCAAACCTGAATGGGCGTCGTGATCACACAAACTCCAATCCAGAGTACCATCACAATTCCACTCGTTCCATTGGCC
>JAALLA010000160.1:0-4187 GCA_011087765.1 Pirellulaceae bacterium
GCGGGGAGGCGCTACCGGAAAAATCCAGAAAGGTGGTCGAGCTCCGATATGAAAAAAGAGTCAACGCCGCTGAAATCGCTCAAAAGGTATCGAGCTCTCCGGCAGCAATCCGCAAGAAGTTGCAGCGAATAAGACAGGTCCTCGCCGAATGCGTGATGGGCAAGATTCAACCAAGTCAAATCTAGTCTTATTTATAGGCACGCATAAACATTGACACGCGACCGAACAAGAAGAAACAGAAAAGACGATGTCAGCACTAAATTCAAACACAGATCCAGTCATCCGGCGTTTCCTCCGCAGGACACCTGCACTATTTTTTTAAAAGTTGGTTACCAAGATGAAAACTAAAACCGCTCGCAACACAAACAACGACCAACTTCCAATGGACCTCAACGACTTGCTCTCAGCAGTCCAAACACTTCCAGAGCAATATCGCCAGAAATTAGAGCGACCCCTAAACCGAGTGACTGACTACACCCGTCGGCGGCGTAGAATTCTGAATCTAGTCCAGGAAGCTATGAGCCAACTTCGAATGGACATCAAATATCTTATGTTCGACTTAGAGGCCACCCGACGAGAGCGTGACTCGTATAAGAATGCGTAAGAAGACGAAACAACATTCGAAATTGCGATCGATTGCGGAATGAAGGTTGTAATCCAAAAAACAATCAAGTTAACACGGGACGAAAAGATGCTGACAGAACCATTTACATTGTTGAATTAGAAGATCGTGATGACTGATAACAAACACAAACCGGAACCCAAGATACAGCATTCTGATTTGGTCGAGATTTGGTTGGATGGACCCAACCTTGATGACCATGGTTCAGTGGACGCAAACGATAATGCCAAGAACTCAAACGATCTTGATGAATTGACCAAGACTGAATTCCAACAACTACTGACGCACGCGATGCTCGCAGAGTGTCTTGAGTCACCTACAGATCGGGAACAGCGAATAGAAAAAACAATCCGAAGTCTTGACTCAACAGCCTTGGTTCAAACCTCAACCGTCTCGGTTTCAACAAAAGCAAACCATGCCCTGAAGGCACTCGGCCCGAAACCCAATATTCACGGGCGTCCAACACCCAAATTGTGGTTTGCGCCATGGTGGTCCGTCGCGATAGCAACGGCAGCCTCAATTGCGATTATCACGGTAATTGGATTGTCGCTCTCGCCCTCGAAGGCCTCCGCAGCCATGAGTCGCGTGATTGAGTCATGCCGAGCATCCACCACCCGAATCTACGACGTAGAACTTGATCGCACCGGACTACTTTCCCGCAAGAAGCGACTCGACGGGACCTTGTATACACGTGGAATTGATTGTTATGTTGCCAAATTTCCTGAAACGCTCCAGGGCCCAACCGCGCTCGGGTTTGACGGCGAATATCGTTGGTGGTTGCAGGGGGATGAACAATGGAATTCCGGCGACAGAATCGAGACACCTCGCGATGCGGTTATCAACCTTTTAACCAGTTTGCAGTTGCAAATTAATTCACTTTTGATCGAGTTGCCAAAACAATACGAGATACGGTTGCTCGAAGTTGAGCCGCTGCCGGGTGAACCATCAGTAACCTGCCACCCGATTGAGGCAACAAGGGCAGGAACCAACCGCCGCTTGGCTTCGACGGTGAGGATTTGGGCTCATCCGGTAACGGGTGTCGTGGTGCAAATGGAGTTGGTACACGAAAAATTCAAACAAGTTGCAGCTAGCCGTGTCAGGTTAACGTTGCGTGAGGAGGTCAATGTGCCCGATTCGATATTCTCCGCGAATTATTATGAGTCCGAAACAGCGAAATAACTGCCTTCTTAATCGCGGTCCATATCAACGAATACCGTTGGGGTGAATGTTGCACAGTGGTTTTGTCACACTTGGAACTCCTCTGACAATAACTAGTAGATTGGTCTTCGAATCACAATTGAGAAGATCGAAATCACGAAAAACCAAACGAGATTTGCATTCTTCAAACGCAGAATGGCCATCGACCGCTCTAAGGAGCCTGAAGGCAGCCAAGGATGCAATTCACCGGAAAGGAACTTATGAGCACCGGCAAGACATTTCTTACAGCAGCGATGATGTTAACTAGCGTCATTTTTGGGTTGCGGCAAACAAGTGCAGAAACGATCACCTTTTCCAGTCACATTGCAAAAATTGTTTATTCGAAATGCAGCTCATGCCATCGACCGGGCCAATCTGGTCCGTTCAGCTTGTTGACTTACTCCGATGTTGCAGGTCGGGCCAGCACAATCCAGGCAGTCATTGACGACGGCTATATGCCTCCATGGAAAAATGTGACGAATGACGTTCGGTTCGAACATGATCGACGACTAACCAAGCAAGAGCTTGAGCTCATCCAACGTTGGGTGGAGGATGGTGCGCCTCTGGGCGACCCAAAGAAAGCTCCCCGCCAGCCAGAATTCCCTTCTGATTGGCTGCTGGGAAAACCAGACTTGGAAGTAGAGATGAATGGAAGCTTCACAATTCCTGCAAGCGGGCCAGACACATACCGTTCCTTTGTGTTTCCGATGGATCTACCGGAAGATAAGTGGATCAAAGCAATCGAGATCAAACCACAGGCTAAATCGGCTTTGCATCATGCGTTGTTTTTTCTTGACATTGCCAAAGCGGGTCGGACCGTAGATGGTAAAGATGGGCGAGCCGGCATTTCAGGAATGAGCTTTCTAGGTCCAAATGCGTTTACCGGAGTTTCTACTGATAATAAAAACTCAACCAAGACATCTATTTCTCTGGGCGGATTCGTACCCGGTACGACGCCAATGCTTCTCCCGGGTGACAATGCCATGCTGCTTCCTAGGGGTTCCGACCTGATCATGCAAACCCACTTCCACCCCAGCGGAAAGAAAGAAGTTGAGCACGCGCGGATGGCCCTCTACTTTGCGGATAAACCGCCATCGAGACAACTCACCACACTCATGATTCCACCCGTATTCGGTCGATTCGCAAATATCGATATTCCAGCCGGACAAAAGGACTACACCATAACCGACTCCTTCACACTACCGGTTGGAGTGAACGCGATACGGACGTCTGGACACGCCCATTATTTAGCCACGGAAATGTCATTGGTCGCTACTCTCCCCGATGGCAAAACGATCAACCTTTTTCAAGTTGATGACTGGGATCTGGATTGGCAGGACACGTATCAATTCGCCAGTCCTATCACACTACCTGCTGGGACTTTATTTGAATCAAAGATCGTCTATGACAATTCCTCTGCAAATCCTTCAAACCCGAGCAGCCCGCCCCGACGCGTAACGTGGGGACGCGAATCGAACGACGAAATGGGCAATGTAACAATTCAAATGGTTGCACAAAACGCCAGTGATCAGGCAACCCTGAATAAAGCTTTACAGGGAAAAACACGTGAATCGATGATGGCCTCTAACCGGTTTGGACGATCCCAAACCAAACGTGGATCTCAACAACCAGTCCAAGTTTTGGTGAAAAAAATGGATAGCAACCAGGATGGTCGGATTCAACTTGTTGAATTCAAAAAACAATTCCCACGTGCCGAGAGGCTATTCAGTCGATTCGATACAAATAACGACAAGGAGCTTGATAAATCTGAATTGGATGCGGCTCGCCAACCAATGACCCAATACCTAAACCTTCGAAAACGAGCTCAATGCTTTGGAGGAACGGAGAGAGAATGATCCGCTCAATCGCGATGAGAGTACAGCGTCAGTTGTTACTTATCACCTTACTTTGGATAACCGCAATGGTTGGCTGCCGTCCCGCCGACGAGGTTCCTGTCGCTGTGGATACCTCAAAACAGGAAAGGCTCGGTCGGGGAAGTACTCACGACGATGTATCCGATATCGAGGGGAATCAGCATCGGTTGTTCGATCACACTTCTAATCGATTTCAAGTCATCACGTTCGTAACGACTGACTGTCCAATCGCTAATGTCTATCAGCCAATACTAAGAAAACTCGCCGAAGATTTTTCTGAGGCGAAGATTGACTTTTTCCAGGTAAACCCAACCCGGTCCGCCACGATCGAAGAGGCAAAGCTGCACTCCTCTGATTTTGAAATCACCTCTCCAATGATTCTTGATTCGGATCAGGCAATCGCTGATCGCCTTGGCGCCAAAGTGACCCCAGAGCCGTTTTTGATTTCACCGTCTGCAGAAGTTCTTTTCCGCGGAGGGATCCACAACCTGTCC
>JAALLA010000160.1:4197-9979 GCA_011087765.1 Pirellulaceae bacterium
CCCCCCCCCCCCCCCGCCTCCCCCCCCCCCCGCGCGTGTCTTTCCCGGGGACGGATCGGCACCCTGTACGTTGGCTTTGGCAAAAAACGTCAAAAGCCAACCAGTCATGACCTCCGTGGCGCTATCAATTCTGCGCTCGCTTTGCAACCAATCTCGGCACCGGCTACAACACCGGTTGGCTGCATCATTCAGTACGATCACAAATAGACTGGAATCCTCAGGTAAATTTATGAGCGATACCGATATCGCAACCTCGAAAAGGCAACTCGTGAAATTCGACGACTGGTCATCGGTACACGCAAATCGGTTGTAAAGATTGCCCCAGCAACAATTAACCCCGTTATGCTGCAACAAGAGCGTCGTTCCAAAAGTTAGTCGGGGCATATCAGCGACCGAAGCCGCGCGGCCTCAGCAGGCGGAAGCTGTTTCCAAAATGCTTTGGTAAGCTGCGTGGGCTTCTCGGGCGGCCAGGGGCGAGTGCGTCGATGAACTGAGCCCGTCGTTCAGGGGGAAGAGCCGTCAGCACCGCTAAATGTTGGTGATCTACCAGCGCGGTATTTGCCATGCCCCAATCCGGATCAAGGCGGGCCTTTTTCGTACCGTTTTCGCATCGTGCGGAGGCGGTTGTGTTTTTTCACGACCGCTTCCTCATGGGAGTGGTCTTTCTTTGAATGGAGGATTACATATGGCGAATCTTATGATGCACTGTGGCGGACGAGAAGTGACGCGGGATGACATTGCTAACGCTCCGACACCGGAGCGTACCAACACCTGGGGGCCGGTTGCCCACAACCGCCATAAGGATGTGCGAATGACGATGCGGTACACTCACCTCAGGCAGGTGTTCATGACACTGGTGCAATTGGGTTAACAGTGAGTCAAAGGGAAATTAACTGAACCTAGTGTTTTGCCCCGTAAGCGACAAACGAGCCGCTTATCGATCATCTCAGGATGAGGATGACTTAGAAAAAGTCGCCAAAGCTACAGAACAAATTAAAATTGACACCGAAATCAGACTTGCGTCGCACCTGAATATTTTCAATATTCGTTCATCCTCCTTGAGTAAATTCGAGAAAGTTCAAAATTCAATCTTAAAAGATTGGGGAGCAAGGAACGCATTATAGCCTGCCGCCTGAAAACAGTTTTTGGCGGAATCGCATGAATGTGATTGAGAAGAAAAGGAACTCTAAAATGCAATTTGGTAGGCAGACACTGTTGTATTTACTGCAACCTAGAAATTCACGGCGAAGGTTACGACATCGAGTTAATTTAACCTATGAGTCGCTTGAGGCACGCAGTTTACTCGCGACTTTTACGGTAACGACTGCCGAGGATACAAACACAGATGTATCGGATGGAATGGTAAGCCTACGTGAGGCTGTTATTGCTGCTAATACAAATGCTAGTTTTGGAGATGCTTTTGCTGGAGAGGAAAGCGGTGATATCATTCGATTCTCACCCACATTGAATGGGTCTACACTGACTTTGGTTCACGGCAAATTAGAGATTAACGATGATCTTCTGATTCAAGGCGGGACGGGCAACATTGCTATTTCAGGTGGCGATAATTCTCGAATTTTTGATGTTAATTCGAGCGAAAAAGTTGGCTTCGGCAAACTGAAATTTGTGAATGGAAATGCCGACGGTGGCGGAGCGATGAGGTTGACGGGAACAGGTAAAACACTTCTGTACAAATCAACTTTCCAAAATAATAACACGATGCCGGCAGTTTACTCACATGGCGGAGCGGTCTACTTCGCAAATGGGAATTTATTCGTTATCGATTCGATCTTTAAAGGTAATGGTAGAGTGCAAGCAGTAGGTTTTGAGCCGTCTGCGAGTACTTCGAGTGGTGGAGCAATTTACCAAGAATCAGGGAGTACATTCGTTCAAAATGGCTCTATGAATTCCAATGTTTCTGCCAGTAATGGGGGCGCGATCTCAATTAACGGGGGAAGTTTTTACTCAGTAGGATTGGAGCTTAAATCCAACACATCAAGACTAGTGGTCGGTGACGTAGTTAACGGTGGCTCAGGCGGTGCGATATATGCAGAAAATGGTGCATCGATAGTTTTGCAAGGCGGAAGCCTGATGGGTAACAGCGCGGGTTATGGAGGTGCAATTGAAATCCGGAAAAACTGCACACTCTTCATAAATTCAGGATGTGAGTTCCAGGGAAACCAGGCTTGGTCGTTGGACTTTGGCTCGAGTCGAGGAGCGAGCATTTCAAATTTGTCAGCCAATCTGTACGTCAATGACGCAAGTTTTTTAAACAACAATGTGTTTGATGGATCCGGCGGTGGGATTTTTTCAAATGGAGGGAAAAACGTTTTTATAAATTCGCTTTTTAGCAACAATCAAGCGGCAAAAGGGGGAGGTATCTTTCTAGAGAACAATTCAACTTTGGCATTAAATAGTTCTACGCTGACTGAGAACAATGCATCGAATCTGGGTGGAGGCATCTTCATCTCAAGTGGAAGCTATCTTTATGATTTTGGCGCTTTTTTCACTGAGAACACACCCGACGATATTTTTCGTGGATAAAAAACTGCAAGAAGAATTAAATCATTCGATAGATACTTGGCTCAAGAATGAATACAGGAAAAACAGTTGTTAGATTAGAGCGCAGGCTATTGATCAGCAAAGAGATCGAACTGATATTTAATGGCGTTCCTCCGAAAATCCACCATAGATCTTAGTATCAGGGTTTAATTTTCAGAAACCAAAAATATTGAGAATTATTGAGTGATCCAGCAAGGTCTTAAGCTGAAGATAAACCAATATAGAATGGCTATTTTTCTTAAGCAATTTTGTTTAAGAGCAGAAGGTGTTACCTGTACAAAAGCGAAGGCTAGTGGTTTAGCTCTCGGGCCTATTCTCATTTTCCTATCGATATTCGCACTCTGAAAAAACCAAGGAAGATTCGTTTATTATCGAGCTGCAAACAATACGCCCTTGTTTCACTGAGCGATGGATGCCGACTTAGAAATTCCTAGGGGATTATATAAATTCGTTCGTTGGTCAGATGACGGTCCTGCGCACTGCAGAAATCTATGCTTGGAACCACGATGAAAACAAAAGAAGTTTGTCTTGGATCATGCAGTGGATGGAGAAACTTCAAAGGAACAAACGCAATGATGGTTTTCGCCAAAGTCTGTCATCCCGCGATTTCATAATTGGTCCTTACCAAGTCGGCGAATTGACGATAGTAGCAGACAGAATTTGCTGTTCGATGACAGCATCGAGCTCTCACAAACGAAAAGGATAAAGCATGCACTATCAGGAATTGGCGATGTTTTTCCCTGAAGATCAAGCCCAGAGTCTCATGCCCCTTTCAACAACTTGTTTGATTCAACAACACCGGATGGCCCCTGTACATCGACAACTTTCGCTTGAGGGTCAACAGTCGTCGCCTTGTTACCGTAAACGTGAGCAGGCCTCTGACTGTCCTTGACGATAATTGCCGTTCGTTGAAATCGCTCAATCGTGTTTCCAGTGACGATCATTGTAGATTTTGAGGCGTTGACCGCCGCTCGGTAGCCATCGAAAGCGTTGTCGGAGACGATTACCGACGAACCTTCCCAAGCCCAGACAGCATTCCCTTGCTTTGCTCCAGTTCCGACGAAAGTATTGTCATTTAATCTAACATTGCCTTGCACCAGAACCGCGGCAACACCACCGCCTTGAATGACGTTATTCTGAATCGTAGCGGTGGAGCCATCCCTCACGGCGATGATCGGCGGCATTCCGCCCGTTCTCGAAAAATGGTTGCCGCAAATCGTAGCCGTTGATCCTTGCGTGACGCCGACAGCGACGAGCTTGTTATCGATACACTTATTGTTCTGGAGTGTTGCTTTCGCCTTTCCCGTCAAGCCAATTCCGGCCATCAGGTTTTCTCGACACTCGTTACCGACGATCAGCGACCTAGAGCCGTCGCTGCCGATTCCGGCCATCTTGTTTTTGAAGCACTGATTGTTGCGAATGGTCGGTTCGGCGCCATCACGGTTGCCAATTCCCGCCATTTCATTCTCATAGCACTCGTTATTCTCGACGACAGGCGCGGTGCGTTTCGTGCGTATTCCAATTCCCGCGCGCCGATTCCGGTAGCACTCGTTTTCCCTCACAATTGGTCTCGCTCCCTCGCGGCATCCGATGCCCGCACGAATGTTGTTAAAACATTTGTTGCCAAGGATGATCGGGTTGGAGTTTCGGCAACCAATTCCCGCTCGTAGATTTTCGTAGCATGAGTTTCCTCGGATAATTGGCTGTGCCAAGTCCGCCACACCAATACCTCCACCCAGGTTGCGGTAGGAAACATTGTCCACTACTAAAGGTACTTTACGCTCACCCTCACTCCCAGTGATTGCAATTCCCACGTCGCCATTGTGGTGGACGATATTATTAATGACGGTGCAGTTCAGGCCATGAATGCTGACAGCAGGAATTGTTCCCTCAGCCTGAACAGCACCTTCATCGTCGCCCAGCTCTTCCCCTTGAGAATCGAAGTGCTTCTTCCAAACCGCTTGGTCAAAAACACCGATTCTTGTAATCGAGAATCCATCGAGCGAACTTCCTTCGGCCATTAGGACTCCTGGCTCTTCACCTGCCTTTCCCCCACCGTCGATGATCGTCACCTCGGCCCGTTTTATGCCAATTGCACCATGAGTGTTATTCCCAAAACTGCGAACAACAATTCCAGGTTTGAGCTGAATTCGCTCATTGTAGGTGCCTGCAAAGACAAGTATGGTGTCGCCGGCTTTGGCAGCATCGATGGCGGTCTGAATGGTCTTGTGATCATTCGGGACATAAAGAGTGTCCGCTTCTGAAGACGTGCTGAGTGTAATTAGAATTAAAGAAAGAATCGATCTAAGCATCGTTGTCTCCTTTTGCCTATAATTCTACCTGCATCTTGCTCGCCACGATACAAAAATTTATCAGTCACTGGGGGTGTATCCCGTGACTTTGAGCCTTTTGGGGCTCAATTTTGGGTGGGTTGCGTCCCGTGAACTTCGCCGGCCTACTTTTCACAAAGCGATAAAAACCCGCGATAGGTGTACCAAAAGAACAAGGCCCGGCAGTTTGCACTGCCGGACCTTGTTTGGTTTGAGCCGGGTTGTGAGTCCGGCGTCAGTGGAGGCGGCGGGGATCGAACCCGCGTATGGATCTTCGCAATGGCAGGCACTGCAAGAACTTACAAGAACCCCCGATCCAGTTGCAGCATATTTGCAGTTGTTCGGCGGCACCGATAGTCACTCGCTGTCAACAATTGAACGTGATTTGAGTGATGTTCTTCTTAGATGGCCGCAACTACCAGACCACATTCGGCAAGTGATCATGACACTGGTGCGGCAGAGCTGACGCCAAGTTGTGCTAATGCGTCCACTTCCCAAGCCATTACATAAAAAGCAAAATTCAAAACGTGTGTAGGCCAGAGCAGAGTAGGTGAGACAGTTCAGAATCAGGATGACGCCTAAATTCTTGATTTTAAAAACGCACCTTGAGCACACAAAAGCAATTGCCACAGATGGCAACAGCATGATGGGAAGGTGTATCAATCCTGCTGCTTCAGCATTGCCTAAAGCGAATAGCAACATCATGAGATATAGCATTTCAGTAATACGCTCGCTGCTCATGCACGCGGCTCAAACCTCACACCAGTCCACATCAAACTCGCCGCGAGCACCGCCTAATGCCGCGTCACCGAAGCCAACAGTGCCACGCGAATTCGTGTTGGTTCCTGATGGTGAGCTTCTCGAAGCCCAGTCGGGCGAGACGCAGGCGG
>JAALLA010000161.1 GCA_011087765.1 Pirellulaceae bacterium
CCAATTAGTCCAATGGTTCGAGACGCAATCGACGCTAGATCAGTAGGACTGTTTTTACTTAACCGACTATCTTCCAGAAAAAAATCCAAAACCGCATCCGGATGTGGAAAAGGTTGGGGATGCGTTGGCTCCAGGTCATCCATCGATTCGACACTGCCGAGAGCAAATAGTCGATAGTAAGTGAGCCCCATATAGCCCCAAACTAATATTGCGGGTAATGAGATCGCCAAGGCTAACAAAACATTTTTCCCTTTGAACATCCGCGACCAGTTCAGGAAAACGAAAAAACCAATCACTGAAATAGGTATAAAAAAGCGTTCGAGTGCACCCAGTAAAAAACCACCAAATGCGAGTAAGAACGCGACAATGGTAACGAACACAATGAGTTGAGCGACAGAAAAACGCAATCTTTTCTCCTGAAAATTAAGACACCTCTTACAGCTCTAAAAGTAAACAGCTCTTGCACTAATTCTCCGCCAGCCTATCCGAATGTGATTGAATATTCCATTAAATTTTCTCACCTAAATTACACGTTAAAATGCAACTCAAGGCTCGCATTCATGCCTCTAATCTCGTCTGAGGCAACCTGTCCAATGGGTTTTGAATCCGGCGAACGGCACCTTTTTTGGCACCAAAATAGAAATTCTTCAATTTTCCTTGTCATAAAACGGTCCAATCGGTTAATTGAAAGCAGAGAGGCGTTTTATGATTGACAAACAAACCGAAACCGCGATGCGGCATTGGACACTTGCTCAGCCAGCGGTTTCGGCCTTTATAGCATCGCAGGTCCATGATGTCCGTCAAAGAGACGATTTACTACAAGAAGTCGCCGTCGCGATTCTCGAGAATTACAGCCGTTTTGATGATTCACTTTCTTTCAAATCGTGGGCAATAGGAATTGCACGCAATCAAACCCGGAACTATTTCCGAAACTTTAAAAACAAACCGTTGCTATTTGATTCCGAAACTGTTGAAAACTTAGCGACTGCCTTTGCTGACGTTTCACCGCAATCGATCGAACCGTTGGACTTCTTAAACGAGTGTGTTGACGAGCTAAATAGTAAGGCCAAACAACTTTGTGATTTAAGATATGAAAAAGACTTAAAACCTGCGGCCATTGCCGAAAAACTAGGCATGACGGCAAATTCCGTTTCCAAAGGACTTCAACGAATCCGTTCATCTTTGAAGCGGTGCATTGAGCAAAAAGCAATTGCTGGAGGTGCGCAATGAATGAGTCTTTCGCTGAAGATCTACCAACAGAGATTGAGTCGCTTGTTAGCCGTCATTTCGATGGAGAGCTTGATCATGAAGAACATCAATGTTTACAAAAATGGATCAATGCAAGGCCGGAAAATGCAAAGGCGTATGTTGGCCTGGCCTTGTTGCACGATCGACTTTTGGAAGCCAACAATCAGGCAACGGAACAACGCGTTGATCGTGTTGAAAAGAGTTTAAAACCATTCTCGGCTCGCAAAAAAAATCAAAAACATCTGAGCTGGGCAATTGGCGCGCTTTCGTCAATCGCAGCGTTGCTGTTGATATCTCTTTTTGTGATTCCGATGCTTCAAGGCACGCCAGCGTTGGCCGCCGAAACACAATTGGAACAGTTGATTGAAGTTGCTCGAAAATCGCTGGATCGAACCTATTTGATCACATCAATCGAATTCCGTGGAAATAAGCGAAACGGTTCAAAATGGAATCGGAAAGCTGTGCAGGAGCAACGCAACCGTCGCCATGGTAGACAGCAGGCTCCGGTGGATGGAGCTCTTCTACATGTTCGCGGTGAGAACTCCTATGTCCTGATCCGACGTTTCGAAAATGGCGAAGAGTTTGTTACCGGAAGCGACGGCCAAACGAGCTGGTCGGTACCCCCTAAAGGGCGCGTTCAGGTCAGCGAAAACGTCGAAAGGTTTCGTGGCGAGATGCCGGGTAATCAACATGCGATTCCGTTTATCACCTTGCAAGATGACCTAAAACAGATTCGTGGCGCCTACAACATTCAATGGCGTGATTCCGAATTAGCATCCGAAGAATCTCGTTCAGGACAGCATTGTTTAGTTGCTGAGAAGAAATCTGCTGAACATCGTGGCCCAAAATATATCGAAATCTGGTTCGACATGGAAACAGGAACAATCTTCGAGATGCTCTTGGACAAGCTCCCTCAGGCGAAAGGTGGCCCCAAAACCGTCTTGCTTGAGTTACTTGACCAATCCGAAATGCCGGATGATTTTTTTCAACACACGACCCATCACGACTCAAACCGACGAGTGAGTTATCAAAACGAGTAGGCTCGTCACGCGGCACCCTAAAAAACGCCACCTTTTAAACTGATAGATACTGCTCTAAGGAGCAATCAGAACCATCGGAGAAAATATGAAGTCATCAATAAAAACACTACTTCCAAGCGTTGTAATTTTGCTTGCGTTGACGTTGTGTGTGACGGACGCCATGGCACAAGGCGGCAAAGGTGGTGAAAAAAAACGTGGTGGTCGAAATGGTAGCGGGAAAGACAATCCCGAAAAGTTGTTGCGTAACGAAGCAGTTCAGCGAGAACTCGAACTTACCGAAGACCAAATCAAATCACTCGAAGCAGCCAATGACAGGCAATCCCGTGACAGTGAGCGCGAATTAAGAGAAGCCGAGCTCGAGGGTCTTTCCGAGACGGAACAAGAAGAAAGAAGACGCGAGCTCCGCACCGCTAAAACAAAGGAACGAACCGACCAACTCAGGGAAATTCTCCTGCCGTTCCAAATGGATCGGCTAAATCAAATCGCCGCACAAGCTTCTGCTCAGGGTGGTGCACGTTCATTAATCAATGGAAGCCTGGCTGACCAATTAGACATCACCGAAAGCCAGAAATCTCGGCTCCAAGAAAAAGCCGAAGAGTTGCAAAATGAGCTGAATGAAAAAGTTGCTGAACTTCGCTACCAATTGCAGGAAGAACTTCTTGCTGAGCTAGATCCTGACCAACGTGCTAAATACAGAACCATCATGGGTGATAAATTTACGTTCGAGGAAAAGCAGAGAGATCTCAAACGAGACGGTCAAAAAGAAAACCGGGATGGCAAGCGTGAAAACGGCGGAGGGAAAGCCAAAGACCGAAAGAATCAAAAAGATCGCGGCAAAGGCAAGCAGAAGAAGCAAAACGATGGCGACGCCTAGCGAAGAGATCCGTTTTTGACCGTGCCGAACACAATCGGTTTAGTATTTTCAATATTGAAATAATCGACATCAGGAATCATTAATGTTGGCAAGAAATGCGATAGGGATACTGTTTGGAATTTTTCATTTGGCTATATTTCCTGCAATCGTCAACGGGCAAGACAGAACGGACGTAACAAAGCAACGTCCCAACATCGTATTCATGATGTCCGATGATCAAGCGTGGAACGGGCTTTCTGTGCCAATGCATCCGTATTTAACATGGTCAAAAAGTGCCATCGTTGACACGCCGAATCTGGAGAAACTTGCAACACAGGGAATGCGATTCTCTGCGGCTTACGCACCTGCGTCAGTTTGCGCACCCACCCGAATCAGTTTGCAAACGGGCCTAAGCGCCGCAGCTTTGCACTGGACCAAAGCGTCCCGAAGCGTCACTGCTGCGGATGGTTACAAAATGATCGGCCCTCGAAACATCCGCGAAATTGACAGCGATTATGTTACGATCGCAGAACTGCTTCGCGATGCCGGCTATTCAACTGCTCATTATGGCAAGTGGCATATTAACGGGAGCGGTCCCGCGGCTCACGGCTACGACGAAAGCGATGGAAACATTGGTAATGAATACGCTTTTAAGTACGCTGATCCAAACCCTGCAGACATCTTTGGAATGGCGAAGCGTGCGGCAACATTTATGGAAAAAAATAAAAAGGCAAACAAGCCTTTCTTCATCCAAATGTCCTGGCATGCCTTGCACGCACCCCAAAACGCAATGAAATCGACACTGGCAAAGTACGCCAAACGAATCGGTGGGAACATAGAGGACAAGCGCGTCGGCAGCGCTGCGATCGCTGAAAACCTCGATTCAGGAGTCGGAATGGTAGTCGACGCGATTGATCAGCTAGGACTCGCCGACAACACTTTCGTGATTTACATGTCCGACAATGGTAGTGGTGGAGGCGGTGGAAAAGGCAAAGCAGGTAAGGGACAACGTGATAGACTTTCTGGCGGCAAAGGAAGTGTTTGGGAAGGTGGAATTCGAAGCCCGTTGATCATTCGCGGACCCAACATTCCAGCAAACTCTTGGTGCCATGAACGCGTTGTTGGGTACGACTTTTTCCCAACGTATTGCGAATGGGCCGGAATTTCAAAATCAAAACTTCCCAAACGGATCGAAGGAGGCAGCATCGCAAGCCTGCTTGACGACGGCAAGGGCTCCGTCAAGCGACCACGAGAAGAAATGGTCTTCCATTTCCCTCACTATCAGAGCGGGGACGGGCCCCATTCAGCTTTGTTTCTTGGCAATCTAAAGCTGATGAAATTCTATGAAACTGGCCGGCTTGCACTTTTCGACATCAGCACCGATGTGTCTGAACAGAATGACCTGGCAAGGGAACAACCTGCAATCCTCGCCAAGCTCAATTCCAAATTGGTGAAATACCTCGAAGAGGTCAACGCTCAGATGGCCGTACCAAATCCGCAATACGATCCCACCAAAGCCCCTGCTTCGAGGAAAGGTGGCGGAGGACGGAACAAGACTAACAAACCGGAAAACCGAAGAAAAAAAAGGAATAAGCAGTAGTGCAACCTCTTGTGAAGATCCTCATTTTCCTACGTCGCTTGAATTTCATTTCAGCGACGATCGTTTGACAACATCCGGGCAAGATGCAGATGGGAAATCATCACGGTCAATTTTTGACTGCACCGCACCAACACAACGCGGCTCAAAAAAGAGCGTAACAGGGATGCCTTACCTGCACTTTATTGACTGCCCGCGAGGTGACTTTTAGCTACTGAAAACAACTTTAAACACTCATCCCAAAATTGATCAACCGGAATACCAGCATGTCAAAGTACGCGGTCATCACAACAATCATCGGCATTACGATTGGAATTCCAACATTGACATTCGCACAGAATGCACCGCGCAAACCGCGAATCGAAGACACAATCAAAGCCAACGTTTATGCAGACAATTCATTTAAGCTTTACATCAACGGCGAACTTGTCGCTGTCGATTCAATTAAATTCGTGCCACACAATGTTGTTTCAGTTGATGTACTGCCTGCCTACCCTATGACGATTGCCGTAATGGGAATTGATAATGCAGACCCAAAAACTGGAATGGAATACGCGAACACAAACATCGGTGATGGCGGATTTATTTTGAAACTGGGCGATGGAACGGTTACCAACGCTAACTGGAAAGCCAAAAAGCTCTCTTGGGGCCCCGTCGACAATAACACTCAACATCCCCGTGTCGAGAGTATTCCCACTCCGAAAGACTGGCATACAGTCGGATTCGACGATAGCCAATGGGCAAACGCCAAGGAATTCACGGAAGAGCAAGTCGGACCTAAAACACCATTCTTTGAACACGATTTTAAGGGTGCCAAATTTATTTGGTCTGACAATATCAAACTCGACAATATTGTGCTGTTCCGAACCGTTGTGAAGTCACCACCTGATGGGAAAGAGCGTCCCGATTTTCGTGGACTGACCGACGTCGTCCCACAAGGTGGAGGTCAGCGAGAAGGTAAACGGCGCAGCGGACAAAAAGGTAGAAACAATAAGGGTAAGTAGAAGTTCCAAAAACGCTCTGTCGAAAATCACCAAGTGCAAAAAAACCTTCATGATCAGGCACTACACTTCATAAACGAAATTTAAAATGATAAGCACAAACAAATTTTTGTCACTTTCGTTGTCCTTAGCCTTGGCGTCTGTCGTTCAGGCGCATGAGGGTCATACCCATGCTCCTTCAACGACCTCTCAGGCCAAGATCATTCAGCTTAACACCCAACCAAAAACCTGGCTGACATCAGCCGGAGCCGTCGTTCGCATGAAGCATGCCGAACCGGAAATTACCCAGCACTTTCAAACCTTCGTTGACTCAAATGCCATCGAGCTTCGTTGGGACAACGAATATCTGTTTATCGAATCCAATGGCATGCCCCGCCATGAAATGATGGTCGGTATCACAGCCTGGCAACAGCAAATTCCAATCCCTCAAAACTACACGGGTGATAACGCCTGGAGAATTCCGCTTAAGCCAGTTCCAGCTGACAAACCAATGTCAACGAAAACCGGTTTTTTTCGCGGGGCCATTGCAATCGCGGTTAATGGAATACCAATTTTCAATCCAATCAAAAACAATGGAAAGACTGACACGAAACTCGCGGGTGAGCTCGATAAATTCGGAGGTCACTGTGGGCGTGCAGACGATTACCACTATCACCTTCCTCCGCTTCATTTGGAAAAATTTGTCGGCTCAGGGAAGCCAATTGCGTTTGCACTCGACGGCTATCCAATTCTCGGACTGCAAAGCACAACAGAGGCCAGTCAATCCAAACTCGATTGGTTGAATGGACACAAAGATGAAAACGGGAACTACCACTATCATTCGACTTTGACTTACCCCTACCTTAACGGTGGATTTTACGGCGAGGTCATTGAACGAGATGGACAAGTCGACCCGCAACCACGTGCCGAAGGTATACGTCCAGCTTTACAAGGGCTTCGTGGTGCCGAAATCACAGGTTTTAAAAAAAGTAACGACGGCAAATCTGTATCGGTGAAGTACATACTCCGAAACGAGATGCGTTCCGTGAGTTATAAAACCGACGACTTCACAAACTATGAATTCTTGTTCGACAACGGGCAACAAGGTAAGTCAACTGAGACTTATTCAGTTCGCTCCAACAATCGTGGCGAGCGAGGTCAGGAAAACCAAGCCGATCGTAAACCCCAACAAGAGGGACAGCGCGGAAACAAGCCTAACCGTCGCGAGAAAGAAAGGCGAGGAGGAGGTGACAAACGTGGCATGGCAGAATCGCGTAAGGGTAAACAAGATCGAGGCCAACTTAGCCCCCAGACTAACGACGGTCCAAGACAGCCCTGGATTATCGTTCACGCCGATGAAATTGACCTAAACAATGACAAAATCATTAGCCGCGACGAGATGGTAGCCGAATCAGAAAAAGCATTCGTTGGCTACGACAAAAACTCCGATGGTAAGCTTACCGAAGCAGAATTATCGGGCCGGGGTGGTTCGAAGAGTGCCATGGGCGGTTTTCTCCGTGGGCATTCCCAAGAAATTGATCGCGACGGTGATGGTGTGCTGACCCGGGAAGAAGCCGTCGGCAACGCCCGGCGAATGTTTGAGAAAATGGATGGTGATCAAGATGGAATGATCAACGCCACAGAATTGGCTGCTGCAAAACGCAGCGGAGACGACAAGACAAACAATTCCAATCGCCGCGGCAAACAAAAACAAGGAAATGCGAAAAATCGCGATGACATGTCCCGCGTGGGATCGCAACAAGAGGGAGCAAATCCAAAGGACGCTAACCAAGACCGCGGACGCAATGGCCAGCAGAAGGGCAATCAGCAACGCGGAGGGAAGAACCAGAGTGGAAGCCGACTTGGTGGATATGAAACACCGCCACCGGCAAACAATGTCCCTAAACATGACTATAACATTTTGCTCGGACGTCCAACCGACACTTCAATCACCGTCAGTGTCTTACTGTTCGACAATGCCGACGCACTGATTTCCTACGGAGATTCACCTGACGAGATTTCAACCAATACCAAGCCGCACAAAGTAGTCGCGGGCACACCGGTCGAGATTGAAATTGATGGATTAAAACCGAATCAGGATTACTTTTATCAACTCAAATATCGAAATGCTGGGCAAACGCAAACAAAGACGAGCAACGTCTATTCATTCAATACACAACGGGCACCAACAAGCTCATTTCGTTTTACGGTTCAGGCGGACTCGCATCTCGACGAAAATACGAGCGGCGACGTTTACCTGACGACGCTGCGAAACGCATTGCGGGATGACTCTGATTTTCACGTGGCGCTTGGTGATACATTCATGACTGGAAAATACGTTCGGCCAGAACTTGCTGAACCACAGTATTTGGCTCAGCGATATTACTTAGGATCACTCTGTCATTCGACGCCATTGTTTTTTTGCCTAGGAAACCATGATGGTGAATCAAGCAAAGGAGGAAGAGGGAAAAGTAAAAGCGGAGGGAAAAATCGGAATCGTGATGATCAAGAGATAGTAGAAAATCCGACAAGAAATTGGTCTGTTGATGCCCGAAAAAAATATATTCCAAACCCATTTCCCAACTTAAAAGACACGAAGTCCTTCTACTCCGGCAACGAAGTGATCGTTGATAACGTGGGTCAGATCGAGGACTATTACGCCTGGGATTGGGGCAACAGTTTGTTTATCGTTCTCGATCCGTTTTGGTATTCAGGCGGACAGTCTCGCACCGAAGGCAATCATTGGCACCAAACTTTGGGGGACGCGCAATACCGCTGGCTTGAAAAAACCCTAAGCACAAGCAAAGCAAAATTTAAGTTTGTTTTCATTCACCATTTGATTGGTGGAGCAGATCGAAACAATCGGGGTGGGGTTCACTCAGCTCCCTTTTTTGAATGGGGCGGCAAAGAACTCGACGGCACCGATACGTTTTCAAAGAATCGACCGAAATGGAAATTACCCATTCACGATTTGCTGGTCAAAAATGATGTATCCGTCGTTTTTCATGGTCACGACCATTTGTATGCAAAAGAAGAGCTGGACAGCATCATTTACCAAGCCGTTCCACAGCCCGGACATCCTCGCTTTGGTAATGTGCGCAGTGCAGAAGAATACGGTTACCACGGTGAAGTGATCAGCAGCTCAGGGCATCTTAGAATCAGCGTTTCCTCCAATTTTGCTCGCGTTGATTACGTGCGAGCATACCTGCCTAAAGACGAGACAAGCCAGAGAACCAACGGCGAGATTGGCTCGTCCTATCTGATTGAATAGCTAATTCACCGACTCAATCCACCCATTGGAACATCGAACGGCGAAAGACTGCCAGTCTTCTCGACTCAAACAAGTCGGGCTGACCGGATTCGAACCGACGATCTCTATACTACCAGTTTCGTCTTTCCCAAATGCCTCAACACCCATTGGGCATAAACAACGGTGATCACTGTCATGAACACATTGGTTCCCGAGATAATCCACCAAACCGCAGCAATCTCGAATTGCCAGGACCACACAATCACCCAGAAAAATGGAAGCGGCAATAGAACCTTTCTAAGCACTGATTCAAAAAATCCATAACGTGGCCTCTTAGTCGCCTGTAACATTGCTAAGTGCGTCGAAGTCATCACATAAGACCATTGAACAAGCATGATGATATGCAGACACTCAACTCCAATTTCAATAACGGATGGATCATCTGTAAATACTCGCATCAACCGCTGAGCGAAGAAATAGATTGTCCCTGAGGTCAGCAGACTCAGCGTTAAACCAATGCGATTAGCAACTCGCATCGTATGCCGCACCCGATCGAAATTCCCTGCTCCATTGTTTTGACCAACCAGCGCCATAATTGCGGCATATAACCCCATCGTCGACAGCAAACCAATTTGTTCAATTCGAGTCGTAACACCAAACGCGGCAACCGCCTGATCTCCGAAACTCTTGAGAAAATAGGTTGTTACGAAAAATCCAAGCGCAACCGACATGATGTTAAAACTTGCCGGCAAAGCCTGCTGAGCAATTTCCCGGTAGGTCTTAAAATCAGGCCATAACACGCGAAGTGAATTCAGATCCAACAATCCCCGACGAACCACCGTGGACACCATGTACAGACTGCTTCCAATTTGAATGACAACTGTCGCCAATGCGATTCCCGTAATTCCCATCGCCGGCAGGCCGTAACCACCGTACAGAAACCATGGATCAAGAACCAAATTGAGAAAAAAACCTACCACTAAAACTTTGCTGA
>JAALLA010000011.1:0-33948 GCA_011087765.1 Pirellulaceae bacterium
GGTGGGTTTGGTGGAGCCATTGGTTGAGCTTTTGGTTGAGATGGAAACGCAGCAACGGCAACTCCTGTCGGGGGATTCAATTCGGATTCCATACTGGCTGGCGCGACAAATGATGAGACGTTTGGTTGCGAGGGGTTCTGCCGCGGCGCAGTGGCGGTTGATCGAGTTGCCGGCTGTCCCAGCAGGTTCTGTAACTTGTTGCTTTGAAATTGATTGCCGGGCTTTACGGGTGCATTGGAGGCCGGCGGCGAAGTAGGAGATAATGTTAGTTTTGGATTTCCCAAAAACGCCTGAGGGCCTGGCGGTTGCTTTTTGGGGAGGCCATTGGCCGAACTTGGTTGCACTTGTGTTGGGGTAACCCCCTGGTTTCCAACGCTGGAAGGTTGGAAGGAACTTGGGGGAGGTGTCGAAGGCTGGGTGGCCGTTCCCGGCGTTGGTGTTATCGAGGGAGGCCAATTGTTGTTAACGGTTGTTTGAGCCCCGGCGAAACTCGGCAAGGCGAGTCCAGCAAAAAATAACGCAACGATGGCAACGACATTCAACTGTTGGCAACGAAAATGCAGTGATCTGCAGTTGCCAATTGTTGAATCGAATAAAGAATCCATTCTCATCTCGATCTCCAAAACAGACGGTGTCAGACTTGGGATTGCAAAGCCAGGTCTAAATCGCTGTAACCTACGTATTCGCTAGGGACATATTCCAATCTGTCGCGATCTAACAAACGTGAACCAGCGAGTATACGAATGTCGGGGGAAAATCGACAAGACGAATAACTGGTGTTAAAGCCGCAGGCTTGTTTCGAGAGTCGCTAGCTATTTCCGGCCGGCCCCGGTTCTTTTTGCGGGGTAACAGCTTTGTCAGCAAGAAGGTTCTCCGCTGGATTGGTCACAAAGTTCGATGCTCAGAGTGTCGCAAAAGTAGTGTCATCTCCTAAAGTTGAGAGTCGATTGACCATAATGTGGCCAGGCGTCCGCGATTTGGTTGCGAGTAAGGGCTCGGTTAATTTTGGGGTGTTGGATGAGCGGCCATTAATAATGCGTTGAAATGGTGCGATTGGATGAGTTTTTAAGGGTTTTGAGTTGTCTGAAAGGGTGAATCGGCTGAAAGTACGTGTAAAACTAGGTTCGTTGGGCGTAGGCTCAGGGATAACTCGCCGATGTCAGTGATAATAAGAAGGACGGATTGTTCGATCTGGATTGACTGAGGGGGATTTTTACGCTATTATTTTGGGCTTGAATCGAAGATTTCTAAGGTCTTTCTATCTTTTCGTCGTTGCCAGAGTTTGGGTAACAGTGAAAAAGTAGAAGGGCCTTTTGACTAACTGGTGCCGAACAGGCAATTGGCTGAAGGCCACGGTGGGTAACTGATGGCAACGGTGCTACTGGAAAGTGTCAACAAGCGATTTCCAGATGGCACGCAAGCGGTTACCGACGTATCAATTGAAATCGAAGATCAAGAGTTTTTAGTTCTCGTTGGTCCGAGCGGTTGTGGCAAGAGCACGACACTTCGGATTATTGCTGGACTGGAAGGAAGTACTGGTGGAGTGGTTCGCATTGGCGGGCGTGACGTTACTCATGTTGCACCCAAGGATCGAGACATTGCAATGGTATTTCAAAATTATGCCTTGTATCCGCATATGTCGGTGTACAAGAATTTATCGTTTGGTTTGACACTTAGATTGAATCGACTGTTTGGTGGCGGGGTACTTGGACGTGGTTTAAGAAAGATCTTCCAACCTCGGCGAGCTTCGGAGTTTGTTCGACAGCGAGCGGAGATTGGCAATAAGGTTCGGCGAACGGCCTTGCGATTAGGTATTGAGCATTTGCTCGATCGCAAGCCGCATCAGTTGTCCGGCGGTGAACGACAGCGTGTTGCTTTAGGGCGAGCGATTGTTCGGAATCCGGCGGCGTTTTTGTTTGACGAACCTCTTTCGAACCTGGACGCCAAGCTTCGGCAGCAACTGAGGGTTGAGTTAAAGCGGTTACACCGCGATTTGAAAGCGACGATGATTTACGTGACGCACGACCAGGTCGAGGCGATGACGTTGGGTGATCGGGTTGCGATCATGAATGAGGGAAGGATTTTGCAAGTTGGCGGTCCGCTGGAAGTTTATCAGCGTCCCGCCAACCTGTTCGTGGCAAAGTTTATTGGTAACTCGCCAATTAACCTTTGTCCTGGAACAGTTTGTAGAGTCGGTGATCGATTTGAATTTGAGAGTCGAATACCAATGACCTGGGGGCCTGATTCCCCTCGGTTTGACAGACTGGTTGCCCTGTTAGACGGGGTTTCGGGAAGTCGGTCGGTCGTTGTCGGTTTTCGGGCCGAGGACGTCGGGCTAGCGGAGAGTGAGGGAGAGATTGAGGTCGAAGTGACCGAGGTTGATCGACTGGGGGAATCGACGATGGTTCATTCCAGGGTTTGCGGGCCACCAACCCGGGGAACCAAAGAAGATAAATTTGTACAGAAGAACACGATTGAGCAAATGGTTTTGTTTCGGTTGAAATCGGATGCCGAGTGTGCATTGGGTGACCGGTTGCAGGTCAAAATTGATCTCGACTGTGTTTTGTGGTTTGACCCCGATTCGGGTGAGAATTTACTGAAAGAATAAAAATGAACGCCAGTGAAGTTTTGCGGATTGTTGATTCACTTCATCGCGAAAAAAACATCGAGAAAGAAATTGTTTTTGTCGCGATCGAGTCAGCCTTGGTGTCTGCTGCGCGAAAGCATTTTGGCGAAGAAGCTGACATTGAGTTTATTATTGAGCGAGATTCAGGGCAGATTGCCGGTCGTTGCGGACAGGATGAGTTGGATTACGAAGAAGTCATTGGGCGAATTGGTGCTCAGACGGCGAAGCAAGTCATTATCCAAAAGGTGCGTGAAGCAGAGCGTGATTCTCAGATTGATGAGTTCAATGAGATCATTAACGATTTGGTTACGGGGACGGTCCATCGAAATGAAGGTCGCGTGACGACGGTTACACTCGGGCCAATCGAGGCAATTTTGCCACGAAGCGAGCAAATTCCTGGAGAATCGCATCAGCCGAATGAGCGTGTGCGGGCGTTGGTCACAGAAGTCAAGGCTCAAGGGAGTCGCGTGAAGGTGGTTCTCAGTCGGACTCGCCCGGTGTTTGTTCAGCGGTTGTTTGAGAACGAGATCCCGGAGATTGCCGATGGTGTGATCTCAATCAACGCCATTTCACGGGAACCTGGCTATCGCTCGAAGGTCGCGGTGAGCAGTATTGATTCAAAAGTGGATTGTGTGGGAGCCTGCGTCGGTGTGCGAGGCAATCGAATTAAAATGGTAATCGACGAGCTTGCTGGAGAGCGGATCGACATTGTTCGGTTTGATGAAGTGCCTATGCAGATGATTCCCAATGCCCTACAGCCAGCAGAAGTCGACGAGGTGATTTTGTGTCAGATGATGGGTCGTGCCATTGTCTTGGTACGAGAAGATCAGCTCTCGCTGGCAATTGGGAAACGTGGTCAAAACGTTCGCTTAGCGAGTAAATTGTGCACCTGGGACATCGAAATCATGACCCAGGGAGAGTTGGAACAGCAAATTGATCGGGCGGTTCAAGGCTTCTGTAAGCTCGAAGGGGTTGACGAAGAATTAGCAAATCGTCTGGTGGGAGAGGGTTATTTGTCTTACGATGACCTCTCCGTGATTGAGCCTCCGGATCTGATGGTGATGGGCGATTTGACCGAAAGTCAAGTCGATGCCATTGTTGAGCAGGCTGACGTGCTCGCCGTGGAAGCGGAAGCGCGAGAAGCAGAAGAGAAACGAGCGAAAAAAGCGGCTGCCGCGGTGGCTGCAGTGGAGGCAAAGCGAGTTGCAGCTGAGCAGCAGTTGCAAGCTCAGGCGGCGAGTGCTTCCGAAGAGGCGGCTGTTGATTCAACCGAGTCGGCGGAGCCTGCAAAGCCCACAGAAGGTGAGGACTCACCGGAGTAGGCGAAAACTACTATTAGTCGAATTAGATCAGTAGGCGAAAGCCGGCTGATTTGATTCGTGGGGATATATAACCGTGTCTGTGCCAGGTATGGAAATCAACGAAATCGTTGTTTTCTTTTCACTGTTCGGCAGAGGGGACGTTTTATGTAAAGCAAATTTTTAAAAGGTGGCGGTCATTCGGTTCTGGTGTCAGAATTGGGATCGCCCAACAAAGAAGGAAGGTCACGCCACGTGCCCGTACGCATCTACGCGTTTGCAAAAGAACTTGGGCTTGATAACAAGCAATTACTTGAGATTTGTGAAAAAGCAAATATCAAGGGTAAGGGCTCTGCGCTAGCAAGTCTGGAAGACGACGAGATCGCCATCGTCAAAGGATTCATGGCTGGAGGCGAGGTTGAGAAATCTGAGCCAAAGGCGGACGTTGCCGCACCGATGCGCCCTGTGCGACCGGTGGCTTCAAAAAAGAAGATTGGTGAAATCGTTACGCCCATTTCTGTGGCTCCTCCGGCAGTTGAAGAGGAGGCGAAAGTCGAATCTGAAGAAGTCGAATCTGAAGAAGTCGTTGAAGAGGTTGTCGAAGCACCTGAAACGCCGGAGCCTCCCCAAACGTCAGAGGAACCGGCACGCCCTGCCAAGCGAGGTGGTTTGCTCGATCGAATTCGTGGTGTGAAGCCCAAGCCAGAAGACGCGCCTGAGAAACCAAAAGTTTCCGCAAAAGCAAAAGCCGTTGAGCCCAAGGCTCCTAAAACCGTCGCGCCGACGGTCAAGCCTCCGTTGATGCCTCGGCGCCCACCGGGTGTGGCTCCACGTCGTCAGTTGAAAAATCTTGACCGAAGTGGAGATGCTAAAGGCGATGCGGCCAAGAAGGATGCGCCTAAAAAGAAGTCTGCTGGAGCGAACGTTCGTTTCGCAGCGATGCCTGCGGTCAAGCAGCCGCAACCCCGAAAAGAGACCGGCGAGAAGGTTCAAAAGCCAGATATTGCCTTGCCGCAAGACGCAATTAAGAGTGTTAAATCTGGCGGTGGCGTTGCGCCGCTAGAGCACCTTACCAAGTCCAAGAACAAGAAGAAAAAAGGAAAAACAGCCGACTCGGTTACTGAGACCGAAGAGGCAGCAAAGAAGCGCGGGTTAGGTTCTCGACGTGAACGGGGAACTCGCGACGACAGTGCGATGGGCTCACGTCCTTCTCGTCAAAATCGGCGTCCGAATCGCAATCATTCTTCGTTCCGGCGTCGGCATCGTTCGGGGCCAACGGTGAATACGGCCGCCCCACGTAAAGAAAACGTTGTCCTGCAACTCCCGTGTACGGTGCGTGAATTTTCAGAAGCAGCGGGCGTTCCCAAAGTTAAGGTTTTGTTTGCGATCAAACAGCTCGGTGATGAATCAAATAAGAATATCAATTCAATCATCGAAGATGAGATGGTTGAAATGCTGGTCGAAGAGTTGGGCATCGAATTGGAGATTCGCGAATACCAATCTCTCGAAGACGAATTGCTTGCCGATTTTGATGTCGAACAGGAAGATGCTGAAGCGCTTGAATCGAGAGCTCCCATTGTGACTTTCCTCGGCCATGTTGATCACGGAAAAACATCGTTGCTAGATGCACTTATCGGGATCGATGTAGTTTCGGGTGAAGCGGGGGGCATTACCCAGCACATTCGAGCCTATGAGATCAAGAAGGGTGAAAATAAGATTGCCTTTGTTGATACACCTGGTCATGAAGCGTTTACTGAAATGCGAGCTCGCGGTGCCAATGTCACCGACATTGCGGTTTTGGTTGTTGCTGCGGACGATGGGATCATGCCTCAAACCGAAGAGGCGATCAGCCACGCGAAGGCTGCCGGTGTTCCGATCATCGTCGCGTTGAATAAAATCGATCTTCCCGGAGTCACTCCAGACAAGGCGTTGCAGGATCTGGCAACGCACGAATTGTTGCCAAGTGAATGGGGTGGCGAAACAGAAGTGATTCAAACGAGTGCTATTGCTGGTACTGGTTTGGATGAATTGTTAGAGACCATTCTGGTGACGGCGGAGTTGCATGAATACAAAGCGAATCCGTCGCGGCCTGCCTTTGGAACCTGTCTGGAGGCCGAGCAGCAGTCGGATCGTGGAGTCGTCGCGAAGATCATGGTTCAGGGCGGAACTTTGAAGGTCGGTGACGTCGTGGTGTGTGGCGGTTCATTCGGAAAAGTTAAGGCGATGCACGACACCTTGCGTCCCAAAAAGAAACTTAAAGAAGCGGAGCCGTCCACGCCAGTCAATCTGACTGGACTCGACGTAGCGCCGGGTGCGGGTGACAAATTTTATGTGGTGGACGATGTTGCCAAGGCACGTGAAATTGCAGCGACCAGAGCGCATCGCGGTAAAGTTGAGCAGGTGGGCGGTCGATCTGTTGAGACGTCGCTTGACGAATTCCAGAAACTGCTGGAGTCAGGGAATCTGAATCGCAACTCTCAGGATATGGTGACGTTAAATCTAGTCATTCGCGCAGATGTGAAAGGTTCGATTGAAGCGATTCAAAAAGAACTTGGCAAGATTGTACATCCCGAAGTTGAAATCAAGATCCTTCAGTCGCTGGCCGGCGGTGTTTCTGTTGGTGATGTCCGTTTAGCGCATGCTTCTTCTGGTGTGATCGTTGGCTTTAACGTTGTAGCCAATGAAGAGGCTCGGTCTCTTGCCGATGAATTGGGCGTTGAGATTCGCCGATATGACGTGATCTATAAGATTACCGATGATCTCAAGGCTACGCTGGAAGGACGCTTGAAGCCTGAAGAGCAAGTTGTTGAACTTGGAATGGCGATGGTCTTGCGAACCTTTAGTGTCAGTAAGACCGGAATGATTGCCGGTTGCCGGGTAATGCGTGGTTCGGTTCAGCGTGAATGCCGAATGCGAGTCATTCGTGACCAAACCGTGATCGGTGATTACCCGATCGAATCGTTGAAGCGTGAACGCGACGACGCTAAGGAAGTCCAGCGGGGTATGGAGTGCGGAATCAAGCTGGAAAAATACAATGACATCAAGGAAGGTGATACGCTCGAAGCATACAAGATCGAAGAAGTGGCGAGAACCTTGTAGATTTCGAATTTTAGTGACGGGCAGTTGTCCGTAGTTGTACGTCTTGTTTTAGTGTCATTTTCAGGCTTTGAATTATGAGTTCCCGTCGTGTTTTGAAAGCCGCTCAGGCGATCCGAGAAGTTGTGAGTATGGCGATTATCGCTGATCTCAAGGATCCGAGAATCAAAGACGTCACCGTGACTCTGGTAGAAGTCGCTCCTGATATGCGACAAGCTAAGGTTCATGTTTCGGTGATGGGTGATGAAACAAAACAGGGCCTCTGCATTCGTGGGCTGCAAAGTTCCGCCGGTTACCTGCAGCAAAAAGTCGGAAATCGCATCGATACGCGATACACCCCACGGCTTCAATTTGTTCTCGACAAGGGCATCCAGCATTCGCTGCTGGTGACTCGTATTCTTGAGGAAGTGCTTCCGGCGGAGCGTGAACAACAGGCGCAAGCGGCGTCAGAGAGTGTTGATTCAGAAGTTGGAGGGTCAGAGGGATCTGACACTGCGGATTCGCCAGAATCGCTGAGCGAGACTGCGACTGTTGAGGAAACGCACGAATCTGACCGGGAAAGTCCGGACGAATCGGTTGAAGGTCCGGTATAAACGATTAGATCTTCGCTGGATGGAGCTTTATCGCAATGAATTCCATTCAACGTGGTGACGCCCAAGAATTCGAGACTATCCTGAAACGTTAATCTATTTCAATCCAATTTGGTTCCACCGTTGTAAAGAGAAGAAATGTCCGCGAAAAACCGAGCTGATTTGATTACGAAACTTCACAAGTTCGTCAAAAAAGAATATCAAGTAATCACCCCTCCATCGAATCGGTCGGTGTTGGAGCACATGATTTATGGATGTTGCCTGGAGAATTCAACCTTTGATGCTGCGGATGACGCATTCGCGAAGCTTCAAGAAAATTACTTCGACTGGAACGAAGTCCGAGTCACTACGGTGGCTGAGTTGGCGGAGTCATGTCGCAACCTGTCGGATCCAACTGCGGCGGCGAAGAGTTTGAAAAAAACACTTCATGGGATTTTCGAACACTACTATCAATTCGATCTTGATTTTCTAAAGAAAGAAAATCTAAGTAAAGCGGTTCTGACATTTCAGAAGTTCAACGGCGTTTCCCAGTTTGTGGTGTCTTACGTTGCTCAAAACGGATTGGGGGGTCACTCAATTCCACTCGACCATTCTTTGATGCGTTTGTTTTACGTACTTGGAATTGTGACAGAAGATGAATCAAAGAAAGACCGGGTGCCAGGGCTGGAGCGAACGATTGCAAAAGCCAAGGGAGCGGAATTTTCGATCCTGGTACATCAACTGGCAGTCGCGTTCAACAGCGCTCCATTCAGTACGGCAATTCGGTCTAAGATATTAAAAATCAGTGGTGATGCAAAAGAGCGATTCCCCAAGCGGGCAAGTCGTAAAAAAGAGCCCGAAAAGAAAACGCCTGCGAAAAAAGAGCCTGTGAAAGCCGCTGTCAAAGCGAAACCAGCAGCGAAGAAACCAGCTGTGAAGGCGAAGGCGGTCGCGAAAAAAACTGCCGCAAAAGCGAAGGCGAAAACCAAAAAGAAAGTCGTAAAGAAATCGGCTGCCAAGTCAGTTAAAAAATCTGCTGCGAAACCGGCGAAAAAGGCTGCGGCCAAGCCAGTCAAAAAAGCAAAAGCCAAGCCGGTCAAGAAGGCGAAGGCGACTAAAAAAGTGACCAAAAAGAAATCGCCAACGAAACGGCTTTCGAAGAAAAAACCGCGATAGGAACAAGGCGTTTGGTCATCAAACGCCCGTTTTGACCGTGCTGGATGAATGGAACTTGAATTTCGTAATGAAGAGGTGATCTGATGGCGGGCCACAGTAAGTGGGCAAACATCAAGCATAAGAAAGCAGCCACCGATGCCAAGCGTGGAAAGGCATGGAGCAAACTTTCGAAGGCAATTATTGTTGCAGCCAAAGCAGGTGGTGCGGATCCGGATGGAAATATCCGGTTGCGGACTGCAATTCAGGATGCCAAAGCGGTCAGCATGCCCAAGGACAACATTGAGCGGGCGATTCGGAAAGGGGCCGGTGAAACTGGCGGGGACGATTACGAAGAAATCATCTACGAAGGATACGCTGCTGCCGGCGTGGCAGTGATGTGTGATATTTTAACCGACAACCGAAATCGAACGGCGCCTGAATTGCGTAAGCTGTTTGAAAAAGGTGGCGGTAAAATGGGAGCGACTGGCTGTGTTAGTTACATGTTCGATCGGAAGGGTTTGATTGTAATTTCAGCCGACAAGATCGATGAAGAAAAACTGATGGAACTTGCATTGGAGGCAGGCGCTGAGGATATCGCGGCGAATGAGAACAGTTTTGATGTGACTTGTGAGCCGGACGTTTTCACCAATGTAAGTGATGCGTTGGAAGCGGCGGAAGTTGTTTGTGAATCAAAACAACTTACGCGTATCCCACAAAACACGGTTGATATAGAGGTCGAGGATGCGCGGAAAGTTCTTAAGCTTATGGAAGCTTTAGACGATCACGACGATGTCCAGATGGTTTCGGCCAACTTTAATATTTCGGACGAAGCGATGGCAATTTTAGCCGCCGAAGGTTAAGTCAATCTTCAGTGATTCGGCAGTGCCAGGCTGTACTGAGTGTAGCTATTGCCTAATTCGGTCACGAATCACCGATTCGCATTCGTCGATCTTGATTCTGGTTTGCTCTAAAGAATCTCGATCGCGGATGGTCACGGTTTGATCTTCAAGCGTTTGCCCGTCGACAGTAATGCAATACGGTGTGCCAGCTTCGTCTTGTCGACGGTAGCGCCGGCCGACGGCTCCTTTCTCGTCATAGAAAACCTTGAAGTGCTTTTTGAGGTCAAGGTAGACCTCTTTCGCCACTTCCGGCATTCCATCTTTTTTAACCAGTGGGAATATGGCAGCTTTAATGGGGGCTAAGCGGGGATGAAGCTTCATGACTGTGCGGGTTTGCATCTTCCCTTTTTCGTCCGGTTGCTCGTCTTCGGTGTAGGCTTCACAAAGGAATGCCAGAGCTGCCCGGTCGGCACCGGCGGACGGTTCAATTACGTGCGGGACATATTTCTCATTGGTGAGATCATCGCGATAGGACAGATCCTTGCCACTCCCTTTCCATTTTGGTTTGCCGTCGGCACCAAGTTGCAGTGCAAGGTCGTTCGACTTTTCATCGAGCTTCCCTTCCATGTGGCTGCGTAGATCAAAGTCTCCTCGATGGGAAACCCCTTCCAGTTCGCCGTATTCGCCCTCGGACATGAACGGAAACGCGTACTCAATATCAGCCGTGCCGACCGAGTAGTGTGCCAGCTCGTTCTGATGATGTTCTCGCATGATCAGGTTGTCACCTGAGATGCCCAGGTCGTGATACCATTTGAGACGTCGGTCACGCCAGTAGCGGTACCAGTCCTGGGACTGATCTGGGTGGCAAAAGAATTCAATCTCCATCTGCTCAAATTCTCTGGACCGGAAAGTGAAATTGCGAGGCGTGATTTCATTCCGAAAACTTTTTCCAATTTGGGCGATGCCCAGCGGTAAGCGATGTCGAGTGCTGTCGAGCACGTTCTTGAAGTTAACAAAGATTCCTTGAGCAGTTTCTGGTCTCAAAAACGCCGCACCTTCTTCTCCTGAGAGCGCTCCGACGAATGTCTTAAACATCAAATTGAATTCACGGGGTTCGGTTAGAGAGCCCAGTGATTTTGCGTCCGGTCCAAGCACTTCGTCAAAATTTTCCAAAGCCGTCAAGCAAACAACTGGGCCGTCCCATTTTAAATCATCGATGTGCTTATTGCGAAGTTTGAAAAACTTCAGAGTCTGCTTCGTCAAATGTTCCTGTTCATCTTCGCCAGCTGGAGCTGTTACGAAAATTTTTCTCCCTTTTGCCTCCACCCAGCGGCCATTGATTTGGTCGTAACGGTAGCGTTTTTTGGTCTCCCGACAGTCAACCATATGGTCGTGGAACAGGTCGTAGTGACCCGAACATTTCCAAACCTGAGGGTGCATGATAATGGTGCAATCCAGGCCTTCCATGGAATAGGGAGATGGAGCACCTGAGAGTGTGCTCATGTCGTCATGTCCGTTTACCATGTCGGACCACCAGGCTTCTTTTACGTTTCGTTTGAGTTCGACACCGAGTGGTCCATAATCCCAAAAACCCTGTAAACCGCCATAGATTTCACTGGATTGAAAAAGAAAACCTCGTCGTTTACAGAGGGAGACAATCGAGTCCATGTTCATGGCTAGGGGTCCAGTAGAAGCTTAAGTGTTGCATTGGTGTTGGGGTGGGTTGCGGTTATCGCAATGTGTTTTACCAAAAAATTGGCACCCCGCGGTACGTATTTTACGTTCTTCAGCCCGTTAACAGTAGGCGGGAGAACCTCGCCGGGCAGGCAAGTATTTTAATTTTTTAGCGACTGCGGATTTTTGATGATCCAGCGTTGTAGATCCAGTTCAGGGACAAGCTGGAAAGTGTCAATTTGAGAAGCAAAAACAATATCGGGGTCATGCCCGATTTTAACTAAATTGAGGCCGCCTCTGGCGTTACGAAAAAAATCGGCAAGCGACTTTCCTTGTTCCAGCTCCTGGCAAGTTGTTTTCCAGTGTCCGAGGGCAATCGAGGCCATGTCTGTCAATTGCCCTACAGGTTGGTTGGAGGAGGTGCGGATGGCGATAATCCGTTCCAGCAGGGCGCCAGCGAAGAGGACATCTTCGCTGGTAATACATCGGTCGGTTCCGGAGCAAACCACCGTAACCCGGGCGTCCTCGGCGGTCTCCTGAGCGACCGCATCGAGATTCACCATCGCGCCGATAAGCACACGTTTGGCGGCTCGGCAATGTTCCATGGCAACGGTCCCGTTGGTGGTGGCGAGGATGAGGGTCTTGTCTTTGATTGCCGCTGGCGTGTATTCGATTGGGGAATTCCCATGATGAAATCCCTCGACGATTTGTCCACCCCGTTCGCCGCCGATCACGGCGTCCCCTTGAAACTGTTGGTAAGCCGCACGGGCAGCCTCGACGCTGGGCTGGGGCATAATTTCGGTGCATCCGTTGTAAAGCGCGCTTACGATTGTAGTCGTGGCTCGCAAGACATCGACAACGATCACCGATTGCCCGGTGAGCGATTCGGGTTGAACCAGGCTTGGCAGGAGGGCGACGTCCAATACGGGGCGATTCATATGATTCAGGCTAAAACTGTGATATTTTCGGTTGGTTAGGTAGTTCCATAGCAATTCCCAGCAGTTAATGTATCCTGACAGATTCGGTCAGTCCAAGTAAAGCGGTGCTGACAATGTTTTACGGTAAAAAGCTGTAGAATCATCGGCCTTACGGTCTCCAAGCAAGACGATGCGGGAAACAGAGCCAATTATGGTTGTCGATAAATCAAACGAGCGTGTTCGAAAGATGTTCGGCGAAATTGCGCCCAAGTACGATCGAATGAATCATCTTCTCTCGATGAATGTAGATCGGTATTGGCGCTGGAAGTCGGTGCGTAAACTGAAGCCGAACCAAACAGATCCTATCTTGGATGTCTGTACAGGAACGGGAGACCTTGCGTTCTCATTTCATAAATACACGCAAGGTCAGGTTCCAGTAGTCGGCTCCGATTTCTGTTACGAAATGTTGGAGGTTGGTCGGGAGAAGAGTGACAAAACTGAGCGGGAGGTTTCGTTTGTTGAAGCGGACGCCCAGAATCTCCCCTTTGAGGACGATCGATTTCAGGTTGTCTCTGCAGCGTTCGGTTTACGGAATGTTGCCGATACCGATCTGGGTCTTCGCGAGATGACGCGGGTTTGCCAACCGGGAGGCCAGGTGGCGATCTTAGAATTTTCGGTGCCGAGATATCAACCGATTAAAGGCTTGTATGGCTGGTATTTTAAGAACATACTTCCCCGAATTGGTCAGTGGATGGCGCGAAACGACTCAAGTGCTTACAGTTATCTGCCTGACAGTGTTGGAGAATTCCCCTGTTACGAACAACTCACCGAACGCATGATCAAAGCGGGACTATCGACGGCTAAGTTTTATCCCCTGACTTTCGGGATTGCGACGCTTTACATCGGAACCAAGTAGCGAGCCAAGAATGAGTCAATTTCCAATTGTGTTAGCGATCACAGGGGCCAGCGGCCTGGTCTATGGCCAGCGTTTGCTTCAGGTTTTGCTGGAATCTCAATTAGAAGTTCATTTGACAATCAGCGACTCGGCGCGGGTGGTGGCAGAGCATGAGTTGAATCTTACTCTCGATCTTCAAAAGTTTGAGATCGACCAACTTCTTCCCGGCCACGTTTCTGGCGGTAAGTTGACGTATCATCACTACAAAGACTTCATGACTCCGATTGCCAGTGGTTCCTTCAAGACGCGAGGAATGATTGTTTGTCCTTGTAGTGGCGGGACGATGTCCGGGATTGCGACGGCGGCGAGCCGAAATTTAATTCAGCGAGCAGCAGACGTACACTTAAAGGAGAATAGGCGACTTGTGTTAGTTCCCCGCGAGGCGCCGTTGTCGTTAATTCAAATCGACAACATGCGAACGGCCTGTGCAGCGGGGGCGACTATTTTGCCAGCATCGCCCGGGTTCTATCAGGAAACCGGAGCGGTCTCGGATTTGGTCGATTTTGTAGTTGCTCGTATTTTGGACCAATTTGATATTGAACATAATCTAGTTGGTCGCTGGGGTGTAGAGTAGACGTTTGTTTCGGTTCTACAATTTCTGAGTTGAACATCGAGAGTGCAGCATTAGTCTTATGCTTCCGCAACTGAAAAAATTACTGGAGATGATTCGGTTCAGCCACACTATTTTTGCGTTGCCGTTTGCGCTATTGGCTGCAGTTATGGCTTGGTCGGTTCCCGATCCAGAGGGGCTTGTCAGTTTTCGGTGGCTGCATTTCGTGGGAATCTTAATTTGCATGGTGGGCGCGCGTAGTGCTGCGATGGCTTTTAATCGATTAGTTGACCGCGAGATTGACGGTGAAAATCCGCGAACAGCAGGTCGACATTTACCTGCGGGTGATTTGTCAGTGGCTTCGGTTGTCTCATTCACAGTGTTGTCAACACTCTTGTTCGTTATCGGAACGTGCTTCTTTCTTCCCAATTTTCTTCCCCTGCTGGTCTCGATTCCTGTCATGGGAATCCTGTTCGGTTACAGCTATACGAAGCGATTCACATCATTAGCACACTTTTGGCTGGGTCTGGCATTGATGCTCTCTCCGGTTTGCGTTTGGCTTGCCATTCGTGGTTTGGTGGTTCTGGACAACCCTCTGGATTTGTTGCCGTCGTTCGTTCTTGGACTCGCAGTCCTATTTTGGGTAGCCGGGTTTGATATGATTTATGCTTGTCAGGATTTTGAGTACGACCGCGATCGTCACTTGAACAGCATCCCGGTAAGACTCGGAATCGGTGGGGCATTGCGTTTGGCTGGTGTCTGCCATTTGATCATGATCTGTTTGTTGGCGAGTTTGCCTTGGACCTTTCTCGTAGGTGGACCTCAGTTGGGTTTTGGGTGGCTGTACTGGTTAACTCTGGCGGGGGTAACCCTACTTTTAATTTACGAGCACTCACTCGTTCGGCCAGACGACTTGGGCCGTGTAAATATTGCTTTTTTCAATGTGAATTCGATTATCAGTGTGGGATTGTTGACCGCGGGCACCCTTGATTTACTGGTTATTTAGGGGAACTGAAAACGGTTATTTACAGGTTAAGATAGACAGTTTCCAATGGTCGAAATAAACTCTCGACTGGATTAAGCCGATCTTAGGTTGGGTGCCAGCAGTGACCGTTCGTTTCGCCCTTGACCCGCGGCGAGAGTGCTAACTAGATCCCAAGTATTGCAAAGATTTACAACGACTTAATTCACGAGAATTAAATTTTTCTTGAAAGACCCGATATGATTTTTTCTGTTGATCCACGTTTAAAGCCTATCCGAGATAAAATCGAGTCTGGCGAGCGATTGTCGTTGGATGACGGATTGCTGATGTATGATCCCGAAATTCCGGTCAATGACCTGGGGCAACTGGCAAACCTAGTGCGGGAGCGGAAGAACGGAAACGCTGCCTACTACAATATCAACTCGCACCTCAACGCGACGAATGTTTGTGTTTACCGGTGTGTTTTTTGTGCTTTTCGATCAGATCTTCGCAGCGATAAAAGTTACGCGATGGATGATGCTCAAATCATAGCGCGGGGTCAGGAAGCGACCGATAATGGTTGCACCGAACTTCACGTGGTTGGCGGATTGCATCACCAGCGAAAGTACGCTTGGTACCGAGATATGATCGGTTTGTTACACGAGAATTTCCCGAAACTCCATCTCAAAGCTTGGACTGCCGTAGAAATTAACTGGTTTGAGTTTCTTGAAAAGCGTCCTACCGCAGAGATTCTGCAGGAACTCAAAGATGCTGGGATGGGTAGTATGCCGGGCGGCGGAGCGGAAATTTTCCACCCGGAGGTTCGCGATCAGATTTGTGAGCACAAGGCGGATGGAAATAACTGGATTCACATCCATCGAACCGCTCATCAGTTGGGAATAAAAACAAATTGTACGATGCTTTATGGGCATGTAGAAAAGCCACTTCACCGGATTGACCACTTGATTCGCCTTCGCGATCTTCAAGATGAAACAGGTGGATTTCAGACTTTTATTCCGCTCGCATTCCACCCGGAAAACACCGGTCTGGACCACATCAAGAAGCCAACTGCGACAGAAGATTTGAGAACGATTGCGGTTAGTCGTTTGATGCTGGACAACATCGATCATGTCAAAGCCTACTGGATCATGCTGGGAATAGGTACTGCTCAGGCTGCTTTGGCTTACGGGGCAGACGATCTCGACGGTACGGTTCGTCAGGAACTGATCTATCATGATGCCGGTGCAACCACCCCGGAGTTTTTATCAGTCGAGCGACTTGAGGATCTCATTCGCGAAGCAGGTCGTGATCCCGTTGAGAGAGATACGATTTATCGAAAAGTCATCCGGGATGAGAACGAGTTTACCAACTGGGAAGTTGGGGAAGAGATTGCTGTCGCCAACTGATTTTGACGGTTTGCTGTCTTTTTGCTAGTCTTAGAGCTTCACGGTTTTAAACCAGTCGCCCTTTGAGTAAGTGATTTATGTCTAATGACCCTAAAAATCCATATCGCGCCACCAACCGACCTGTAAATGTTTCTCGACCGAGCGGATCTGGTGATGGCGATGCGACTGGTGGTTTGATCCCTTACAAAAATCCAAAAGCGCTCATTGCTTATTACCTTGGAATCGGTTCACTCCTGATTTTCCCACTCGGGTTTGTCTCGATCGTTTTAGGCTTTATGGGCTTGGCCGACAGAAAACGGAATCCGGTAATCAAAGGATCGGCGCACGCTTGGATTGGAATTGTACTAGGCGGACTTTCACTGCTTTGTGGACTGGGCCTGACGATCATGATAATTGGCGGGATAATGTCCAACGTTTAATTGCCAATCCAAGTTAGTTGAAATTCCAATTAGCCTACGTCGCTTAGCTGTAAGGCTTTTCCGTACCTTGCGAAGACTAACTGTCTTAGCCGTTGGTAATCCTCTGCTTCCAAATCAGGGTCCTGTCTGATTAATTCTCGCGCATCTTGTTGAGCAGCTTTAAGTATGTCTGCATCGCGAATGAGGTCAGCGATCATTAAAGGCGGAAATCCACTTTGCTGGGTGCTAAATAAGTTGCCTGGCCCTCGGATTTGCAGATCGATTTCTGCAAGCTCAAACCCGTTGTCGTTATCAGCAAATGCAGTGAGTCGTTGATTGGATTCCGGGTCGTCTGTAGTCGTAAAGGCACAGACGAAGGCGGGGTGAGTCCCGCGGCTCACGCGGCCTCTTAGCTGGTGGAGTTGTGACAGACCAAATCGCTCGGCAGACTCGATAGTCATCAGGGTTGCATTGGGTACATTAATGCCGACTTCGACCACCCCAGTGGCCACAATTGCTTGTGTTTTTCCATTAACGAAATGCTGCATCGCAATGTCTTTTTCCTCAGCAGACTGTTTGCCATGAAGAACGTCGAGTCGGAATTCGGAGAGTGGCCCGTTGGCGAGTGTTTCAAACATTCGTTCTGCGCTGCTCAACTCAGAATCGTCATCGGCGTTGACCAGTGGGGCGACGATAAATCCCTGCCGGCCTTCTTTTAGCTTCTTGCGAAAGAACTCCCACCACTGATCGCGGTTTTTCTCAAGCCCGAGATAGGTGTTTACTTTTTGACCTACTCCACTGGTTCGCTGGAGAATCGAGACATCGAGATCTCCAAAGAGGGTCATCGAGATGGTTCTTGGAATCGGAGTTGCCGTCATGACGAGGTAGTGCGGGTCATGGCCGGACTGTTTTAATAAAGCCCGTTGACGAACACCAAATTTATGTTGTTCGTCGATTACGACTAATCCAAGTTGGCGAAAGTCAATCTTCGATGCCACGACTGCTTGCGTGCCGATAACAAGATCCACTTCGCCGTCGGAAATTTGTTTCGCAATCTTCTTTCTTTCACCCGGTTTTAGACTCCCGGTCCAAAGCGTCATGCGGACGCGGCTGTTTTCAAGTAGCTTTTTGAGGGTTTGGTAATGTTGCTGTGCAAGGATTTCCGTTGGAGCCATAAGGGTTGCTTGATTTCCGTGAGCGACAGCAAGCAGCATGGCGCAAACGGCGACAACGGTTTTCCCGCTACCAACTTCACCGTGTAAGAGCCGGTTCATTGGAAAGTTCTGGCCCATATCCGCTGCAATTTCATGGAAGGCGGTTTTTTGGGTTTCTGTTAACGTAAATGGAAGCCTACCAATAATTCGAGCACGAATTTTCGGTGTTAATTCAAGTTGGGGCGAGACATTAGTGGTTTGAATTCTATGTCGACGAATCGCCAAAGCGAGTTGAAGGATGAAAAGTTCCTGATAAACCAGTCTCGATCTTGCACTTTCCATTTGCTCGTGGTTTTTCGGAGCGTGGATTTGCCGGATTGCGGTTTCAATTTCGCAAACTTCGACTTGCTTTCGCAAGTTTTCGGGAAATGCTTCCTGAATCAGTCCGGCACAACGATCGATGGTTCGGGAAATCAGTTCTCGCATTTGCCGCTGGTTGATTCCTTCAGTTAATCGATAAATAGGGGAAAGTTGTTTTTCGTTTTCGACATCTTGATCGGCGTCCAGCCAGATTGTCTTCGGGTGAGACATCTGAAATCGCCCAGCGGCTAATTTGGTTTTGCCACGCAAGAGGACGCGCTGGCCAACTTGAAATCTTTTGGCCATGAACGACTGATTAAACCAAACCGCTTTCAAAAATTGGTTGTCTTGTTTAACCAGCACAGACAGAATATGTTTCCCGCGGCCAGTGATAACCGGATCGATATCTTCAACTATGCCAACAACATTTGCCACCTGTTCGTGTTGGAGTTCAGTGATCTGGTGAAGTTCGGTAAAGTCCTCGTAAGATCGAGGGAAAAAGAATAGCAAATCCGCAGCGGTATGTAATCCAAGTTTTTCAAGTATCTTAGCGCGTTGAACACCAATTCCATGAATCGAAAGGATCGACTGGGTCAGTCGTTCAATCGGAGGTGTGGAGGTTTGTTCAGAATCAACCATGTTTTATTTTGTTCGATGCTGCAGCAAACGGCTAGACCCATGACTACAGGATTCAGTCGATAGGAGAGTCTGTTTAAAGGTATTTTTGATAGGCCGCGACCGCGAGCCCATCAACGCGGTCATTTTCCTCGTGTCCGCTGTGCCCGGCGACTCGAGTGTATTTGACTTTATGGCGAGCGAGTTGTTGATCTAAGCGTTTCCAAAAATCTTCATTCTTAACTGGAACTAGTTTTTTTCCTTCGCGTCGCTTCCACCCGTTGGCTTTCCATTTTGGCATCCATTCTGTCATCCCCTTACCGACGTAAACGCTGTCGGTAAACAGCTCGACCCGGCAAGGTCGTTGCAGCATTGCGAGCCCCTGGATTACAGCTTCCAGTTCCATTTGATTGTTCGTCGTGAGTGCCATTGCTCCAGATTTTTCGAGCTCTTTTCCCGAGGCAAGGTGTCTTAAGATGAAGCCCCATCCGCCTGGTCCGGGGTTTCCACTGCATCCACCATCGGTAAATAAATGAACTTCAATTGTGTTGGCGGCTGAGTTATTCACGGAGCATCGTTTGGAGCAGGGAACAGGAAAGTGGTATTGTAGTAGATCAATTTGCAAAAGTTTAGCGGTTCGAGCGATCTGCCAAGACAAAGTCAGTTGGCTAATCGGCGTCAGATCCCGCCGAGTTCGATTGCAGGCCTTCGATATCTTCAGTTTGGGGAGTTGGCGTGAGGTTTGCTCTCGCGAAATCGACGCGTTGACTCTTGGTAAGTTCGTTAATCGTCTCTGAAATTTCCGAATTGATTTTTGGCGTTGATTGAAATCGCCAAGGTAACGTGATCGAAAAAGTACTCCCTTTGCCAACCTCGGAAACCAGCTGTATTTTGCCTCCGAGAAGAATGCAGAGTTCTTTCACAATGGAAAGCCCCAGTCCGGTTCCTGAGACCTCGCGCGTCAGCGAGTCTTTTCCGATGGCAGAAGGCCCTTGTCTGAATTTTTCAAATATGATGGCTTGATCGAGAGTCGCGATTCCTACGCCGGTGTCTCGCACGTGGATTTGAAGTTCAGTCGGATTGGAATCCAGCCGATCTGCAGTGACATTAATGCGACCCCCCTCTGGCGTAAATTTGATCGCATTGGAAAGGAGATTGGTTAAAATTTGTTGCAGTTTAATTTTATCCTGAAAGACGACTGGGAAGTCAGGGCTGACGTCAACGGTGAGTTGAATGTTTTTTGTTTCAGCTAAATTCCTGACCATTTCGCAAAGTTCAGAGATGAGTTGGTTCAATTTGAAGTCGCTTGGCTTGACTTCCATTTTGCCGGCTTCCAGTTTTGCCAAGTCGAGAATATCGTTGATTAAATCGAGTAATAATCGCCCCGAATTTCGAATGTTCGAAGCAAAACGAACCTGTTTGTCCTCGAGCCCTTTTGCCGTTTCGAGAATTTCGGAAAATCCGATGATGCTGTTCAAGGGAGTGCGCAGTTCGTGGCTCATGTTGGCCAGGAACTCACTTTTGATCTGATTCATCTCGTAGAGTTTAAGGTTGAGCTGTGCCTGCTCGTCGACCTTGCTGTCGAGGTCTTGGTTTACGCTTTGCAGGGCAAGTTGCGTATCCATGAGGTGTCGCAGCATGCGATTGAAAGAACGTGACAATTCTTCAAATTCATCTCCGGTATTTACCTCGGCGCGAACGTCCATCCGGCCCTGGCTGACTTCTTCGGTGACATCACGAAGGTGAGCCAACGGTTTGACAATGACGTAGCGGACGATGGCCCACAGGAAAGCGACGCAGATAACAACCGTTCCAATCGCAACCGAGATAAGTATTGCGCGGCTTTGCGTGATTGCATCCTGCGTTAGTTTATTATCAAGGGAGATTTTCAGGAAAACAGCAGGCGCGTACTCATTCTTTTCAGTGAGTGCCAAGGTTACGTCTTCGCGCGAGATATCATCTTCGATTAGTTGGTTTTGAAGGTTGTCAAGTTTTAACTGGGTGGCGGGGTCTTCAGCGATGAGCCAGTGGCAGGCACTGCATTCTGCATTAAACGTGATTGGGGCGTAATAGATGAACTGCTCACCCTCGAAATTGTCAACTTCCCATGAATCCCAGTTATCCACCTCCGGATTCTCTTTGTTTTTTTTCACCAATTCGTTGTAGGCACTGATGTCAATTTTTTTAAATGCTTCCAGAAGATCTCGGTTCAGTTGGCCCGGTTTCGCTTTGCTGGTTAGTGCTGCCAGACGGAAGTTTTCCTCTATTTTGCTGTTATCGCTTTGTTGCTGTGCCACTTCCCCGTTTTGTTGCTGGTCCAGTTTGGGTTGCCAGAGACCTTCAGAAAATGTGCCGATTTGATTCCGTCTAACTTTGCTCGGTAGGAAAATTGTCTCCGCGGTATACATATAGCCATCTTCATCATCAGCGAGCTTTTCAAGTAGTTCGCTCTCGGCTAGAGGGATATTTTGAATGTTTTTCAAATGCGTCCGCAGCAGGTACTCCGACTTAAAACTGTGTGCCGTCTCTTGGATATTGTTATAAATTTGATCTTCGGTGATTTTATTCACCAGCCAAAAAGAACCACCCATCAAACCCAACAGGCACATGCCGAACCAGATACGGATTTTCCGTTCAAGGTTGGACTCGCCAAGGACACGTTTGATGCCGCGGTAGGACATAGGAGAATTGAGCCTCTTGTGGGTGAATGGGATCGTTGATTCATTGTAGGAGTGCTCCCTGAACCAAGCCAGAGCGAAACGAGTAGATCGGAAAGTCGCTGTGAAAACTCAGGAATTGACAGGATCGGCAAATTGTGGGGAACCAGGGTGTTCTAGGGTTAATCGAAAGAGCGTAATTACATCATGTCCTGTGGGTCTATGTCGACGATCCACTGCACATCATTAATGGATCTAATGGTTTTCTGAGCGAGTTGAACGACCGATTGCAAAGCGCCGGGGCTTTCAGAACTTAGGAGCATGTGAAAACGGAATTTCCCGCGGAGTTTTTCGACCGGGGCGGGAGCCGGCCCTAGAACCGAGACCTCAACGGCCAGTTTCTCCGAGGCAAATTCAATCTGTTCCGCAATATGGTCTGCCATTTGTTCGGCTTTTGACTCCAATTCACAGCGAATCACGACGCGTGCTTGAAACCCAAACGGTGGGTATTTGAATTCGTCTCGATGAGGCAGTTCTTCCGCCGCAAAACCAAGGTAATCATGGCGTGTCGCGGCTTGGATTGCTTTGTGTTCGGGGTCAAATGTCTGGACCAACACTCGGCCTCCCTTTGCTCCTCGTCCGGTTCGACCAGCGACCTGAGTGACCAATCCGAAGGTGCGTTCGGCTGCCCGAAAGTCGGGAAGGTGCAGCGCGGTGTCAGCGTTGATAACACCCACGAGCGTGACATTCGGGAAATCCAGTCCTTTGGCGATCATTTGAGTCCCCAGTAGAATTTTGATTTCGCCACTACGAAACTTAGCAAGCGCTTTCTCATGGCTTCCAGGTTTCCGCATCGTGTCGGTATCCATTCGCATCATCGGGATCTCAGGAAACATCGCAGCGACCGTAGCTGCTAAGCGTTGCGTTCCCAAACCTGAAAATCGAATGGAATCATTTCCACATTGAGAGCATTTTTTGGGTTCAGGAATTTGGTGATCACAATAGTGGCAAACTGCTTTATTACCGTCGACATGGTGTGTCAGTGGAATTGAGCAGTCGGGACAGGTTTCGACATTTCCACAGCCAGGGCATTGGATGCGAGTGGAAAAGCCGCGGCGATTCAGCAGCAAAATAACCTGACCTCCGCTTGAAACGGCCTGAGTAATTTCTTGCCGAAGCTTTTGACTGATGGGGCCGAAACGTTTTCTACCTCCGAAGTCGACTCGAAGATCAATGGTCGCAACATCGGGAAGAGGCAAATCCAGCACTCGTTTTGTGAGCGAGAGTTTTTCATACTTGCCTTCGATCGTACGCTGCCACGATTCAAGCGAAGGGGTTGCTGATCCGAGTACCAGAGGAATGCCCTCGTGGCTGGCTCGCCAGTCGGCAACATCGCGAGCGTGATATCTCGGTGCTTTATCTTGTTTAAAAGACCCATCGTGCTCTTCATCGAGAACGATTAACCCGAGGCGGGGTGTTGGCGCAAAGATCGCACTGCGGGCGCCGATAATAACTTGAACGCGACCCGCTGCGATTTCTTGCCAGTGCCAGGCTCGTTGAGCAGCCGTTAGATGAGAGTGTAATACCGCAACGCGATCAAAACGCGCTCTGAACCGTTGGCGAGTTTGGGGTGTGAGACTGATTTCCGGTACCAGCACAATGGCCTGTTTTCCGTACTCAACAACTCTTTGAATAGCTCGAATGTAGACTTCTGTTTTTCCACTTCCGGTCACGCCGTGCATTAAAAAGGTACGGTGAGTGTCGGAGTCGATATGTTGATTGATCTTTTCGAGAGCATTTTCTTGTTCACCATTAAGAACTAAGTCGGCCATTCTTTGTTCGCGAGGTATTTCATGGGTTTTCTGTTGAACGCGCTTAGATGTCGCAATGATCAACCCTTTTTTTCGGAGGGTAGAGATAGGCCCTTGAGTGCAGCCAACGGTTTCGGCGAGTTCACGCGGTGTCCAATCTTGGACGCTGCTGACGAGTGTCTTTAAGATGGTGGTTTGAAGTTGCGACAACTTCATCGTTTTTGTGCGTTGCAGCAAATCTTCAGCGGCGCTTAAAAATAGCATTTCGCGGGTGCCCGATTTATTACGAACACCGGGCGGAACGATTGTCTCAATGACTTGGCCAACAGGGCAGAGGTAATAATCGCTGATCCAGTTGGCAAGGCCAAGCAAGGGAGCGTTAATGATAGGTTGTGGATCGAGCACCCTGCCAATGGGCTTCAGTTTTTGGGGATTTACCGTGTGAGCGTCCGGGTGACCGGGATTAACTATCTCAAGGCAATAGCCGATCATAATTCGGTTGCCGCGTCCGAGATTAACCTCGACTCGCACACCCGGCTGCACAGATTTTTCCAAGTCGGCTGGTATTGAATAGTCGTAAGGACCGTAGGGAGCCCCCGGGAATGCGATCCGAGCCGCCAGCCAGTCATCCTGATCATCTAATTGCCAGGGTGGAGGTTCGACGTTGAAAAGAGATTGCTGGTCCATTGAAGTAACATATCAGATTCGGTGGACACGTAGGGTCACTCTGTCCACGATCCCATGGGAATATTCCTGTGAGTAATCGCCATTACTTAAAAGGGGCGACTGGTTGTTTAGAGTTGTCTGAATTTATCACCAACTGAAGATTGGCCAGCTTATGAATTATCAAAAATTTACGCTAGTAGTTTATAATTCAAAGTTGTGTTAGGTTTCCGAAGACGAGTGACGGAATAAATCAACAAAAGGTGAATAAAAGTATGCGTATTGGAGTGTTTGGGGGGTCGTTTGACCCGATTCATCAAGGCCATTTGATATTGGCGGAGCAATGCCGGGAACAAGCTGATTTAGATGCGGTTTGGTTTGTCCCGTGTGCCTTGAGCCCTCATAAAGAACAGGGAGCTCAAGGGACTGACCGTCAGCGGATCGAGATGATTGAACTTGCGATTGCAGGGCATCCTGCGTTCCAGTTGGCACGCATTGAAATTGAACGTGGTGGCGTAAGCTATACCGTTGACACGCTCAGAGCAATTCGTGAATTGCATGCGGATGATGAATTGTTCTTATTACTCGGTGCAGACTCGTTGGACAATTTTGATACTTGGCATGAACCGACTGAAATTTGTCAGCTCGCAACTCCACTGGTTGTGAATCGCCCTGACGCTAACGAGATCGATCTATCGGTGTTCGAAAAACATGTAGATCCCCAGCGATACGCGTCATTCTGCCGTTATTCAATTGTCAGTCCATTGATTGATATTCAAAGTCGGCAAATCCGGGACAAGGTGGAGAAGCAGCAGAGTATTCGTTATCTTACCCCGCGTGCCGTAGAAAAATACATTGAGACACAAAAGCTCTATTGTCAAAAATAGTGAGAGAGACTCGCCATGCTGAAATACAAAGATTTTGTTCCCAAAGAAATCGTCGCGCCCGGTTTTTTAAACCCGGGTAAACATGAAACATTTGAGGAAGCGGTACGAGCGGCGAATCAGTGGATCGCGGATAACGAAATTAAAATCGTCAGTATGGAAACGGTGGTACTCCCCAATATTTGGAGTCGCTGGGAAGAAGGGTCTGCAGACGCCTCGTTAGGTACCAGCGGAGATACCCCGAGTCGTTGGCATCAATTCCTCAGGTGCTGGTATCACCATTAAACCGAGTGTTGCAAGTTTTCTAACTCGAGAGAGTCACGCAACTCGCTTCGATATTTCGTCTCGAATGGATGCGTCAAGATTGAGCGTGGATAGGAGTGGCTCATTGGCTAGCGTGATCCGAAGTTGCTCGAGCTGTTCATTGCACGTGAGTGCCAGATCCAGAAATAGCCACTTGGTACCTGCGAACTCACAGACGCCTCCACCGGTACCTCCGAAGTAGTCGTAGCGGATGCGATAGCCGAGCGTCTCAGCGATCGCAACTAGTTGATCAAATTCTTGAATTGTACTCATCGACCTTCCTTGTCACTGGCAAACCGTCATTCCTTGACGTTGTTGAGGGTAACGCGGGGCGATTTTGAACGCCTTGATGCAATGTTGGGGCGATGATTTCCAAGCGTAGAAAAAACGCCACTTACCCAACCCGATTATAGAGACTCAAGGTTTAGCCGCCCACACTAATTGGACGATAGCATTATCTATGGGAAAAGCGGCGAATCGCGGGTAAAAGCCATGGTTTTAAGTAGTTCTCACAGTTTTTGGCAAAAAGGTAAGGCAGGAAGCCTGCGCGGACTCGGTTGAGGTTCGCATCGTTGCGGGATGCTTAAAATATAACGACCATGGAGGGATCGCTAGTGAGCGACGGGCAGCAAAACGAAATCCAACGCCTCCGAGACGAGATCGATGCGTTGAAGAAGCAACTCGACCAGTCTCAGAGAATGACAGCACTTGGTGAACTCGTGAGTACCACGACCCATGAGTTTAATAATGTGCTCATGACGATTATCAACTACGCCAAGATGGGAATGCGTCACGATGACAAGCAGACCCGGGATAAGGCATTCGATAAGATCAACAGCGCAGGAATGCGGGCAGCCAAGATTACCAATGCAGTGCTTGGAATGGCGAGAAATCGAAGCGAGCATTTCGAGTTGACTGATGTGAGCAAATTGATCGATGAGTCGATGGTACTGCTCGAGCGAGAGATGCAAAAATATCGCATCTCGGTCGATATTGATATCGAGAAGGATATTCCAGAGATTTCCGCGATCGGTAATCAAGTTCAGCAGGTGTTGATGAATCTGTTGATTAATGCTCGCCAGGCGATGACGGAAGGTGGTCAATTGGTGATCAAGTTAAAGAAGAACCTTCAGAGCAACACCGTCGATTTGAGCGTGAGAGATTACGGCCCCGGGATTTCGCAGGAAAAATTGCGCAAGATATTTGATCCGTTTTACTCAACAAAGGCGGGGCCGGACGAAACGGGAAAAGGTGGAACCGGAGTCGGTTTATCGACTTGTAAAAATATCATCGAAGCGCATGGTGGAAAGATCCGCGTTGAAAGCAGCCTTGGAAAAGGAACTTGCTTTACCTTGATGTTCCCAATGGAAAAACAGAAGTCGCCAGTGCAGTTAGCGAGAGGCATTGCCGGTGCGGTTTCGCAGATCAATGCGACGACGGGCACTTAATTGAAGGTTGAACTGTGAACGTTGCCGAGGCTATCGCTTGGTCTGACAGCGTTTGCAGAAAAAGGTCGCCCGCTGAGCTTGCACGATACGAAGTATTTTCGCGTCCTTGCACTTCGGGCAAGCCTGGCCTTCGCGGTCGTAAACTCGGTGTTCGTTTTGAAAACTTCCTTCTCCGTTAATGGCGTTTCGGTAAGTGCCATCGGAAAGCGTCGAGCCTTCGTACTCGATTGCCAGTTCAAAGACTTCGATCATCTTTTGATAAATGAGTTGCCATCTTTTGGCGGTTATCTGATCACATCGTGTTTGCGGGTGAACTCCCGCGAGGTGCAAAATTTCGGCGGCATAGAGATTGCCAATGCCAAGTACAATTTTCTGATCGAGCATGGCGACTTTGATTTCTCGCTGAGTGCCTTTAAACCGTTTGGGGAATTCGACGGAAGAGACAGCCAAGGCATCCGGGCCTAGTTTTCCATCGGTTAACTTGGTTTCATATTCACTTGGCGAAAGAAGGGTTACATTGCCAAGTCCACGTCGATCCCAAAAAAGGACTTTTTTGATAGGGCATTTTTTTATTTGGAGGCAAAATCTAAGATGCTCATCGGTGGGGGGATCGGCGATTAGCACCAGACCGGTCATTCGTGGTTCAAAAATGAGTCGATCGTTTGAATCAAGTCGGATGACAACGCGTTTGCCCAACCGGTCTACGCTGGCGATCGTCTTGCCTTGAAGGCGTTTATTTAAATGGTCGATTCTTGGCTTAATGACGATTGGACGTTTCGAGCATGGGGTTCGTGCCGCTTTGACGACTGTCGCGCCCACGATTCCAAGGATGCCTCGTCGCATCGTTTCAACTTCAGGCAATTCGGGCATTGGGGACGACTCTTAACGATGGTGTAATCGGTGGTTTTAGCAGTCCGCGGAGGCGATTGCTCGGCAGAATTCTGGTCATGAGGGTTTTGGGGTAATTAGGAATTAGCGTTGGCGGAATTTTAAGCCCTTTCTCTTTATACCTACAAAGGTTATGACGAGAAACGATAACCGGTTACAATCAGCATAATGGTGGAAACAATTTGATACCTGAATGTTTTCAGCAGTGATATTTTTTCTTAGTTTGATTTAGACAATAACTCATGACCAGTCATTTTTTACCGGAACCGAGTCCCGATGCCAGTCTGCCCGATGCGAAAGGGCGTTTTGGGGAATTTGGTGGGCGGTTTGTTCCGGAGACGCTCATTGCCGCACTCGATCAGCTTGAAACGGAGTACTATCAATCCCGAAAAGATCCGGCGTTTCAGGCTGAACTGGATGTGCTGTTACGCGACTTTGTGGGCCGCCCTTCCCCGCTGTATTTTGCCAAGCGACTAACTGAGCATTGCGGTGGCGCTCAGATTTGGTTTAAGCGAGAGGATTTGAACCATACCGGTGCTCATAAAATTGATAGCACTCTGGGGCAAGCATTGCTGACGATTCGAATGGGTAAAAAGAGAGTCATTGCGGAGACGGGGGCTGGCCAGCACGGTGTCGCGACGGCTACAGCCTGTGCACATTTTGGGATCCCCTGTGTCATTTACATGGGCGAGGAAGATATCCGCCGCCAGCAGCCCAACGTTCAGAGCATGAAAATGTTGGGAGCTGAAATCTGCCCTGTGACCACCGGATCGCGAACGCTTCGCGATGCGGTCAATCAGGCGATGCGGGATTGGATGAGCTCTGTGGCGGAGACCCATTACATTTTGGGTTCGGTGGTTGGCCCCCACCCATTCCCTTTGATTGTGAGAGACTATCAGGCCGTGATTGGTCGGGAGACAATAACTCAGTCGCAAGAGCGGTTCGGGCGGTTACCGGATGCGGTAGTTGCCTGCGTGGGTGGAGGCAGCAATGCTGCGGGAATGTTTTATCCGTTTGTTGCCGAGACGAATGTTCCGCTGGTGGGCGTAGAAGCTGGTGGAGAAAGTGATCAACCGGGACGTCATGCTTCCAGTTTGACCTTTGGAAAGCCCGGCGTTCTACATGGAAGTTTTAGTTATGTTTTACAAGACGAAGATGGGCAGACGGACGACGTCCACTCTGCTTCGGCCGGACTGGATTATCCGGGTGTTGGTCCCGAGCATAGCCACTGGAAATCGACCGGCCGCGTTGAGTATCGCAGTTGCCGAGATGATGAAGCTCTCGCTGCTTTCGATCTGGTTGCCCGTAACGAAGGGATTCTGCCGGCACTCGAAACTTCTCATGCGATTGCCAAAGGAATGGAAGTCGCTAAAGAGCGTGGAAAAGATGAGGTGGTCGTTATCTGCCTTTCAGGACGCGGTGATAAAGACGCCGGTGAGATCCAGCGTTTAAAAGACGAAGCGGTGGCCCGGCGGACTTAGGAATCGTCCCACCTGGTTTGAATTTTTTCATTACTTCTACGAATCAGCACATTACAGGAACCCTCTATGTCGGCGATCGACGAACTTTTTCAACGGTTAAAAGCGGAAGGTAAAAAAGCGTTCATGCCGTTCGTGACCGCCGGTGACCCTAGCTTAGAATTCACGGCAGCCATACTACAGCGACTGGATGCTGAAGGGTGCCATTTAGCGGAATTGGGCATCCCTTACAGCGACCCAATCGCTGACGGCCCTGTGATTCAGGATTCGTACACTCGTTCGCTCCAGGGGGGAACCAAGCTCAACGGTATTTTTTCAATGGCCTCTGAGGTGACTGCTGAGATTTCGATGCCCATCGTTACGATGGTGAGTTACGCGATTATCTATCGAATGGGAATCGATGAGTATCTTCAGCAGGCAATCGCTGCGGGGATTTCGGGAGCAATTGTGCCTGACATGCCGGTCGACGAATCGGATGAATTGGCGGCGAAGTGCAAGTCGCTTGATTTCAGTCTTATTCAGTTAATTACCCCAACCACACCGCGAGATCGTGCGGTGCAAATCGCCAAGCAGACAACCGGTTTTATCTACTATGTTTCAATTACGGGAATCACCGGTGAACGCACCGAACTGCCTTCTGATCTGGCGGATAATCTGAAGTGGTTGAGGTCGGTCACCGATTTGCCAATTTGTGTTGGTTTCGGCATCAGCAAACTCGAGCACGTCGAAGTGCTGAAGCCGGTCGCGGATGGTTTAATTGTGGGCTCGGCGATCGTTCGCCGGATTGCTGCTGCGGCCAACGATCCATCGAACAACGAAGAGGTCATGAACGACGTTGGTGGATTTGCTCAAGGGATGTTGGCCGCGATTAATGGCTGATGTTGGCGACGAATTACTGACGAATGAATTGAATTTAGTTCCCCAGTTAAAAATAAGTGTCCTGTCGTGGCACTGGCGACAGCCTCCTGTTGTAAATGATAATTTGCCGATTAATCCTTACGTTCGCTACGGCTAACTTGCTTAACGGTTGTTATTTTTTCCTTTGCATGCTGGCAAAAAATGTCTTGACCCCCGATCCACTGGAGTACTACAGTTGTTTTGGCGGATGATTCGATTTATCGATGTGAACGGAGGTTCAAGATGCCAGAGCAGTCAGAGAATTCACCTAAGCCAAGGTCGGCAATTCAGCGATATTTTGCCGGCTTAGCCGAACACACGTTCCATTCTCAATTAGGTGTGGTTGATCCGTTGTTGATTGACTACCTCACCGAGCTATTAATTCGATCGACGCGTAGCGATATGATCCATCGGATTCGCAGTGTCACCGGAAGACCGGTCATGAGCGTTCATGAAATGGTAGCAGAGGCATCAGAGCGTTTAGGCAATGCCAGACGGGAGGTGCATTTGCATATTGGTGATTTTACTTTGTTCTGGGCGGGTCTCTATCCGGAAGCATTACGCGATGGTGATTCAGATACATCGGGCCGATTTGAAACTTATTGCGCGTTTGGCAAGCGAGCTTACAGAATTGCAAGCGAGATCGAGGCTCCGGTCGCCGAGTCACCTCCATCCACGTTACTCGAGCGTCTTAGCGACCGTTATGATTTGTGTTGTTACGGGCTTCGCGAAATCCGCAGACAATGGGAGTCTGGTGGTGGAATGAATTCTGGACCAAATTCAATCTTGTTGGATTAGTCATTTTTTTTTGATGTTAGGAAACCAATCCTTTGGTGACCATCATAAAGACGTCTTCGAGATTAGGATCTTTTTGGCCGAAGTTAATAACTTCCACGTCATGCTTTATAAGTGACTTAAGCAGTTCCGCTGGGTTGTGTTCAGCGCTGGTGAACTCAATAATTAATTTCGAGCCATCGACTTGGATGTCGCGGACATCCGGATTGCTGCGGACGATAGACAATCCAGTTTCGAGATTTTTTCCAAATCTGGCTTCGATCACCTGGTTCCCCCGGATTCTCTGGTAGACCTCATCGATCGGGCCGTGCATTAGTAATTTCCCTCTTTCGATAATTCCGATCGAAGTGCAGCAGTCAGCCAACTCAGTAAGAATATGACTTGAGATTAGGATCGTTTTCCCCATGCGTCGGAGTTCTTTTAAAAGAGCCTTCACTTCAATGCGTGCGCGGGGGTCGAGTCCGCTCGCGGGCTCGTCGAGGATTAGGACGGGAGGGTCATGGACGAGGGTCTTGGCAAGACACAATCGCTGCTTCATGCCGCGCGAGAGTCCGTTGACGAAGTCATCACGTTTGTAGGTAAGATCGAGCAGGTCGAGAACGTCTTTGATCACCCGCTTTCTTTGGGTACGACCAATTTTATAAGCGACGGCAAAGAAATCGAGAAACTCCCAGACCTTCATTCCATCGTAGACGCCAAAGGCATCGGGCATGTACCCAACGCTTCGCCGCACATTCATGGGGTCCTCTGACACACTATAACCGTTGATGGTGCCGTCACCTCTGGAGGCGCGAAGCAAGGTCGCGAGGAAGCGGATACTGGTGCTTTTGCCGGCACCATTCGGTCCGATAAAGCCGAACATTTCACCTTCGGCGATTGTCAAATCCAGTGAGTCGACGGCAGTGAATTCACCGTAGTCCTTCCCAAATCCACGTAATTCAATCATGGTGTTTTTTTCTGTTTACAATTTATAAAAGTGAACGTGAAGCTGGTGAACGATGACTTCTTCTAATCTAGCAAATCAAGGTTGGAGATATTTCTGAAATCGTAGATTGAGTTAACGTCTCGTTTGGCGATGGGTAATTCACCGCGCTGGAGATGGGCTACTACGAGGGAGCGATTGACAGTTTGCGTCGCGGCTGGATTAAAAACAGTATTCCCAGGATGGCTTTGGCTGACTCCTATCAGGCGATACTCATTGTTATCTAATGCCAGATTTTGAAGGATAGTTTTTCTCATTAAGTCGACGGTTACTTTGGATGAGCCAGTGGAATTAATCCTCGCGTATTCAGTGATGAAATCACTCTTGCTGAATTGGAGTTTGTCGGGGCCGTTCTTGGCTAACAGCAGCCGTCTGATGGTCCCCCTGTTTTTTTGGATTTGAGGGAATTCACTAATGGTATCAATGTCCGCTTCCTCCAGATCGTAGAGATTGGACTCCCATATGGACTCTGCGGTCGCTCGCAGATTAGTAAACTCTGAGTCGGGTTGCCATACAGAATCGAGTGTTTCACAGGGTTGGAATTCCAGCGTAATTTCATCTCCTGTGCCAATGGATTCGCAGCGCGCAAACTGGAGTTTCCCTGACTCGTCACGGCCGATGACGGCCGCGTTCTCAATCGTCATTGCTGTCAAGTTAGAGAGGGTGGATTTTCCCGTTTCGGGATTGTTGGAAAAAGAAATAACGCCACCCAAACTGACCATGGCTTCGGTATGCAACAAACCGGTAGAATTGGATTGGATTTGAAATCCTTGAAGTTCGTCCTCAACGGTGCGCCGCAGCGTAACTTCACTTAGCGTTTCGGTAGATTGGAAGTTTTGGTCTTCTAAATCGGAGATCGAGAATGGCAGTGACTGGGCAGAGCGATTATCGAGCTCGGCTGTGTATCGTGTGGAGAGCGAGGTGTAGAGTGCAGAATACTCCGCCAAGTGCGCCCGGGGATAGTCGGCATGAACTTCAAGCAGGCTGATTTGCGTGTTGCTTCTAGCGAAACCAATATCCAGCGACGCGAGTTTGACAACGGTAAATGCACCCACCAGTGCGATAATTGGGACCGCGACCCACGCGTATTCGACTCTGCCGATCATCCGAAAGAAAAGCCAGTTCAACGGGACCAGGATGACGAGATAAATCGCCAGCATCTTTAATACAAAGCCGGAAGACGGTGGTGAAATGCCGGCCGTTTGCTTGAGTGTTTCCCGGGCTGCACTGGAGATTGCGCCGTAGTCATCCCATCCCGCAACGCCGGAATACGCCGAGTCCTGATAGCCGCCAAAGTGCCAATGGTCTTCGATTTCTCGATTCGCGAGTTTATCCAGTGTATCTTCGGGGCGGATGGCGAAGTTTGGAGTTGGACGGTTATCCTCGTTTGCACTTATTTCGCCCAATTGAGATGACGGCATGTTTTGTGTCCCGTTTGCCGAAAGATCTCGGGAAAGATAGCGAAGGGTACTGCGGATGAGAGGATCATAGGCTGTGGATCCATAGTCAATCCAGTTAAACATCATAGTGCTGGCGAGGTTAGGGGCGAAACGCCGTGCTGGCAAACGCATCAGCGCTCCGTTGAAGAAGCTGGAGAAACTGCCCCAGCTACGAATCAGTTGATCGTTGAGCGAAAAGGCTGTGATGGCTATCCGACCGCGGCCGACTTTTCTTTCGATGGCCATTCTTCCCGTGCCTGTGATAAAGTCGGCTTTGGGATCGGGAGTGAGGGTGACTCCGAGCAAGGGGGATTTGTTGGAGATGACAAGGTTTCTTGAGTTCCCTTTATTTGCTTTGGGTGGCAGCGACCAGTTTTGATTGAGTTCGGCAATGTCCGCGTTTGTGATATTTTGGGTGCCTTCAAAAGTCCCTGGAAGATAGTCAGCAAGAAAACTGGTTTGGAGTTTGGCAAGGCAATCGGGGCCGCTAAGAATCAGTTGTCCTCCAAAATGAATCCAGTCTAACAGGGCTTCCTGGTGTTCTAGAGCCATTTCATTAGGGTCTAAATCGTCCCAAATTAGATAGGCAATGGTCGTCCAGTTCAGGGAGTGCTTGGGAAGTGGAGAGGGATAGCCGTTTACGGTTGGCACGACAAAATAGAAAGAATCTAAGCTGGAACCATCTTGTTTTTGCCCGATCAAGCGAATGTTGTCGGAACGGTTAATGAAGGAGAAACTGTCGGGGCGGCTGCTGAGCAGGACGATATGATACTGAAACCCTCCCATTAATTTGACAGGTTGGGATTGCGCGACCGGAGTGATGCCGCTGGATGAGCGACTCAGCGAGAATTTTGCCGTCGCAGTCTTGGCACGCTTTCGGATGGGAATGTAAACACTCGTCTCTAAATTTTTCAACTCCCCTTTCGGTAAGGATGCTGGGCGACTGGTGGTCAAAAAATAGTTGGTGCCAGGAATGCTGGCAGGTTTACCGCCAGTTTCAGTGCTGGAAACTTCGAGGTTGCCTTCAAAATTGCTGCTATTGGCGACTGCTTGGAAATTTGCGGTGTACCAGTGGCCGGATTTAATTCGATTGAAACGTGCTCCCCTCTCGTTCATATTGCTAAGCATAT
>JAALLA010000011.1:34048-42576 GCA_011087765.1 Pirellulaceae bacterium
TTTTTCTTTTCTTCGGCTTTTTTTTGAGCGACTGTTTTTTCGGAATCGAGGCAGCCGCTACAGCCAGTAATTAGCAAAAATGAAAAAGCGAGCAATGAGATTGCGAGAGGGCGAAGCCAAGGGTTGGATATTATGGTGTTCATTATCTGTTCTCCAGCCGGCGATGCCAAAAGATCGAGCCAGCTTGATCGACGTAAAGTTCACTGAGAAAGGAATATTTCGAATAGTTAATCGTCATAAAATTATCTTTGCCAGTGGTCTTTTAAACGAAAGTTTGGCGAACGTGAGTAGAGTTGCGCTACTCAAGCAACCGCCTTACTTTGAATCATCGCAGCCATTAACGTATTTTCAAGGAGCATGGTAACGGTAAGTGGTCCAACGCCACCGGGGACCGGGGTGATGAATCCGGCGATCTCTTTTCCTGATTCGAAATCTACATCTCCCACTAACCCTTGATCCGTTCGGTTGATCCCCACATCAACAACTACGGCTCCCTGTTTAATCATATCCGGTGTCACGAAATTTGGCCGTCCAATCGCCGCGATAAGGATGTCAGCCTGTTGCGTGATGGATGCGAGATTTTGAGTGCGACTGTGACAAAGCGTAACGGTAGCGTTGGCCATTTCGGGGCCGAGATTTGAGTTTTTTTGTCCCAGCATCATCGCCATTGGCTTGCCAACAATGTCGCTCCTGCCAATGATGCAGATAGATTTGCCTGAGGTTTCAATCCCGCAGCGTTTAAGCATCTGCACGATGCCGTGAGGCGTGCACGGGAGAAACTGTGGCCGACCCTGTGAGATCAGGCCAACGTTGTGGGGGTGAAAGGCGTCGACATCTTTTTGTGGATCGATGGCGTCGAGAATCACGCGGCTGTCCGCTTGGTCGGGCAATGGCAGCTGGACTAAGATCCCGTTGACCTGGGAGTTCTCGTTCAACTCAACCACTTTGGCAAGGATGTCTTCGGTGGTGCTGGTAGCTGGAAGACGGTGAAGTTGACTTTCAATTCCGGCACGAGCACACGCGCGTTCCTTGTTTCGAACATAAACCTGGCTGGCTGGATCATCGCCAACGAGAACAGCGGCAAGTACCGGAGTCTTGCCATGATCTGCAATAAACTGTTCGACCTTCACTTTGGTTTCTTTTTGAATTTCTTTTGAAATTCCTTTTCCGTCCAGCAATTTAGCTGACATTACGTGCTCCAAATTTTTTTGTGTTGACCAGAGGAGCAATTGAGTGGCGAACCCGACGCCGAGCTATCGATTCGCTTTGTTTTCACGACACCGCTGGGAATAATATCATAACGCGCCGGTAGAAATGCGAGAAGGCGCAGCGGTTGTCTTCAGCAGAATCCTTCGCACTCATTTGAGCGACCGCAACGGTTTGTTTTTACTGCGAAGGTGAAGCCTCTTACTGTTTCTGGAACTATGAAGTTTTCGAGAACGTTGGATTAGGCGGTCCCCGGCCATACCTCAAGTATTTCAGCCAAATTTTGACTTTTTTGCAACTAATCGACCTCTGTTACACGGTTTTACAGAAACCTTGTCAGCCAATTTTTTCACAAGCGGCAATAAGGTGTGCAAATGCAATTTTTTTCGCCATAATTAAATGGCTCGATGCGTTTACCTGGCTCATCCTTTTGATGAGGGGTTTCGTATTGGGATTTTCAGCTGCCTTGATTACAAAAATGCAAGGAGTCGACGAAATGGTTTCAGAGGTTCTTCAGCGGCCTACTTTGGTGTTAAATCGAAGTTGGCAACCGGTAAATGTCGCGACAGTGGCTCGCGCACTTGTGATGGTTTGGAGTGGGGCGGCAAGAGTCGTCGATCCAGTCGACTATCAACTCTACGACTGGGAAGATTGGGCTCGGGCGGATGCTGAGGACGGGCAGGAGTTTGTACGAACGGTTTCCAGAAGAATTCGGATTCCGGAAGTTATCACGCTGGCTGATTTTAATCGATTGCCTTCTACCACGGTGGCTTTCAGCCGAAGAAATCTTTTCAAGCGAGACCGAATGACCTGCCAGTACTGTGGCCGTCGACCAAAAGGGGATGAATTGACCATCGATCATGTTGTTCCGAGGTCGCAAGGAGGTGGTTCCAATTGGGAAAATTGCGTGCTGGCTTGCGTACCCTGCAATCAGAACAAAGCGGATCGGTCACTCGAGAGGGCGGGTTTAAAACTGTTGAATACGCCAAAGCAGCCCAACTGGAATCCAATTTACTCACAGCACACAACGGGTTATCAGAGTTGGGCGAAATTTATTAGCGACGCGTATTGGAGCGCGGAACTAGTGGAATAGTGTTGCTGAGCGTTATTTTGAGACGTTCGTCTCGGTACTCAACTGGACACGCGAAAGCGATAACGCAAGTCTTTTGTTAAGTTCATTTGCGGTTTAGTTTAAATCGCTAAGTCTATTGTTTTATCTATTGTATTTATAATTTGAGTTCTTAATGTTTTCGAAATCTACCGTTCTTATTATCTGTCTATGCTCGACTTTATTAGATCCTCTTGAAGTTGGTGCCCAAAATGACTGGTCGCGTTGGCGAGGTCCAAGCGGCAATGGGATTGCGGAATCCAGGACGGCTCCGTTGGAGTGGGGAGATGATGAAAATGTCATTTGGAAAACCAAAGTGCCCGGGCGAGGACATGCCTCTCCGCTAATCATTGACGGTAAAATTTTCCTGACGACCGCCGAACAAACGGAGCAAACGCAATCTGTGATTTGTTTTGATCAAAAAGATGGAAAAACACTCTGGGCGACGGAGGTCAACCAAGGGGGTTGGCCGAAGCGCATGCACCCCAAAAACACACATGCCACGTCGACAATCGCAACCGACGGAAAGCGTCTGTTTGCGGTGTTTTGCCACCACAGTAACATACACCTGATTGCCCTTGATTTTGATGGCCAGGTGCTTTGGAAAAATGACGTGGGAGAATATTCCCCGACCTACCCATTCGGCTACGGTTCCACGCCAATTGTGGATGGCTCCCGCGTGATTGTCACCAATGAGAATAAAGTCAAATCTGCGATCGTTGCCTATGACACCAAAACGGGGAAAGAGGTTTGGCGAATTGACCGAACCGGCATTAGCAGTTATTCCACGCCGGTCATTGCTGAGGTTGCGGGGCGCCGGCAATTACTCATTAGCGGTGGTGGAAAAGTTGCGAGTTACGATCCGGAGACAGGCGATTCGATTTGGACAACAAAAGCGAATTGGGCAGTGACGTGCGGCACGATGGTTTGGGATAAAGAACGGGTATTCGCCAGCGGTGGATTTCCGGGAGGGCAGACCCTTGGAATTGATGCTCGTAACGGCAAGAAGCTATGGGACAACCCGGCGAAAGTGTACGAGCAATCAATGCTTGCATTTGGGGGATTCGTATTCGCACATGCTGACAATGGCGTTTTGTACTGTTGGAGGGCAGACGACGGTAATGAAATGTGGAAACAAAAATTTAGTAAGCGCCGTGTGGCTGTCAGCGCCTCGCCAATCCTTGTTGATCGAAATTTATACTTTACCGCAGAGAACGGTGAGACTGTGGTCGTGGAGGCGAAGTCCGAGGGATATCAGGAAGTCGCGCGAAATCAGCTAGGTGATGAAGCCTTCGCCTCTCAGGTGGTTTGTGGGGGGAGGCTCTATGCGAGGGTTGCGGTAAATCGTGGAGGAGCCCGTCAGGAATGGCTGTATTGCCTAGGCGAGCGCTAGTCAAATCCAGAGTTCCAAATCCAGAGTCAGTGATTGGTCAAGCTTTAACTAATCTGAGGGGTGCGCTGGAAAGGAACCGGAGTTGCCTGCAGGCACGCGGGCGTCAAAAATTTTGTTGATTTGCTTTAAATCCCTTGATATCTCACGCTTTTTTCCGAACGGTGTGTCGGTTGGCGGCATTGTGTGTATTGAAGTGGATGGTTTGCGGTTAACCCTCTGCGACTCGAGGAAAAGATTTGATTACTGATGCAAGATGGGCTATTTTTTCAACAGTCATACACAATCAATTAGGCGTTCAGATAAGGCGATAAAGATGCCGCGTTCTAAATTTATTTTCAGCAGACGGCCACTACTGATTTTCGCCATTTTTTGGTTGTCGACGGCTTCTTGCTTTGCCATTGAAGATTTGAATGTTACTGATCTTCAGGCTCAAATTATGTCGACCGTTAAAAAGGTTGTGCCTGCATCCGTTGCCATCAACGATGGTGGAATGGTTTTTAGTGGTGTCATCGTCAGTTCCGACGGGATTGTTCTATCGGCTGGCCACGCGGTAAAGCCAAATCGCCGATACAAAATTTTGTTAGCTGACGGTCGGGAGCTGCGGGCGAAGGGTCTCGGTGCAAACGAGCGCGTTGACATGGCGATGTTAAAGATTGAGAACCCATCGCGTTTACCCGTGGCTGAGCTTGGAGATTCGGCTTCGCTGCTTACCAATCAGCCCTGCATCAGCATTAGCTATCCCGGCACTTACGATAAAAATCGCGGTTCGGTAATTCGGTTTGGTTACGTCACTCGTCCAGTGACGACGAATCAGGGGATGATCGAAACAACTGCGGTCATGGAGCCGGGCGATTCAGGAGGCCCGTTAGTCGATCTTGAGGGACGAGTTATCGGGATTCACAGCAATATTCGCAAAGACACCAAGCAGAACTATGATGTTCCTATCAACTCATTCAAGCAGTATTGGGAACAGTTGAAAACGCCAAAGGTCTTCACAATTAATGGCTGGCCAAGCTTGCCCAAACTTGGCTTTCGAGGAGAGAGTGAATCGAAAGGTGTTAAGGTCATTAAAATTGTTGAAGGTGGATTAGCGCAAACTTCCGGATTAAAAGTTAACGATATTGTTCAGGCGATCTCTGGCAAGAGAGTAAGCTCAGCGAAATCGATTTATGATAAGTTGGTTTCTTTGCGAACTTCAGGTGAGAGCCAGGTGGAATTCTCCATTCTTCGCGATCAAAAGCGAAAGTCGATTCAGTTGAATCTCACGAAATCCGAAGGTCTAGAAAAGCCGAAAACTTATTCCGAATTGAAAGACTTTTCAAAGGTCTTTAAGTCGCTGGAAGCGAAGTTGGACAATTCGCAAGTCGTTATTAAGAGTCGATTAAACGAAAAGTCTCAAACAGTCTGGGGGACGCGGATCTATCGAAAGGGCCGCGGCAATCTCATTAGTAAAAGCACGCTTGTGGGAACTGGACCGAGAGTTCAATTAAGCGATGGCAGTAGTCTGGCGGCCGAAGTGGTTGCCCGGGATCCCAAGAACGATTTGGTCTTGCTGCAAGTTAATTTTCGTGATGTTGGTGGAATTGACTTGAGTCGCATTAAGGGTGATTTGGAAGAGCAGCCCGGGCGATTGTTATTGGTTCCGGATGCCAAGGGTGCCGGTACTATCAGCACCTGGGGATCTAATTTCTTTGCCGTTCCCCGTACCCGAGTTAGCGGAGGTTATTTAGGAGTGGTGATTGGTAGCCGGGATAATTCAGTTATTTTTGAAAGGGTTCAAAATGGAGCTGCAAAGAAGGCTGGTTTTGAATCAGGAGATGTTGTTTTAAAACTTGGCGATAAAACGGTGCGTCAGCGAAACGATGTTTTTCGCTTTCTCTCGAATCAAGATGTTAACAGTAGAATCGACGTCACGGTCCGTCGGGATGGCCAGGAAATTACGAAAGAGGTGATACTCGGAAAGCGGCCTGATGAAGCGTCCCGGCACATCGCTGATAGTTTGATCGGAGGCAAGAGTGTCCGCAGAGACGGGTTTAGTCGAGTTGTCTCACACGACGCCAATCTACGGCCAGAGCAATGTGGGGGCCCTGTGTTTGATATCGATGGCAATTTTCTGGGGGTGAATATTTCTCGATTCAGTCGCACGCGATCCTACATTATTCCGCGTACCTTAATCAAAGAATTTATTGACCAGAATGCTGGATAGGGCGATCTAATTTGAAGAACGCAGCGGCTAAGGTGCGATTCATTTGCCTGACATGATCAAGCGGGGTTTCGCCGTCTTCCGGGCCGGTTAACTGAACTTCGAACACGGCAGGCCGCGACTCAGTCTGGGAAAAATCAAATTCCTCGGATGAGAGGACTTCATCAATCTCTTCTTCAGTGGGCTCGTCGAGATCGTCAGTATCGAGCAACAGAAACTTGAAAACCTGCATCAATTCAGTTTCAGTTTCGTGGTCCGTGCCACTAAGAATCAAAGATGCAAAGATCACTTCATCGTGAAAGTAGTAGAGCACATAAGCGCCGTTGCGATCCGATCCGATTCGGTACTCCAGTGCGTCGTCCTCCCCGGGTAAGCGATCTTCTAAGGGAAGTTCGAGGTCGCCTGAAAGGTGAAGGAATTTGTTGAAAAAATAATCCTGATGCGCCCCTTCGAACTGCGTTTGCTCTACTGACTCTGTATTAAGCGTTTCGCCTGCTTCTGAAAATTCGACGACTTCAAAGGCGTTGTTGTTCATGTTGAGGTCCGCTGCGACACACGGTTTTGAAGTTTGTAAATTAGAAAACGTAAAAGACGATTTGCTTGCGCGAAATCAATTGAATTTACAAATGACTTTAAAGCTGTGAATAGGAGGTTGGAGTGAGCATCCATTTCTTAATCGAGGAGACGGTGCCTTTGTATTCTTCAATTTCCTTGATCCGAATCCACTCTGGATGGGCCAGAAAATCCTTCCAGTGTTGTCCATGCGATGCTTCGTCCGTTCCAGATAGCATGTAAACTAGATTGGGGACATCGGGTCCGATGAGTGTTTCACCAAAGAAGATCGGTGCGAGTTTGACGTCTCGCATAATATCGATTTCCCCTTTGTTGAACATTTTGACTTTTCGGCGGGCGTGGTCTTCAGTAGGGCTTTCGTAGAGTCGAAGTTCAAAGAGACGATCTTTCTTCTCGGTAGAGTACTTGGGAATCTCCAAAACAGGAATTCCCTCGAAAGCTTTCATGAACCTGCTTTCGATTCGCTGGTACACCGCGGTCTTTTTGTTGCGTTTAAAATAGGAGGCCGCCTTCGCTTTGTAATCCGCATCTTTGGCGAGGGTTTGGTTCATGTTGGTGAACTGGTCGATGGAAGAAAATGGGATGAGCATGAACAGCGAATGATCGTTCTCGTCAGCTAGGTTGCTGAACACTCCGACGCGGTCAACTCCCATTCGATTGAGTGCTGGGATAAGAGCAGTTTTGAGATAGTTTTCAGCAATTTGCTGTTTTTCATAATCGAAAATTTTATAAATTCGAAGTTCGTAGTATTCCTGGTCTGCTTTATTTTCACCTTCGGCGGCAAGTGTTTTGGCCTGTATTTCTGTCGACTTGCCACAACAGAGTGCGATCGCCATAGCAAAGATAAATAGGTAATTCATAGCTTGATTTGTCATCGTTTAAATCAGTTCAAATTGTTATTGGTGGGGTAGAACGTAATCATCATTGTTGGGGCGACATTGCTCGGCAGCAGTTCTCCGCTGGCGATACTATTTGTCATCGGTGCTGAGTAGTTTTTGAATTGTCGGTTCCATCGCCTCCGCCCAGATTTGATACCCCTCACTGTTGGGGTGAAGCAGGTCCGGCATAATTGATTTTGGAAGTGTTCCATCTTGTTGAAGAAACTTGTCGCCGATACTGAGGAAGAAGATTTCGGAATCATCATCTGCGTAATTTTTAATGAGTTCATTGATCTCCGAATTGATCATTCGGAATTCGTTTTCTTTGTCTGCTCCCCGGGGAAAGATATCCAGAAGTAGAATTTTGGTTGATGGCAGACGCAATTTGATTTCATCAATGATTCTCTTGATTCCCAATGCGGTATGTCGCGGATTTTCTTTGCGGTGTCCAGTGTTGTTGGTTCCGATCATAATTACCGCGAGTTTTGGAGAGATGTCGTCGATGGCGCCATTTTGAAAACGCCAAATGACATGTTCCGTGCGATCTCCGCTGAATCCAAGGTTAAGCGCATTCCGGTCGGCGTAATATTGATTCCATGTTTCGAGCCCTTTGTCTTCCCAGGCATGAGTGATCGAGTCACCAATCATTAGTAAGTCAACTTTTTCCATTGCCTTCCGTTGAGCTAATTTGGCTTCGTGCCTTGGCATCCACCATTCCACGGCCCACGCCGCGGTTTGCTGGCCTGGCATAATTGACAATTTTGGAATGACGCCCGGGTAATCCCGCCACAGCCAGCGAAGTGCATCTGGAAAAATTGACCCAGCGTGTTTACCGTTGTGGCCACCTTCTCCGAAGTCAAATTTAACGTCATAGTTTTTAAACTTAAGTGCTGCAAACATTTGCTGGTTCGCCAGTGGCCAGTTGCCATACTCGTTGTCCAGATCGTTGCTGCCATCTTGAAGATAGATACGTAACGGTTGCGGGGCAGTTTCTTGCCCACTGGTGGGTTCTTCGGCGGAGTCAGAGTCCTCGGTAGATTCGGTGGTTGCCGGAGCTGGAAGGATCATTTTGGTATCGGTTGCTCGGATCAGTCCCGGATAGCGATCACCGCCGCGAATGTTGGTGAAGCTTCCAATGTGACTGAGAACTTTACTGAATTGGTCAGG
>JAALLA010000012.1:0-11905 GCA_011087765.1 Pirellulaceae bacterium
TTGCGTTGTGGCAGCAAGAAGGAGTCGATTTGAAATCTATTATTTCTGATCGAATCTCCGGAAAGAAACGCGTCTTGCCCTCGAACAATAAGTTAGGAAAGAGCCCGTGAGATGGCAGGTGAATTTGCCAATTGACCAAGGCCAATTTACCGAGGCCAATAGGTTGCCGTCTCAAGTGACCGCCGTTACAAATTACGCATTTTTTCGGGCACGGGGGTGGGCTCTCTCGTAAGCTTGCTTTAGTCCGGCAGTGCTGACGTGCGTATAGATCTGGGTTGTGACTAGGCTTTTGTGTCCCAGCAATTCCTGAACACTTCGAATGTCGGCGCCACGATCGAGGAGATGGGTAGCGAAACTGTGCCGAAGGGTATGAGGGGAAGTTCGCAAATCCAGCCCTGTCACTTTCAGGTACTTCTCCAGCATTCTTGCAACACTTCGCGTGGTAAGCCGTTTTCCAAATTTATTTAGAAAAACGGCAGCCGCTTCCTCTTTGCTCAGTCCGCGAGCTGGCGATCGCTTTTTGAGCCACAATCGCAACGCTTTGACAGCAAAACTGCCTAGGGGGGCGAGACGTTCGCGTTTCCCTTTTCCCCTGACGCGAACGAGGCCATCGGTGAGATCGAGGTCGTCGAGATTTACACCTACTAATTCACTAACGCGTAACCCCGCGGAATAAAGGGTTTCAAGGATCGCTCGATCACGTAGTCCTAGTGGCTCATTTTTAGATGGAGCTGAGAGGAGTTGTCCGATCTCTGCCCCAGTCAGGAAGTGCGGCAGTTTACGCTCACGCCGCGGGTTCCTCAGAGGTTTAGCGGGGTTGGTTTCGCAAAGTCCTTCGCGCTGGCAATACTTGAAATAGCTTCGCATCGATGCCAAGCGTCGCGAAACGGAGCTCTTGGCATAGCCCGCCTCGTGCAGCGCTGAGACGTATTTCCGTAGCTCCAAAGGAGTTATTTTCGAAGGTCTCGGGCTTGAGGTGAGCGTGTCGCATAAGAAGCCGTAGAGGAGTTCAAGATCTTCACGGTACGACTTGATCGTCAGTTCCGAACAGTTTCGCTCGACATTCAGGTAACGCAGAAATCGGGGAATGGATTTTTCCAAATCGAAGTCGCTCCTATTCTGGGATCGCGTTACCTACGAAAAAGACCGACAGCTTCGAAGACAGCTTAGCCCCGAGGCGTTTAGAAGTTGTCTTCTCCTGAAAAGAGATCCTCGTTGGAGAACAAATCTCCAAGGTGCGGAGCGGCAAAGCGGCCTTGCGACGGTTCCGACGGAGTTTCGGTTTTTTGAATATTTCGGACTTTTTGGCTCAAGACAGCGGCATCGTACCACGAAAAACTCAGCTTTCCGTCTGACGCGTAGCGGCCAAGGGTACGGAGTGTCTCGCCCTTCTTTTTGTCATTAAACAAAAATATGTAGCGTTCCTCGCCTTTTACCAGTGCTACTACGTTGATGTCCTGTGACACATTTGCCCCCGTCGGTGATAGTTCGAGCCGAGTGGCCCGAGTCGTGCGATTGAGATTCAATTACTTTGATTCCCACTGAGTTCATCGGCAGCAAATCGCTCTCTCAATAGAACGGTTTGAAGGATCGTTAATTGAATACAAATCGTGCTCTACTTGAGCGTTAAAATCGGAACGACTTGTAAGCTCCGAACTGCCATGGCAACCAAATGGCGGATTAGTGTCAGGCGGTTCTTAGCGAATTACCGAATTCAAGTGAGGTTTGTTTGAATGCGAGATAACGTTGATTAAATCGACTTTTAAAGGGTGTTTGTTACACAAGCTTGATCTAAATTCGATACGAATAAGCCATGCAGGATATTATTTTCGGGCATGAATCAGGTAGATTTTTTGCCACTACACTGAAGGGAATTGATGTTGAATAAGAGTGATGTCATTTTTTGATTGCGTGTTGAATGCATGCTAGGAAGAGTTCAACTTCGAGATCGAGCAGTGCCAGAGAACTGAAATAATTTTTGAGATTACTCTGTAAATCAATTGGAAGGTTAAAGATAAGCGGATGCAAGAAAATCAAACTGAGCCGTCACTGTCTCAATCTGCTCCAACACATTCGGATGAGCTAGATGCAGAACTCAAGCCATGGATTTATGACCTGTTGGATATCCGGGTCATTATGTTCTTGATTTCAACCGGCGTGATTGCGATGACGGTAACCGTTCTGTTGCTTTCCGGCGAGGACGAAGCTGGGGAGAGCGAACCGGCGAGCCAGGCTAATTTGGCTGTAGTGAATCCTGTTGGCGAAATAGAGGACGTAGAACCTTCGATAGCTGAGGCAAAAACGTCTGGCGGAGTAGAGCTAGAAGTTGAGAATGCTAAACCAACCGATGGGGGCAAGCCTGAGGTTTCTAAATTGAGCGTTAGTCAGGAGGCTGACAGCAGTTTTAATTTGCCAATCCGTTTAGCAAAGGTTACCGGCTGTGAGGCAAAGAGCACTGGAATTAGCCGTTGGTCGAACGATGCCAAGGTGAAATGGGACTTAGCAATCGAAGATCGAAAGACAGGTTATTTTCGGTGCTTCATCACTTACCGTTCTAAGTACGAAGGAAGTCTTGATATTTGTCTTGGCGATCGAAGGCCGGTCACTTTTTATGTACTCCCTCAGGATTCTGATTTTACCGAGCAGGTGATGGTGCGACTTGGTAAGCCGGAAAGTCCAACATTGGCATTGATTGCCAGAGAAATTGACCCCAATTCTGATTTGATCATTACTCGCATCCGGATGGTGCCACGGTAAATGTAGAGTCGAGGCAATTAGGAAGCCGTTGAGGATGCTCAGGTTTGAAATCGAGTGTGGTGATCCTTTGATTCCATGAGTGCATTAATTGGCGAAGGTTGCCATCGAGGCAATCACCTGGCTAACTGGATCATCGAAAACGCCTGCTTCATTTGATTCGAATGCCGTTCGCCATAGTTGGTAGGCCTCTTCGTAGGCGGGCAACTCAGTGGATTCACCATCTAGCTGCAGTACGCATTTCTCCAACGCTTCTTCGGAATAGGGAAGGTGCGCGATGAATGTAGTGACGCCGCCGGCTGCTTCTGTATTGGGAATGGAAACGCCGGACACGAAGACATGGACGATCGTGCCGAAATCGGGATCTTCATCGAGCCGGACGATGGTGATTCGTGAATCGGGTTCGCAGTCGCGAGTCGCGTAAGTCCAGACTTGGCCTACGGAAAATTGGGTAAGCATTGGTTGTGCCGAGTTAGTCGTTTAAACGTCAGGTGCGATTGCTTGCGCGAAAGATTGGGTGGCGATACTAAGATTTGCCGCGTTCCAATCGTCGGACAAACGCCTCGCGCGGAATTTTTGTAACCTCGGAAGTTGCGACGAGGTCGGTTCGTAGGATGTCTGTTTCTTTTTTACTGGTGGGCATTGTAAATTTCACCATGAAGCCACCGACTTGGATCCCTTGCATTTCGTAAATTGGCGGCCAGAAATCCTCGGCGCGTGTGGCAAGCGCACGAGCGAGGAGTCGCGTTGCCCGCCCGGAAAATCCACCTAGAACCATTTCTAAACGCCCTTGGGATTCTCGGTGCACATAAAATACGAAGGCCACCTCTTCTTTTGGATTGTCGCTTCCGAAACGATTCCAAACGCCTTGTTCGTCCTCGTAATAAAGCCCGGCATCGAGAGTTTTGTTATTCTCGCTAAGGTTTAAACCGGCAAAGCAGGATGGAATGTGTGGGTCGTTGTCTCGGTATCTCATGAAAAAAGGTAGTGCTCTTTGTGCGGCGTCACTGACATTGTCCTGGCTTTCAAAAGGATCGCAATTGAACGCTTTAGACAGAACGATTTCAACAACCGGGTTGCTTTTGGTACTTCCAATACCAATAAGTGCTTTGTCCCCTTTGGATTCTGAGAACTCGTTGTAGACCATTGAGGCCCTGCGGATGACCTCTTGTTCGTCCGCCTGACCCGGACTCCAAACGAGCGACTGTTTCAGATGTTCGGGGTGCGGGAGTGAGTCGGACGTCATCATTGACATATTCCCATCCGACTTTCTTAGTTTCGCTGTACCGCCAAGTGTGGTGACCCCGTTAAGAATCTCACCGAGCAAAACAGAGTCGGAGGCGACGACGAAAGAAACATCCGGGTTTTCCGCACTGACATCCTTACGAACGCCCACACACATTTCCAATCGCCGACGTCTGGCCAGCAATTCCCAGAAATTTTCGGGTTCGACAGAGAATAGGGCTCCCGGTAATTGGTCCGCCGTGGCATGGCCATGCTCGATTAAGAAATCACATAACCTTGAAAGAGCTTTTAACGGGATGTACTTAACTTCATTTTTGAGAAGCGCAGCGACCTGGTGGCGGTCGAGACCGGTGTATTCAACAATTGCTTTAATCGTACCGGGGCGTTTTCTTGGATCGGGAACGTGCCCCAAAAGCTCAGCGAGACGGAAACTGTATTGCATTTCTTCAACCTCGAAAATGTTGTTGCAATCGCAATTCAATTGGACAGCGGGGTAATTCCTACCGTAACCTGTGCGAAAGCGCCAATGTTAAATATATGTCCATTAGACACTGCTTTTCGTTATTTTAAGGTATTCGTTATGGTGATGCAAAAATTTTCAAGCGAATATCTGCCTTTTTGGTGGAATTTTTACCTTTAGCTTTTTGAGATGCCTTCGGCTTTGGTTTTTTTCCTGAATTAAATTGGTCTGGCTCAAGTTTTACTGGTTTGGTACCGTCCCGCCGTGATGAAAACCGCCCTGAAATAAAGCACGGATTGCGATTGTTGGCGGCACGAATGTCAGGAGAAAGAGATGAGAACAATTCGACTGTTTATTATTGGATTGCTAGCCGTTGCGGTATTTTCTCAATCGGCCAGCGCCCAGCGGTTCAAGTTGCCTTTTGGAAGTAAAAAATCAGAAGGCCAATCTACTGAATCTCGGGAGCTAACTAAAAAAGCGGGGCCTTGGTTGATCATGTGTGCCTCGTTTGTTGGCGAAGATGGTAAGCAACAGGCTCAGCGACTGGCTGCTGAATTAAGTGACCAGCACCGTTTGAAGACCTATGTCTACGTCCACGAATTTGATTTAAATCCAATCGTTGCCGATCAGGGGTTGGGTTTTGAGGTTTTCGATGATGGTGGTCAAAAGCGGCTTCGTCCAAAACGAATGAAACCGGCGAGCGCATCTCAGATTACTGAGACGGCGGTTTTGGTAGGCGAATTTGCTTCGGTTGAGGACAGTCGTGCTCAGAAAACGCTTGAGATGATCAAAACCCTAAAGCCCGAGTCAATGGTTACCTATGACAAAGTCGGCATTGATAAAGATTCGACCTCCGTTTTACGTGCTTGGAGGAATTTTTCGATGTTAAAGAGTGATGACCCCAAAGATCGGATCAAAGGGCCGATGAAGGCAGCGTTTATGATGCCTAACCCGATGCTTCCCGATGAGTATTTTCAAGCTCGAAAAACTGACGACATCGTCATAAGTTGGAATCGCGATTCGAAATACAGTTTACTGAAGAACAAGAGCATTTATACGGTCAAAATTGCCTCATTTAGTGGAGATTCCACAATGGAGCTCGAAGAGATCGCCCAAACACAAGCCGAGGAATCCTGGCGGAAAAAGAATGACCGAGCGCAAACGGAGAGCAAGCTGGTCAATGCGGCCAAAAAGGCGACGGTTCTTACCGACTATCTTAGGAAGCAAGGAGTCGAAGCCTATGAGTTTCACGATCGTTATGAAAGCTACGTTTGCGTTGGCGGATACGACTGGCTGAAGCAGAGTGATGAAAAGGGAATTGATCGCCAGAACCCAGAGATGGTGAAGATGATTGAGAAATTCAAGGGTTCTCCCGCAAATTTACCCGGCAGGCCCAATGCGATTCGCTCGTATTCCTTGCCGGCGAAACTTGCCAAGGCAGGAATTGCCTGTGATTTGCAGCCGGTGCCAGGAGGGGTTCCCCAAGCGACTGAGCAGACTGCCTCAGGCGTATTCAGCCGGTTCAAATAGAACGGCGGTGACAGAAAGTTTCACACGGGCCTGAAGCCGAACGGTTTCGGGTCTTTTTATTGGCTTCAGGTTGCCGATTTGTCGTTATTTAAAGCAGAATGTTGCTTTTATTAAGACATTTTCAAGGACTTAGGTAGGTTAGATGCACCAACGGAAGTCTGGTTTGCCGATGGAACGCATAGCCATGGAGTTGACAGTCTTCCCTTGATTTACCGGGGGCAGGGTATGTCTCTGGTGAGCGGTTGGCGAAAAGGTAGGTTTTGGCGTGATGGGCGAGTCCTGGGGCGTTCAAACCAGAGAGTTTTCCTGACGAAAGCGGGGCAAATTTGCACTGAACCGAGCCCTATGTCGATTTCCACGAGAAATTTTCGTGGAATTGGCAAAGTCCCTCAGTAATTGGGGAGATTGGGATAAAAGCCCTTTAATAAAGACTCGTTTCCGCGTACAATCCTCGACTCAATTTTGATTTTAGAAACACGATAGCGATTCAATGTCAAACAAAATGAAAACCCACAAGGGCACGAAAAAGCGTTTTCGCTTGACCGCGTCCGGTAAAGTCAAGCACCGTGCTTCGGGTAAATCCCACCGAAACGTTCGAATGAGTGCTAAACGCACCCGCAATCTTCGAGGCGGAACAATCCTCGACGAGTGCATGGTTCAATCGGTTGTGAAGGCTCTCGGTAAGTACAGTTACTAAGCGGTCTTCCGGTGAGAGCGATCTCGATGGTCGCTGTTGGAACCGGAAGCCAAAGCAGAGTCGAGTTCTCTGCGTGCTTTAATGGGCAACCAACTTCAGACGATTGTTTGAGGCCTGTTTAGCAAAATTTAAGGTAGATCAGATGCGTACAACAAAAGGTGCAGCTCGCACCAAGGCGAAGCGAAAGCTTTTCAAAAGAGCAAAAGGATATCGTGGCGGTCGTCGCAACATGTTGCGAACTGTGAAAGAGACTTTGATTCGAGCGGGTGTTTTCTCGTTCCGTGATCGACGAGTCAAAAAACGAACCTATCGCCGATTGTGGATCACTCGAATCAACGCTGCTTGCCGTCAAAGGGGCTTGCGTTACAGTGAGTTTATCCACGGCTTGCACAAAGCCGAAATCGAACTCGATCGTAAATCACTCTCTGAGATTGCAATTCGTGATCCGGCTGGTTTTGATGTGATCGTGGAATCTGTCAAAGAAGCACTGGCCGCTTAGGACAGCATTCGGGAACTTGATATATTAATAAGGGAGACAACTTTGGCCGGTTGTCTCCCTTTTTCTATGAAATGAGCTGAGATCACTAGTTTGTGAAAGAATTTGACCAGATTGGGTCCATGTGATTCAGGCAAAACGAACCAGGCGGAGTCAATTTCCGGTTTAGCGATAGATCTCCGGATAACTGCTGGGTGATCCAACAGGCTGTGATGAGACTTTAATTTACAATCCCTTCCAATTTTAAACAGGCAAACGGCCTGCTTCAGAAATGTCCATCGAACTCTTTTTAGAACAGCTCGAAGCTCTGGCTCAGGAGGCTGGAAAAGCATTCTCGGAGGCTGCTGATCCCGATCAGTTAGACCTCGCGCGTGTTGAGTTTTTGGGCGCGAAGAAGGGGCGGTTGAAATCGCTTCAAAAAAATATGGGAGCGGTTCCGGGGGATCAGAAAAAAACAGCCGGGATGAAATTGAATGCGGTCAAGAATCTCATCCAGGAAGCATTTGAATCCGCTCAAAGTCGGCTGTCTTCTGCGGGCAGTGACGGTCAGCCCGATTTAAAGTTTGATGCAACTTTGCCGGGTGAGACATTTCATGTCGGCCGTCTGCATCCGATTACGCAGACAATTAATGAGTTGAAAGATATTATGGGGCGGCTGGGGTTCACTCCAGCGGACGGCCCGGAAATTGAGGACGACTATCACAATTTCGAAGCCTTAAATATTCCCCGCGCCCATCCAGCCCGCGATCCGCTTGATAATTTTTACCTTTCGGTGGCCGAGACGACGTCGGGTAATGATTCGGCGCTTTCGGGTAATCCATTGTTGTTGCGAAGTCAGACAAGCACGGTTCAGATTCGTGTGATGGAGAACACGCAACCGCCGGTACGGATCGTTTCGCTTGGTCGGGTTTATCGGCCCGATACCGCAGATTGGTCGCACTATCCGATGTTTCATCAGATCGAAGGGCTGATGGTCGATGAGAACGTGAGCCTGGCCGATTTGAAGACAGTGCTTAAGCTGTTTGCCTCGAATTATCTAGGTGATGAAGTGCCGGTTCGAATCCGTCCATCATTTTTCCCTTTCACGGAACCAAGCGTAGAAGCTGATTACTATTGGGACGGTAAGTGGGTTGAATTCGGCGGCGCGGGAATCGTCGATCCTAATGTTCTTCGGGCTGTTGGGTATGATCCAGAAAAGGTAAGTGGATTCGCATTCGGGCTTGGAATTGAGCGACTTTGTATGATCCGGCATCAGATTACTGACATTCGATATTTGTTCACCAACGATACGCGATTTCTACACCAGTTTTAACTTCGGTTAGGCTGTCAATTATTGGACAGTCGGTGATTTTTATAGTTTCTCATTCTCTCAAATTTAGACGATAGAAAAATGATTGTCTCCTGGAATTGGCTAACAGAGTACGTTGACTTGGCGATGACCCATGACGACTTGGTAGATCGTTTGACGATGTCCGGGTTGAATCACGAGGGTACCGATCTCGTAGATAAAGACCAGGCGATTGATCTGGAGGTTACGAGTAATCGTGCTGATTGCCTTGGTCACATTGGTGTTGCTCGCGAGATCGCTGCGCTTTACGAAATTCCGCTCAAGATTCCTGATCCTCAACCGGCGACTTGTTCTGATTCTGTTTCTCAATTCTGTAGCGTGGAAATTGAAGCTGAGGGGGCGTGCGAGCGTTACACGGCTAGATTAATTCGCGGAGTCAAGATCGGCCCGAGTCCGCAGTGGATGCAAGAACGACTCAAGTCGCTAGGGATTGGCATTGTTAATAATGTGGTGGATGCGACGAATTACGTAATGTTTGAATGTGGGCAACCGCTGCACGCGTTTGACTTTTCCAAAATCCAGGACGGTAAAATCATTGTTCGGGAAGCCCGAGCTGAGGAAACATTTGAAGCGATTGATCATCGGACCTATCAACTCGCCCCGGGGATGTGCGTGATTGCCGACTCTGAAGATGCTGTGGCGTTGGGGGGCGTGATGGGAGGGGCGGATTCAGAAGTTTCGGAAGCTACTGTCGATGTGTTAATCGAAGCCGCTTATTTTGACCCATTAACCATCAGAAGCGCTGCTAGAAAATTAAAATTACATAGTCCTTCTTCGTTTCGATTTGAGCGAAATATTGACTCTGAAAACCTGGACTGGGCGAGTCGTCGCGTTTGCGAACTGATCCTGGAGTCCGCCGGAGGAGAGTTATTAGAAGGTGTGATCGATGTGGGATCACCGCCTCCTTCGCGCGAATCAATTAACCTGCGCTATCGCCAGTTGCAGCGATTGCTGGGAATTGAGATACCGATTGACTTTGTTGCACCGACGCTCGAAAAACTTGGCTTGGTGATTGAGTCGTCTGACGAAAATTCTGTTACGGCAATTGCTCCAAGTTGGCGAAAGGATCTAACCCGCGATGTAGATCTTGTGGAAGAGGTTGGCAGAATCTACGGGTTCGAAAAAATTCCTGATGATGTGAACGTACCAATGTCAGCGTCTTATCGACCTAAAGCGGATCGTGTCGTCGACAAAGTTCGTAACGTTCTGACCGCAGCAGGGTTTGATGAAGCGGTCACCCCGAGTCTCGTTCCACAACCCTGGTCAGATGCGTTTACTCCGTGGTGTGATTCGCCGCCACTGATTAGTAGTCAGCCGATGTTGGGTGTGCTGGAAGAGTATTCTCACAATATTGGCACCGTGAACTTGTTGCGGCGTAGTTTAGTTCCAAGTTTATTGGAAGTGCGTCGGATTAATGATTACCGATCCAATGTGAACGTCAATTTGTTTGAGACCGCGAAAGTTTATCTCCCTTCCGATGGTAACGCGATTCCCGATCAGCCAATGAAGTTGGCACTGGTCAGTCATCGTGATTTTTTTGCGGTGAAAGGTGTGGTTGAAGCACTCGTAAGAGAGTTGAATCCATTGGCAGCAGTTGAGGTCAAAAAATGTGATGAGGCTTTACTGGATGCCAGTCAATCAGGAGAGTTCTGGCTTGGCGAACAGCGGTTGGGGTGGATCGGGAGTGTTTCAGAGTCAGCTAAAAAGCAATTTGGCTTGCGGTCTGCCGCGGTTGTTGTCGAGGTTGACCTTAGAGTTCTCGAGCACCAGACGCAGTTGATAGCTTGTCATGCCAATCAGAGTCCGTTTCCGCCTGTAAGCCGTGATTTTAATTTCATTATGGACGACGAAGTTCGTTGGGCGAGTTTGGAGGCAACTATCCGTTCAGAGAGCGGCCCATTGTTGGAATCAGTCAGATATCTTGAAACATTTCGAGATGAAACAAGGGACGGTCCCGGCAAGAAACGCGTTCTGTTTTCGGTTGTCTTTCGATCCAATGAAGCAACGCTGACTGGAGCTCAAGCTGAAGAGTTGTGCAATCGTATCATTGCGAATTGCACGAACGCTCATGAAGCTACTTTGGTTGGATAAACGCATCGGCAGTTGCAAATGTGCAGTAACTCGGAAACAAAAATAATCTATTTGACCGCCGGAGCAGGCGGAATGTTCTGCGGAAGTTGTATGCATGACAACGCGCTCTCGCGTGCTCTGTCCGCAGAGGGCTGGAATATCCAGCTTGTTCCAACTTATACGCCGATTCGGACAGATGAATCGGATTTTAGCGTCGATAAGGTTCTGTTTGGTGGGATCAACGTTTACCTACAGCAAAAAGTTCCTTTCCTGAGGTATCTGCCGGGAGTCTTTGATCGCTTCCTTGATTCGCCATGGTTGATTCGCAAGGTAACGTCCCGGGCGATGGAAACTGATGGCGCGATGCTTGGTAATCTGGCCTATTCAATGTTGCTGGGTTCGCGCGGTAACCAACGCAAAGAAGTTCGTAAGATCTGTCGTTGGATGAGTCTGGCTCGCCCCGATGTACTTATTTTTTCCAATATCTTGATCGGCGGTTGTATCGAAGATATTAAACAAGTTGTCGATTGCCCTGTTCTCGTGACTCTGCAGGGGGATGATGTTTTTCTTGACAGTTTGAAGCCGCCTTACCGGTCGCAGTGTATAAATCGTGTTAAGGAAATTGCGAACAAAGTAGATGGCTTCATTGTGCAGAGTCATTTTTTTAAAGAATATATGTGTGACTATTTTTCGCTCGACCCTTCCAAGGTGCATGTGACACCATTGGGCTTGGAAGTTGCGGATTACAATTCTTTTTTGAATCGTCCGGAGGACGAGCGGGATCGTAAGACACAAACGATTGGTTACATGGCTCGAATTGCTCCGGAGAAAGGCTTGCATCATTTGGTAGAAGCTTTTATTAAGCTGAAGTCGATGCCGGGTGCCGAGGATGCGAGGCTGCACATTGCGGGTTGGCTAAGCCCTGAAAATCAGGCTTACGCGGATGAACAATGGGGGCGTCTCGACAGCTGTGGATTGCAGGAAGCCTACCAATACGAGGGCACAGTTGATCGTGAAGCCAAATTGGAATTTTTCCGCAACATAGATATTCTGTCGGTGCCAACCGCGTTCCAGGAGCCAAAGGGGCTATATGCACTGGAAGCGATGGCTGCAGGCATCCCTGTTGTTTTGCCGTCCCACGGGGCATTTCCTGAACTGCTAGAGGCTTCCGGGGGTGGGCTACTCTTTGAGCCTGGTAACGTAGCGGAACTGGCTCAATCGTTTGCGGAGTTGTTAGATGATGATGAGCGGCGATTAGTGCTTGGCGGTAGCGGGCAGCAATTTGTTCATCGGCATCGAAATGCA
>JAALLA010000012.1:12005-21507 GCA_011087765.1 Pirellulaceae bacterium
GATTTAAGAAGTCCATAGTTCCACATGAGGATTCCGAGAATCCCGTTTATATTGCTGTAAAGAGAGAAAAACGACCCGACGATACAGAGGATTCCAAGGACGATGCTCCCGATGGCTGCTCCTCTCGCAGTCATGTCGTCTGTTTTGAATCCTGTCGGGACTGGTACAGGGCTAAGGCTGTGATAAGCAGGTGTGGCGAGTTCCGCAACTACAACCTCGTTTAGCTCCGAAGTTTCATTCACTAGTTCTGCCAAGACGATATCTTCGTCTGAATCTGAAGCGTTGGATGACGAATGAGAGTGTTCTTCACCCTGCGACTGCTCGTTCTCAATCGAATTGTTATTGGGCGTCAGATTCATTTCGTTGGGTGGGTTTTCTTCAGCACTCATATTTAGGACAATAAAGCTCTTATTGGACTTAGAGAGTTTACACTCGATTGACTGGAAAGCCAAGATTGGCGATGTTGGATCGACTTACGCTGCGTTGAGGTCTGTTTTATTTAGACTCGCGAATTAGTGACGGCTTCTGACTCTCCGCGTCTCCATTGAATTTTGTTAAGACTAAAAAATATGACACGATTTATAACCCACTTTGAGAGTGCAATTGATCCCTCAGTTTCGTTACCCGCTGACTGTGAGCAGACGATGCATGAAAATCGCCCTCTCTGGTCTCGATATGATCTTGAAGGCGTTCGGGGCAGTATGACGAAGTCTGCACTTCTAGAACGCCCGCGTGACATGTGGCGGTATCGCGAACTGTTACCCATTGGAGATGAAATTGAGCCGGTCTCGTTAAACAAGTCGATGAGTCCAGTCATCGAGTGTCCCGCCTTTGCGAAGCAAATGGGGATGCAACACGTGTGGATTAAGGATGAATCTCAATTGCCCACCTGCAGTTTTAAATGCCGGGGGATGTCGTTAGCAACAACGATGGCGAAGCATTTCGGACAAACCCGAATTGCGATGGCAAGTAATGGTAATGCGGGCGGTGCAATGGGCATGTATGCTGCCCGCGCTGGAATGCAATGTGTCTGTTTCATGCCGCACGACACGCCCATTGTAAATCAGACCGAGTGTTATTTCAGCGGTGCAAAGTTGTTTGTGACCAATGGACTGATCGATGAATCTGGAAAGCGGATTCGTGAAGGGCACAATCGTGGACTGTGGTTTGATATTTCCACATTAAAGGAGCCCTACCGATTAGAAGGAAAGAAAACGATGGGCTTGGAGTTGGCAGAACAGTTCAATTGGGAACTGCCTGATGTAATCCTCTATCCAACGGGTGGTGGAACGGCCTTGATTGCGATGTGGAAAGCTTTTGAAGAACTACGTGAAATGGGTTTCCTGACGAGTGAGACAATGCCGCGAATGTATGCCGTTCAGTCCGATGGTTGCCAGCCAATGGTTACTGCGTTTGAGGCGGGAGAACGATTTGCCAAACGGCATGAAAATGCTCACACCATAGCATCTGGGATGCGTGTCCCTGCTGCCCTGGGCGACTTCATGGTACTCGATACCGTTCGAGCCAGTGGTGGTGCTGCGATTTCCGTTGAAGAGACGCGATTAATTGAATGGCAGAAAAAAGTCTCCTCAGCCGAAGGGATTATCATCTGTCCAGAAGCGGCGACCTGTATTGGCGGATTGGAAAAATTAATCGAACAGGATCAAGTCGCGCTCGACGAGCGGGTCGTGATTTTTAACACCGCTGCGGGGCAGAAGTATTTTGGGAAAGGTGACCCCCTCGACGTGCCGTCCATTGATTTATCCCAGCCTACCGATTGGGATACGTTCGAGCAGGACTATTTGTTGGACTGATTAGTGGTTCCAAGCGGTAAGCCTATTCGTATCTTTTCGCCCGTTCCGTTTAGGGGTGAGCCGCTCTGAACGACTCGCTTTATTAATTTTTTCTGAAGCTAAAATTGATGGCAAAGCGGAAACCTGAAATTCGCATCCGAAGTTTTGGGATTTATTCGAACTGGGATGCACAGTCAAAAATTCTTCCCAAAATTGAACAGTTCACAACGGAGGTGCCTGCCGATCTCGGGATTGAATTCGGATTTATCGTGAATATTAAAGGGGCGAAAAATCGGGAGTTGGATTACTGCATTGATCATCCCGGGATTCTGGACTCGCAGGGTATTCGTCGCGCGCCTTTTACCGGATCTGTTTTTGTAAAGACCAACGACTGGGATTTTTACCTTGGAGATACAATCTGGGAGCCCGTCGCTGACAAGTTGGGGCCTTGGCGAATGACGATGGAATTGAACGGCATTGTTATTGGTGAAAAAGTATTCAATGTAGCTCTGCGTCGCGAAACTGATTAGCGGTGCAGGGTTGAACTTTTCGCCTCCCGGTCTTGGATTTGTTAAACTAACGAGTGATTGAAATTCGGCAGTTCTCTTTTCATTTTTACTGAGCGAAGCACGTATGGCCAATTCTGAAAAAAAGACTGAAAAAAAGACTGAAAAGAAACTTTATCTTCTCGACGCAATGGCTTTGATTTATCGAGCACATTTTGCACTGATTCGGTCCCCGCGATTCACCACGTCAGGGGTTTGCACCTCGGCTGTATTCGGTGTTGCAAACACCGTTTTTGATATTATTTCCAAATATGAGCCGACCCATTTAGCGGTTGCCTTTGATACCCGAGAGCCAACCTTTCGCCACCAGGCTTTTCCTGAATACAAAGCTCAGCGGGACGCCTTGCCGGAAGACATTGCAGTTCAGTTTCCATTGGTTGACCGACTGTTTGAAGCGATGGATATCACCATGATTCGAAAGCCCGGATTCGAAGCGGATGATATTATCGGTACGTTGTCGGTTGAGGCGGAGGCGGCCGGGTTTGAGACGTTTATGGTGACTCCGGATAAAGACTATACGCAATTGGTTTCCGAGCATGTGACTATGTTTAAGCCGGGCCGTCAGGGTGGAAGTCCGGAAATGCTGGGTGTGAAGGAGGTCCTCGAGAAGTGGCAAATTGAACGGGTTGATCAAGTCGTTGACATCCTGGGGTTGATGGGAGATGCCAGTGATAACATTCCCGGCGTGCCCGGAATTGGACCAAAAACTGCTCAGAAATTAATTGCAAAATTTGGCTCGATGGAGTCGTTATTGGAAAATACCGATCAGTTAAAAGGTAAGCAAAAAGAGCGAGTTGAGGAGAACAAGGATCAGGCGATTCTCTCCAAAGAGCTTGTCACAATCTGCCTCGATGTACCTCATGATATTGTTTTGGATGACTTGAAATGGTCCGGTTTTAATAAGTCGAAACTGAAGGAACTCTTTGGAGAGCTCGAGTTTGATACGCTTGGTAAACGCATGCTGGGGAAATCGTTCTCGGCAGCGCCCGCGCGGCAGGCAGCAATTCGAGATAAACGCGAGAAGGAAATTCAGTCGACGCTGTTTGATGAAGAAGAGATGGAGGAGAAGACAATTGCTGATGTTCCTCATCAGTACACCACCATCAAGACAAAAAAGGAGCGGGCGGAATTAATTAAGACACTTATGGCTCAAAAGCGTTTTTGTTTTGACACCGAAACGACGGGCCTTGATCCGCGCTCCGCGACTCCTTTGGGGATTGCATTTTCATTTGAAAAGCATCGTGCGTATTACGTTGTGATTCCTGAATCGGACGAAATGTCGGAAGCTGTTTTGGAGGAGTTTCGTTCTGTTTTTGAAAATGAGTCGATTCTCAAAGTGGGGCATAATCTAAAATACGATATCAGTCTTTTGAAATGGCGGGGTCTCGACGTTCGCGGCGATTTGATCGACACCATGTTGGTCCACTCAATGAAAGAGCCGGATATGAAACACGGTCTCGATTACCTGGCCACGATCTACCTTGGCTATCGGCCAATTCCGACCAGTGACTTAGTCGGGAAGAAGGGGGAAGAGCAACGGAATATGCGAGATGTTCCTCTCGAAATTGTTGCCGAGTACGCCTGTGAAGACGCTGACATAACGCTTCAAATCGCCGATGCACTCGGCCCCGAAGTTGAGGCTCGAGGCGTGGCTGAGGTTTGTTACGAAGTTGAATGTCCACTGGTACCGGTGCTGGTCGAGATGGAGTATCAGGGAATTCGATTAGATTCGGAGGCTTTGAATAAATATTCAACCGTGCTGGCTAGAGAGATTGAGGAATTGCGAACTAAGATCTTTGACGAAGCGGGGCGCGAGTTTAATATTGCTTCGCCCAAGCAACTCGGGATCGTCCTCTACGACGAATTGAAATTAGTTGATAATCCGAAGAAGACTGCGACCGGCCAATATTCAACCAAAGAATCTGAATTGCTGCGGTTGGCACCCAAGCATGATATTGTGGCGAACGTTTTAGAGTTTCGCAGTGCTCAAAAACTCAAATCAGTTTACGTCGATCAGTTGCCCGACGCGGTTGATCCCAAGTCCGGCAAGCTCCATACCCATTACAGCCAAACCTGGACGTCAACTGGAAGGATGCAGTCCAATAATCCAAATCTCCAAACGATCCCGGTACGGAAGGAGCGGGGCCGTGAAATACGAGCCGCATTCGTCCCACGAGATTCTGAGCATTTGATTCTGGCTGCCGATTATTCTCAGATCGAGTTGCGAATCATGGCGGCCTTAAGTCAGGATCCGACGATGCTCGAGGCCTTCCGCTCGGGGACCGACATTCATTCGGTCACTGCGGCTCAGGTCTATAAGGTGCCTATGGAGGAAGTCGACCGGGAAATGCGTGCGAAAGCAAAAATGGTGAATTTTGGAATTCTCTATGGGATCTCCGCATTTGGGTTGCAGCAACGACTTAACATTCCTCGCGCTGAAGCCAATTCATTGATCGATAACTATTACGAAAAATATCCAGGTGTTCGGGAGTATTTTGACCGGACAATTCGTTTTGCCGAAGAGAATGAATTCGTGAAAACTCAGACGGGGCGTCGCCGGCAACTTCGTGATATTAATTCTCGAAATAGAACATTAAAAAATGCATCCGAGCGACTTGCTATGAACAGTCCCATTCAGGGGACTGCGGCAGACATGCTCAAGTTGGCGATGATAAAAGTACATCACGCGCTCCGTGATGGAGAATTCAAAACCAAGATGTTACTTACCGTTCACGATGAATTAGTGTTCGACATGTATCGCGAAGAAGCAGAGGCTGTCATGCCAGTCATTGAATCGTGCATGAAGACGGCTCTTGAAATCGATGTTCCAATCGAAGTCGAAATGGGAACCGGTGAGAATTGGCTTGAAGCCCATTGAGCTTTGCTTTTTTGAATTGCGGGGGCAAATTTAGTTGCCGAACTTTTGTCGATGATAGATTTGCTGAAGGGAATTCGACTCGGACTACTTGCCGAGGAACTTCAGCCAGGACATGCGATCCTTCTTGTTCGCTTTCCCTTCATCGTCCTCAAAGTCACCCGACAGTTTTTCGGCGAGCTCGCAAATCGACTGAGTGATCGCGGCGTTTTTTGCATTTTCTAACAGCGGTACGCCGTTGTTTCTGCATTCCGAAATGACTGGATAGTTGTTCGGAATTCTCCAAAAGATGTCTCGATCGATTGTCTCTTCTGCTTTCGTCGAGCTGATCTGCATTTTGTCTAGACCAACTCGATTGACGACAATTTTAATTTTTTCATTAACGTCGTCGTAGGTTTCCAGTGATGAGAGGAGTCGCACAACATTTCTGAGACAGGGCAGGTCGAGTTGTGTCAGCAGGACAATGCTGTTTGCACTTTCTAATGCAGTGATGTCGAGCCGACTGTATGATTTCGAGCAGTCAATAATAAGGTGTGTGAACGAGGCTTTTAATAATCCAATCACACGTTTTAAATCTTCATTGGAAATCGCAGACATGTCTTCGATTTGTACAGGTCGCGGCAACAGGTATACTCCGGATTCGTGCTTGGTCAGTGATTTTCTTAAAAGCGCGAGGTCGAGCCGTGAAATATTCTGAGCAACATCGAGTAGAGTATAATCCGGGATCATGTCTAAAAAGACATCGGCGTCACCGAGTGCGAGATCGAGGTCGATCAGAACGACGCTCCGATCAGGGTTGGTGGCCAACGCGACTGCGAGATTTACCGCGATGGATGTGTTGCCCACACCTCCAGATGCTCCCGCTACGGCGATAATGTTTCCAGCGTTACTTCGTTGTTTGCCATCTGTATTGGCGGCAACTCGATCGAGCGCGCCGACAAGTTCGTCGATTTGGATTGGAGAGTTAAGGAATTCTCTGGCGCCGGATCGCATTGCCCGAAGAATCATTTGGCCATCAGTTCGGTTGCTGACGACAATAATGCCAATGGAGGGATGTGTTTTTGAAATGGATTCGACGAGCTGCATCGCTTTTTCGTCATCGGAATCAATATCGATGATCGCGATTTCGGGAGTAGTTTGTGAAACAATTTCAGCGAAGAACTCGTAACGAGAACAGTCTGCCTCAAGCCAGATTTGATCCATGCCAATGAGGTAGCGTTTCAAATTCTCTCGAGTCGTTTCGTCTGGATCGCAAATCGAGATGCGTAGCGTACCGCTCATTTGTTATCCGTGTGTTTAGGCTGCCGTGATTCGTTGTGGTTTGGATGATCGCGAGTTTTGCGAGTCCGGGTCAGTAAATGCTAATCTATCAGTTTAGCGGACTTTGGTCTTAAAGGGCCATTTGAAAATTGACTTTGACTCACGTTCGGGTTGAGATTTATTTTTTGTGGTCGGAGAACCGGTCGTTTGGTTTGCAATCGTTTTGAGTTGAAACGGTGAGTTACTCGCTGGTTTTGTTTGTGTAGAGGATTCAGGTGTCATGAAAGGGAAATTACCTCTTCCTTGAGTGCTGCCGAAGCTGTCATTAACCGGGCAGTCGTCCTCACATCTTGGAACTTCGGTGTAGCCATTAAGATAAAGCTCCCGATCTGATGGGCGTGTTGTCAGCCTTCCCGGTCCGTATTCTGGAAGCTGATCTTGCTCAACTTCGCTGATGAAGTTTGGGGTCAATAAAAAGACCAGTTCGGTTTCATTAGATTTATCCGAAACCGATCGGAAAGCGGGACCAAACCAAGGATTGTCCATCAATTTTGGAATGCCGCGGACTTCAGTCTCGTCCTTCTCACGGTAATCTCCTGCGAGTGCCAGAGTGTGACCTGCTTTCATTTTTACGCCGGTGTTGACGCGTCGCACACGAAAGCCAGGCACGCCAGCATCACCAGCAAGGTCGGCAGCAACCTCGGAGACTTCCGCTCTGATTTCAAGCGTTAGTTGGCCCTGTCCATGGATGATCGGCACGACGTCAAGTTTGGTACCGAAAGGTCGGTATTCGATTGAATTCGTTCCCAATCCACTGGCAACCTGAATGGCAATTTCACCACCTGAAAGAAATTCGGCGGGACGACCGTTTTGAGCGACCAGGACTGGTTGGTCCAGGAGTTTTGCCAGGTTGTTACTCTCGAGAGCTTCGATAAATGCGTTAAATCTTTTGCCATCATTGAGAACACCGAAGGCAAAGTTCGCTGAAGTTCCTGCGGTATCTCCGGTAGAGACATCCTGAATCAACTGAGCTACGCTTGAGACCACATTGAACTCTTCCCCAAAATATCCCCAGTCAACGCCCAGCTTTCGAAGTTTACCGCGGGCAACTTCGTAGACCTTTACTTTGATGGCAATGTTCTGCGTGCCGTTGACCTGAAGTTCGTTGATTACGTTGGCTGGAAAGTAATCGCGTGCAACTTTGAGAATGTTTTCTACCTGATCGGCTCTCGCCACGTTCCCAGTCAGAATGATGCTTGACTTCAAGGGATTAACACTGACCTGAGAATCTGGGAATACCTTTGCAATCGCCCCTTCGACTTCTCTCACATCAATGGAGACCTCGATGTTGATCATTTCGAGATTCTTATCAGGATCGCTGACAGTCAGAGTCGACATGCCGGGCTTGAGTGCGCTCAACAGAATGGTGTTCGGGGTCACGGGCGTCGCCCCAATGACTTCGGGATTCTCAACCATTAACTCAGGAATGTTGTAGTCGAATTGAAGGCGTTGGCTCGAACCCTCTACCATCTGAATCGTCTTCACTTCTTGACGGATCTGGTAATTCAAACCTACCTGAGCCTGCGTCGTACCTGGTAATCCAAGTAGTGCAGTTGCAACTAAGGTAAAAACAATGCGAAATTGAGTTGAAAGACGCTTGTTCATCCATGAATCCTTGCGTTGGACGGATCGGCTTTTGTAATCTGCAACGAAGCAAAGTCGTTCTGGAGTCATCCTTGACGTCTGCAGCAGGCAAAGAATTGCACCTGAACTGCCCAGCGGTTTTTCAGTGTTAAAACCAGACAAAGTCATACGTTACATATAGCTAATTCGAACCTATTCACCCTGATATTGATCTTCTTCCAAATTGCGATCAATTTCGTTAGAGCCGTCAGAGTCAGCCTCATCGTCGTCATCGGTATCATCGGAATTCACAGGTACGACTGGAGCCATGTTGATATCAGGAATGGTGCTTTGGGGCAGTAACCCAGGAGTAAAGGTGTAATTCTCCGGTGTATTGCCGCTCCAGATCGTCATTGTAGGAGGATCTTTGGATTCAATTTTTAGATCACCTTCGGCTACGGTGAGGACATTTTCAGTCTCCTCCGGTTCGTCTTCCTCTTCGTCGATGAGATTCCAACCCAAAATTTCGTCTAGACTCTCGATGTCGTCGTCGTTGGTCGCTTCTTCACCGCGAAGAGTAAGCTTGATTTGAGCTGTTCTTTGGACGTAGTACATCGCTTCTGCTTGTTCCTCAGTAGCCAGAACGCCTACAACGGCTGAATTCGTGCCGGCAGTTGGGCTGTCTTCTCGAGTTTCTACCGATTTCATGCTGTTATTGATGCTGAAAACCTGAAGTCCTCTGAGAAACGTCTTCGAGACCTGGTTGATGCGATTCGCGTTTTTCTTATCTCGTTTGGTAAACAGTCCAATTACGTCGACTTTGTCACCTGGGCTAAGTAGTCCGCCAAATAGATCGTCTGAGGGTACTTTGATGGCAACGACTTTCATGTCGCTGGGAATTGAAAGGGAAGCAACCGATTTTTCATTGACGATCACTGATAGCTGGATCGGCATGCCCTTTCCAAGGCGATTACGGTTGACCATGTCCTCAATGTCGTCGAGGCTGGTTGCGGCGTCATCGGGAATGATGTTCAGTGGCCAGTTTTCAATTTTGACGTTTTCTTCGGTCAAACGCGTATTGGGATCCAAGTCGGCGGCAGCCACGATTACCGGACCCATTGCCTTCTCTGGCTCCGCGTTGGCTGATTTCTGGCCTAGCACCTGGCTAATACCGATGGCGGCAACGAGTCCAAAACCCATCGATAGAACCATCAGCATGAATGACTTAGATTTCATAGGTTTCACCTCAACAACAGCGGTTTAGGGTTGTTTGCCAATCACGCCATTAGGCTTGAACATTTGGCATAACTAATTGGCTTAAAAAAATCGTTTTCGTCAGGCAATGCAATCGACAACCCGTCCTTGAAACTCATCTCACTTCAATC
>JAALLA010000012.1:21607-30351 GCA_011087765.1 Pirellulaceae bacterium
ATCCGATGGGCTGCTTGCTTGCATTGCACCGTGCAAGCGGCCCTTTTCGGATTAATTCGGTTCTCTTCGGTTCTCAATCCAAAAAAAGCCGGACAGGTCTAATTGGGATTAAATCCGGCAGAATCGGAACAATGCGTAGGTCTTAGATGAGGTATCCCATCCAGGCGAAATACAATACGGTTCCAATTGCCAATGGAATTCCGTAGGGTAGCAAACGCATCGAGCTTTTTCGTTCGGTCGCAATTTCTGCGAGCGCTTCGGGATTACGAATTGTGGTGATTTCATTGAGAATGAAGAAGAACTGGTTAAAGTGCTTTCTTCCTTCCCCTGCAGCGATCACCATGATCACGGCGAGAATGGCACCGACGATTGCAGAAACGCAAAACGCATAAAAAGTAATCGTGCAGTGAACCCAGGCTCCAATTGCAGCCATCATTTTCACATCGCCCGCACCCATTCCTCCGACAGCGTAGGCTGGGAGAAGCGTTGCGATACCGACGGCAGTCCCTGCGAGGCTCCACATCAGCCCGATGTACCAGCCCTGCCCGTCCATTCCGTAAAACATGGCGCTGTAAATCCATCCGCTGATAATCATTGGAAAGGTAATCTTGTTGGGAACTCGAAGTTCCTTGCCGTCGATGTACGCGGCAATGATCGCAAAAATACTGACGGCCCAATAAACCCAGTTATCGGCCATGGTCACTAGAATCTCTTCCATAACAAAAACTCCTGCACTCTGTGTTGTGTTGTGTTGGTTCGCGAGAGAAAAACTCATTTTTTCTCGTGGTGACGGTCTCGGTTTCCAAAACCGATAGGTCGGGCGATCGCGTGGTCGTTGCGTCTAAAACCTGAGCGTGAACAGGTAGCTCAGAAAAACTGCAATCAAAGTGCAAAAGTAGCAGACAAGCTCGACGGCTTGCTCAAACGTTCCAATTGTGACGAACCATTCCATTTGATTTTCTCGATCCAAATAGAGGTTTTCAGTGAATTCCGTTTTTAACTGTTACCTTATCCTTGATGCGGTTTTAACGTGGAAAAAGCCCCTGAGCTCGAAGAGCTGAGGGGCTAATGATTTAGCAAAGTCTGCCTGAAGGCAGACCCCAAACTAGTTCGACGGCAAACCGCTGATCTGTGAACCAATGTTTTGGAACGCTGTGTTGGCAGCGGTTCCAACAGCTTGGATAGCTGTTAGGCAAACAATAACGATCAAAGCAAGCATGATGGCGTACTCAACTGCTGTTGGGCCATCTTCCGACTTCATGAACTTTTCGATTTTGTTAATAAACTTCTTCATCTTGTCTTTCCTCCGACGGATTTGACGCGCCCGTTTGGGCATCTGAACCAATTGGTTCTAAAAATAAAAAGGGCCGGGCTGACCAAGTGGATGAGCACTTGTCCTGCTAATGTCAGCTGTCCCACGTTACCAAATTGCTTTGTTCAAAAGCGTGCAGGATTGCCAATTCGACAAAGCGATTTGGCGTGGATTGAAAGAACAAATTGCTCGTTCTCTCAACTCACTAGAAACCTAAGTCACGACTTGGTTTAGTCAAACTTTAAGGGTTAAATAAAAACGAATTATTTCGCTGAGGCTGCGGGTTGGGGGAGGATTAAATTGGTATTACCGCTGATCGCGCTGAGTATCCGCTACAAACGTTGCAGACGTGATGAATCTGCGGTTGTCGCGCGTTTAAAAAAAACAGCATGAATAGAAAAGAGTTCGTTTGCCATCTTTTCACCTCGTTAAACAAGAGGGGGGGAACTCAATTCCATCAGGCACACGATCCACAATAAGAGGAATCAAATTGCCGGCAATTTCCTCTTAGCCCATGCGGCTATCGAGCTGTTTTTTTCGTCGCCGGTAATATTTCAAGCCAGAGAAAAAGAAGCAACCGGCAGAAACAAAGGCAAACAAAGGCATTGCGATCGAGCTAAACACCGCCATGATGATCGCCGTCACAAAAAGCGTAATTGCCTGGATATAAAAAGATCCGGAAAGGATGCCAGCCTTAATTAGGAAAACCATCCCTGCAAATACCGCCAACAGGGGGGCCATGCTTAGCCGTTCGAGGTCGAATTGAACCTCCAGAGGAAAAATGAAGGCGACGCAGCACATCGCTCCGGCCCAAACGTGGGCGATTTGACGTTCGACGAAAGTGACGGGTCCCATGCGGCGGCGCACAAACCAAAATACGACTGCCCAGGCTCCCAATCCGAAAGTCCACATTACCCCGTAGGCCCAGGGAGAGTCGACTCCGTAGAGTTGAAGGGCGTAAGTTCCCATGCAGGCAACGAATAGGACCATGCTGTGCCAAATCCAGATCAGCCCCCAATTATCCAGAATGACCGCGTGATGCGTTTCCCGGAAGACGTTGCCGATGATTTGGCCAAATTTACCTTCGCTCGCGGCGACGGATTCGTTATTTAGAAACGCCCGTAAATCGTTCCGTAAATCCGTTGCACTGCTGTACCTCAGATCCTGAGGTTTTTGTAAGCATTGCATCGCAATGTTTTCGAGTCGACGATCCACCCGCCGATTCAGCACGCGCGGGGCGACTGGATCTTGTTCGAGAACCATTAATACGGTTTCGACCGGCGTTGAGCCCATGAAAGGGGGGTGTCCGGTTAGCAAATGGTAAAGCACTGCCCCCAAACTGTAGACGTCGCTGGTGATTCCAACCTCTCCGCGGTGTCCAGTTGCCTGTTCGGGGGACATATACGAAGGAGTTCCCAAGATTGCTCCCGAGCGGGTCAAGCTTGTGCGTCCGTTAGCTTCTTTGGCTAAGCCAAAGTCGGCAACGTAAGCGGTCCAGTCATCGTCGAGCATGATATTGGAAGGTTTTAGATCCCTGTGCAATATTCCGTTTTGGTGAGCGAAGCTTATCGCATCACTGATTTCATTCATGATCTTTGCCGCCCGTTGCGGCGGAAGGGGGCCACGAGATAACCGTTCTGAGAGTGACTGACCTGTAATCAGTTTCATGCAGAAAAAACTACGTCCCTGGTGTTCGCCAATTTCGTAGATAGGAATGATGTTGGGATGATTTAGTCGCGACGCAGCATCTGCTTCTGCTTCGAATCGCTGGCGATCGGTGTCACTCGCAAAGTCACCCTTGAGGATCATCTTGATCGCGACCAGTTCGCCGTCACTGAACCGGGAGGCTCGATAGACGATGCCCATACCACCTCTACCGATTTCTTCTTCGAGGCGGTAGTCGCCAAAATCGCAGGGCAGCTCGAGTTGCGGGATTGCTAACTCTCGCGTCGACGACGAAAACTGACTCTGTTCTTTCGCTGCCGCTTCGGTAACGATGATCGTACCCCAGAGTTCTCGAAGATCCGTCTCAAATTCTGGATTCTGGAGACAGGCCTCCTCGAGGCTTACCTGCTTTCCCTGATTAGCTTGATCCGCTAATTCAGTGACGAGCACCGCGAGTCTCATCTCGGCTTCGTCATCCTGATTTTCCTGGTACTTCTGAGTCACGAAATTCTGGCTTGGATTTGGCTAAGGTTCGATGGATTGCTGGCCGTCTTGCATAACCGACTTTAATCTTCGAATGGCACGTAAGTAACGCATGCTCGCAGCCGGCTCGGATAATTCTAAGATTTGGCCAATCTCTTGGTTGGTCAGGTGTTCATAGTGACGCATCACAATAATCTCACAATCCTTTTGATCGAGTTGTGAAATGGAGGCCTCAACTTTTTTGGCCATCTCGCGCTGAAGCGCGGCGGCCGCTGGAGTGAGTCGTGCGTCGCCAAGGATAGAGGCCAGTTGGATAGAAGATTTATCGTATCCTCGCGGAGCACAGAGTTGCTGTTCGCGATCTACCGAACGCTTGGCAGAAACACGATGCCGGCGGTGGGCATCGATGATTCGATCTTTGGCAATCTGGCGAAGCCAGAGGTGAAAGGGCATGACGGGATCAGCAAGATAGCGATCCAGACGTCGGTTGGCTTCAATCAGTACGTCTTGCACAACGTCGCTGACATCAATTCGTTTTTGAATTTTGTTGTCTAATCGCATCCGAATCAATTGCCGAAGCGAATTACGATGACGGTCCATCAGGTGATTCACTGCAGAGGCGTCGCCATCTTTGGCACGCACGATTAATTGTTCGGTTTGGGGTTTGTCTGGCCACATGGGCACCATTATGAACAAAAAAGCGTTTCGGGATATGCGATTCGCTCAAATCGTGAGATTATCTTCAAAACAAATAATGCTGCGAAACGATTGGAGCGACAGGAGGCGGTCACTAGGTCAGTTAAACATTGGGTTCTGGGGGACCTATGGTGGCTAAACCGGTTTTTTAACTCCGAGTTTAAAATAACCCACTCGGCATTTAATATGTGCTTCGACTCACTTAAGTAGTCATTCTAGAGATGGCTTTGATGAAAGTGTTGATTTGGACTTGGTTGTTATAGAGGTGATGAGAGACGCGGATATACCAACGTTCTTTGAACATAATGACCATCACCTCGATTCCGATTTGTTCCCAAAGTTGTTTCTGCAGGCCACTCCAGTCCCCGGGAGGGAGGGGGACGTGAGTCATCGCCCCGTACCATCCAGTGTCTCGGTCACCGATGGGGTGGGTTTGGAACAGGTCACGTAAACAGCCTTCAGTGTAGCTTGCCAACCAGCATGCTCGTTCGCGAAAATTATTCAGGCCGATGTTTTCAATCCAGGCAATTGCCTGCGGAACCGCGAGAAATGGGCTTGGGTCGCGCGAGCCAAGCCAAGTGAATTCTTCGTCCCAGGTTTCCGGGATTGCTGGCAGTAAACGTCCCCAGCTTTTCACGGGTGGTTGGATGGCGTTTTGGAAGCGGGGGTGTACATAGAGGAATCCGCTGCCCAGGGGAGCGCACAACCACTTGTGTAAACTTGCGGTGTAGAAATCACATTTCAGATTTTCAACTGATAATTCGATGTGTGCCGGAGCGTGAGGTCCGTCCACACAGATGGCGATTCCCCGAGCGTGGAACGCGTTGCAAATTTCCTCGAGCGGCATAATCAAGGCCGTCGCAGAAGTGATGTGACTGACCACCAGTAGGCGGGTTTGGGTCGTGGCAGCCTGAGACAAACAGTCTACTATTTGCTCTTTGGATTCAAAGGAATCGGGGAGAGTTGCCGATACGAGTTTTGCCCCCGCCGCGTCGCATGTTCGCTGCCAGATTCGGTGGACAGCACCGTACTCGTGGTCATTGATGAGAACTTCATCTCCCGGATTCAAGGAGAAGCTGTTGGCAACAATGTTCATGGCATAGGTTGCGTTGTCAATCAGAACCAAATTGGCAGGATTCGCGCCGATGAATTTTGCAATGGATGACCGTGCTTCGAAGAGCGCATCCTCCATCTGGCGAAGGTAAAAATCCATGGGCTGTTCATCGAGTCGGTCAATCCAGCCGCGTCGGTTATGCCGAACCAAATTTGGCTGCAGTCCAAAAGAACCATGGTTGAGGTAAATTGTATCGCTTCTTAATTTCCAATGGGTGGCCAAATCAAACCAGTCGGAATCATTGGACGGATCTCTTTTGGGAATTGGGTTGGGAGTATTCATTCCGTTATTTGAACCTTTGTCGGCAGTGGGTCAATGGACTGCTGAGGGAATTTGTTCATTCGGAATTGAAGAGGTGGTTGGAATGAGTTTTTCTATTTCGACAGAGTAAAAAAAAGCTGCTGCCCAAATGAGGGCAACAGCTTTTCGCAATTTTGGTTGCTCGCTGATTCAAGTTATCAATTCGAATCAACCGGCCGTTAGAGACTAGACAGTCACCAAGGCACCTTTGACAGTCTTGATGATTTCTGCAGCAACTTTGTAAGGATCAGCGTTGGATGCAGGTCGCCGATCTTCCAGCCAGCCTTTCCAGCCGTTGGTAACAGTACCGACGGGAATTCGAATGGATGCTCCGCGATCTGAAACACCATAGCTAAACTGAGTGATCGACTGAGTTTCATGTTTTCCGGTTAGGCGTTGATCGTTATCCGCACCGTAAACCGCAATGTGTTCACTGACGCGTGGCTCAAATGCTTTGCAAACTTGATCGTAAACCGCTTGGTCGCCACACTCGCGGAGAGTTGAGTTTGAGAAGTTGGCGTGCATCCCGGAGCCGTTCCAGTCGGTATCGCCCAATGGTTTGGGGTGGTACTCGATCGCGAGTCCATATTTTTCGCCGATACGCTCAAGCAGATAGCGAGCCACCCAAATTTGATCACCAGCTTGTTTTGCACCTTTGGCAAAGCACTGGAATTCCCATTGGCCAGCGGCAACCTCGGCATTGATTCCCTCAACGTTGATTCCAGCGTCAAGACAGATGTCGAGGTGCTCTTCAATCATGTGACGGCCGTGTGCGTTCTTAGCGCCGACTGAACAGTAGTACGGTCCCTGTGGTCCAGGGTAACCTCCGGTTGGGAATCCGGGTGGGCTGTTCGTTTCGGTGTCCCAAAGGAAATACTCCTGTTCGAAGCCGAACCAGAAGTCATTGTCATCGTCTTCGATCGTCGCTCGACCGTTGGAGTCATGCGGTGTGCCATCTGCATTTAAGACTTCGCACATGACGAGGAATCCACTGAATCGCTCAGGGTCCGGGAAAATAGCGACAGGCTTGAGGAGGCAATCAGATGCTCCACCCTCTGCCTGCTCTGTCGAACTGCCATCAAAGCACCACTCTGGACAGTCGGCTAATTCGCCACTGAAGTCAGCGACAATTTTGGTTTTGCTGCGAAGACTTTGGGTAGGCTTGTAACCGTCAAGCCAGATGTACTCAAGTTTCGATTTGCTCATTCTGATGTTAGCTCCATAAACTCTTGATTCATTGGTCGGATCACCTCGACATCGTTCCCATGATGCAGAGGAAGTAATCATCGTTAGGTGTGATCTGGGCGATGGTCAGTAGTTCGCGTAAATATAAACGCACTTTTTTGGAATTCTACTCAGACCTAAGCTCAGCAGAGAAAGATCTTAACAATTAAAAATCTCGAATTATAGTACCGAAATCAACTCAGACTCGGCTTTGGGCTCAGGAACCTTTCAGAAATTAAATGAACGCTGCTTGAATTCGAGGCACAGATTGGGCATTATCTGTGCAGGTGAAAATGGTCTCTGGAAGCGAGGGAACCGAAAAAGTCGTTTTATGGCAGGTTCTTGAACACTGAGACAATCTTTATGATTGTGGCACGAGGATTGCTTTTAGGGGAATGGCTTAAATTTTTGAAATGCCAGTACTTGGGAAAAGGTCCTTGGTCGTCAAAAAAAAGAAATTTTATTTCCCGTTTTGGTCGGGAGCAATTTTTTCAACGCGTGAAAGGTCAGACTTTGACTCCCAAAGAAGTAATCGCTTTTTGTCGATCGGCGAACGTCAAAGCGATTGATTTGCGTTTTGTCGATTTTCTAGGTCACTGGGGGCATACAACGATACCCGTCAGTGCGCTCTCAGAGTCGATTTTCGAGAATGGACTTGGCTTTGATGGGTCGAGCGTTCGAGGCTGGCAGCAAGTCGACGAAAGCGACATGTTGTTGATCCCACGCCCGGAAACAAATTTCATTGATCCATTTGCCGCATTACCGACCTTAAATCTGATCTGCGACGTAGTCGATCCAATCACTCACGAGAATTACAGTCGTGATCCGCGGTTTGTGGCACGCAAAGCGGCCAGTTATTTGAGCAGCACCGGTATCGCAGACACGGCTTGTTTTGGCCCGGAAGCGGAGTTTTTCATTTTTGATAATGTCCGGTTCGATCAAAGGCCGGATGCTGCATTCTATCACTTAGATAGTGTTGAAGCTCAATGGAACCGTGGTCGAGAAGAGAATCCAAATTTAGGTTACAAGATTCGCCATCAGCAGGGCTATCTCCCCTGCCCTCCCGCCGACCAAATGGTAAACCTGCGAACGGAAATGATGCAAACTCTAATCGACTGCGGAATTGAGGTTGAGTGTCAGCACCATGAAGTTGGAACTGCAGGTCAGTCAGAGATCGATTTGAAATTTGGTCCACTGGTTCAGATGGCAGACCGCATGATGATGTACAAGTACGTTGTGAAGAACGTGGCGTTCCGTCACAACAAAACGGCGACATTCATGCCAAAGCCAATTTTTGGTGATGCTGGTTCAGGTATGCATACCCACCTTTCCTTTTGGAAAGAAGGTTGTCCATTATTCGGTGGTGATGGTTACGCTGGACTCAGCCAGATGGGGATGCATGCGATCGGTGGAATACTAAAACATGCTCCTGCACTTCTAGCGTTAACCAATCCGACAACCAATAGCTATAAGCGACTAGTGCCTGGTTATGAAGCTCCCGTCAATCTTGCCTACTCTCAACGAAACCGTTCTGCGGCGTGTCGTATTCCGATGTACAGTAACGATCCGGCGAGTAAGCGAATTGAGTTTCGCTGTCCCGATGGTGGTTGCAATCCGTATTTCGCGTTCGCTGCAATTACGATGGCCGCCATCGATGGAATTGAAAACAAACTTGATCCCGGAAACCCTTTGGATAAAGACATCTACGATTTGCCTCCGGAGGAGTCGAGGGATGTGCCTAAAACGCCAAGGTCACTGGAAGAGTCGATGCATGCCTTGCAAATGGACCATGAATTCCTGTTACGGGGAGACGTGTTTACAAAAGACGTAATTGACACCTGGATTTCTTTTAAGACTAGAAACGAAATAGAAGCGATTCGTTTCCGTCCACACCCGTACGAATTTTGCATGTATTTTGACTGTTAAGTCATCTAGGTTGAAATTCTCAAC
>JAALLA010000012.1:30451-42371 GCA_011087765.1 Pirellulaceae bacterium
GTACGAATTTTGCATGTATTTTGACTGTTAAGTCATCTAGGTTGAAATTCTCAACGATTGGCTTGGAGAGCCACTGTTGAATTTTCCCTTTTGTTCCGTTTACGCTTGATTAGAAATAAAGATGAAAAAAGTACTGATTCTCTGTACCGGAAATTCCTGCCGTTCGCAGATGGCGCAGGCCATTTGGCAGGATGCGGGTAATTCAGACTGGGTGGCGGTTTCAGCGGGGTCGCGCCCCTCCGGCTATGTGCATCCTTTGGCGTTGAGGTCGATAGAAGAGCTTGGGCTTTCGATTGACGGCCTCGAAAGTAAGTCGGTAGATTTGTTTGTTGGTGAAGAGATCGATTTGGCAGTGACCGTTTGCGATCATGCGAAGGAAGCCTGCCCTGTCCTTCCCGGGGTTGGCCAGACGCTTCATTGGCCTTTTGAAGATCCTGCAGATGCGACCGGTTCCGATGACGAAAAAATTATCCAGTTTCGAAGAATTCGGGATCAAATAAAACAAAGAATCGAAGATTTTCTGAACCACGGAGCGGGAAACGCTTAATTTCTGAAAAACTCAAAACACCTGCCGCCACACCTGTTTGGGCAAACTTACGGTGCGTGGTAAAGAGATCTACGAAGATCTAAGTCGATTCGTAGTTAGCAATTTTCATTTGGCAATATTCGTTTGGCAATATTCACTTGGCAACTTTTGAACTAGGACTGTTTTGATGAGGCAAGCCCCTACTTTTTCTAAGTCAACGCAACAAGATTGCATGCGGTTGATCGAGATGGCAATCCTCGAGGATATCAACTCTAGCGATTTGGAATCGGGAGTGGATTGCACGACCGCCGCGATTGTTCCGGATTCGGCTCATGCGAAGGCAGCATTTGTAAGTCGAAGTGGAGGAGTTGTTTGCGGTGTCGAAGTCGTAAAACTTGCTTTGCAGCATTGGGCGCCCAATATCGAATTGAAAGTGAATATCAATGACGGTGACTGGGTTAATGCGGGGCAAACGATCGGTGTGATGAGCGGTCTAGCGCATGATATCCTAACGATGGAGCGTACCTGTTTGAACTTTATGTGCCGCCTTTCAGGTATAAGTTCGTTGACACATAAATTTGTTGATGAAATCGGCGGGACCTCTGCCTGCGTATTAGATACCCGTAAAACGACACCGGGATGGAGGAGGTTGGAGAAGTACGCCGTGTCCTGCGGTGGTGGAAGAAATCATCGCATGGGACTTTATGATGCAATCATGATTAAAGATAATCATTTGGCATTTTTTCGGACTCAGGTTCGCGAGGAAGGCGATGTGATTCCTGTCGCAATTCAAAGCGCGAAAACCTGGATCGGTAAACATGCAAATGAATTACCCAATGGTAAAGACACTATCTTGCAATTAGAGGTTGATACAATCGAACAGTTGCGAGTTGCTTTAAAAACGGAATGCGACATCGTTTTGTTAGACAATATGGCGAACGAACAACTGAGAGAGGCTGTCGAAATTCGTAACCAATTGTCTCCTGAAATAATCTTGGAGGCTTCGGGGGGCGTCAATTTGGACTCAATCGTTGAAATCGCTAAAACCGGTGTAGAGCGAATCAGCGTCGGAGCTGTCACGCACTCAGCAACCAATTTCGACATTGGACTCGACTGGGAAATGTCGTGATAATCCCTTGTTTTTTTAAGTTAAGCCCTTGGTTTTCGCCGGAACAAGAACCCATTCGAGGTTGCTCGATAACCAATGGATTTCTCGCAATGGCATTTTCATCGGGTCATTGAAAGCACCCAAAGGTAAACCACGGGCGATTCTTAGCTTATTTCAAGTTTTTCGTAGAATCGCATAGATTCCCGCTTTGACATTCCGAGAATGCGACCTAACTTTTAAAGAGCTTGTTTGAGCTGGGGAGCATTGAGCAAGCTTTTGGCGGTAAGGGTTGGCGGGATGCCAAAAGGGGCCTTACCGCCATTTTTATGCGCTGACGTTTTCTCAGCGGCTCTAATCAATCAAAAGCCTACCTGGCTTTACAGGCTCTTGGCGGCTGTTTTCCAGCGGGGCTTTTCAATGGCTACGATCGCCAGTCCCATCAAACAAAAAGTTACTGACAGTAGCAGTAGGTTTGAGAGGAATGTGATTCCAAGTAACGTCACGATTGCAATCATGCCGCCATACTTAGGTTGGAGCAGCCAAAGAAATGCACAAGCGGTCTCAGAGAGTACGATTGCTCTCGAGTAAAATGTGGCAACCTTCCGTAGTGATTCGGGATCGAGCTGGTTTCTAAGTAAATTAAAAAACCAAAAATCACGATGGCAAAAGTAAATCTCATAGATTACCTCGCCAGACCAATAACCTGGAGTCCACTTCCCCGCTGCTCCACCAAGGAAAATCAGAGAAATGATGAGCAGGCTAAACCTCTGAGACTTCTTGATGAGTTCCTCGGGTGGTTCGTTGATTTTCAGCGTGTACCAAACACACCAAATGGAAACCCAGAGGCAAGTCACAAATGTGACATCGTTGTAGCTTCCTTGGTGAATGCAAAGCCCGAACATGCAGGCGAGGGTCGTCAAGGCTTGAGCCCGTAAAAGTAAGATGCTGCGTGTGAATAGGGCAATGATTCCAAAAGCAATTGGAGTCAGATAGAGTCCGGCTAAAACATGGAGGTTGGTGAAAAATAATGGGAAAAATGAGTCGCTTAATTCCAATTGGGCGTAGCTTTGAAAAATTGGAATGAAATAAGCATATTTCCAAATCATCGACGCAATAATTGTCAACGTAACCACACGGTAGATAGGCAGCACAAGTGATAAGTGATCGTGTTCAATCCCACTAATTCGGGAATTCTCAATTGAGCCTGGATGCTCTTGGGTGGTGGGCTGATTAGTCACGCAAAGGCTCCAGCCGAGTGACTTCAAACTGGCGATCAGAAATTGGAGATAGACGGTAGGCCGATCTATGTTCGATATTGCGATAACGCGAGCTCAGGTAATAGTAGCGAGTCTCTGCTTGCTGTTTGAGGATCCAACGAGTCTTTCCAAAGGTGAAAGCTCGGGTTGGAAAGTGATTGATTTGTTCCGTCTCAATGTTCTTAAGATCCGTCAAAAGAGTAGCTGGTGTTTCAATTTGAGGAATTGAATTTTTGTGGTTGCTGATCGTTTGATGAAGATCGCTTTGAGTGATTGGCTTGGAGCTGATCCATACCCTGTTTTCGAAGTTATACATGGAGGGAATGGGTTGTTGCATCGCCCAAATTGGAAAACTGGCTGAGTTTAAATGGAATCGAGCCAAAAAGGTTTTCTGTACGGTTTGGTTAAATGGCAGCAACATGATCCAGAAGGCTGCCAAGGTTAGCAGCGCCAGCAGCGTGGCCGAGGTAAGATCACGAGAGATCCAGATTGACTTAATGAGCGTTTTCATTGACGCGGTCCAATATCAACTAGGCCATGACTTCGGTTCATAGCTTGATTTGAATCCCCGTAAATTTCGTGGGGACACAAAAGCTTTCAGGAGGGGCAATTCGTGACATGATCAAAATTCGCAGTCGTTGTTTTGAGAATCGGCACTTTTTTGCGAATTAAAGTCGGAAAAATAACTAAAACGGGCCCGAAAGCTCAAATCGGAGCAGGAATAAGCAAATCTGCGGGATGGTGCGGCAGCAGGCTTTTGAAAATTTTTCTAAATTTTCCAAAGATCCCAACTGCATGGGCGAACAACCAACAACGGCGATCAGGCTAGTTAGCCAAAATGTTTCAGTAACGAACGCCGGTTCATCCAACAAAAGATCAGGAGAGCGGAATATGTTTAAAAAATTGGCCATTGGGGTCGCGGGTGCAGTTGTGATTAGTGGGCTGCTGTTTGGTGGAAAGTTAATTCCCTATGCCAAGACGGCGGTGACCAAGGTCAGAACAGCAGCACAGGATCAAGTTCCTGTTGCCTATCAGTTAGATGCCGCCAAAATCCAGCTTGACGAAATCGGGCCGGAAATTCACGGCATGGTTCATAAGATTTCCAAAGAGCAAGTCAAAGTAAAACGGCTGGCGGCAGATCTGAAGTCTCATGAGCAAATGCTAAAGAAGAGTTATGACGAAATGATGGCACTTCGCTCACATGTTGAATCTGGCGGTCAGGTCTACGTCGATACGCGTGGAAAAGCCCATGACCTGGCGAGAGTCAAGCAAGATTTAAGGCATCGGTTCACGCTTTATCAAACTGCCGAAAAGACATTTGAGAAGAAGGGCGAAATTCTCAATCTCCGCAAGGAATCGTTAGCTGCCGCCCATATGAAATTGGGTGAAGCAAAATCGCAGCAACGCGAACTGGAGCTGCAAATTGAAAATTTAACAGCTCGAAACCGCATGAACGAAGTGATTGCGACCGCAACTCAGATTAAGCTCGATAACAGCCAATTGTCTAAAACGCGTGAGATGTTAGATGACATTGATGCTCGAATTTCAGCCGATGAGGAGTATTACAATATCGCGCCTAAGTACTTTGGGCAGATCCCTGTAAATGATGATTCAGTCACGCCAAGTTCGGATGTACTCAACGATATGGATGCCTACTTCGATGCAAAAGAATCGGGTAGTGGTGATGTTTCTAACGAATCTTCAGAAGCTGACTTGGTGGTTAACTAGCTCGTTGTGAGTTGGATGTCTTAGCTGGTTCAATGGTTAATCGATAAAAGCGGGGCGGCCGGTTCACTAACCAGCCGGCCCGCTTTTTATTTGTGTTTTGAGGTTCTTTTTAGAGACGACCTTGATGAGATTCGACTAATGAAATGGAACTTGAAACTTAAGTTTGCGGAACAGGCACTTCGACGCGGCGATCTCGATCGAGCGATACGGCACTACGAGAGTGGCCAGATAAGTAATAAAAACCGGAAGCTGAGTCTCGTAAGACAACTGGCTGATGCCTTGTTGGAGCGGTCTCAGGCGGCTATTTTGATGGGACGATTTGAGGTGGCCTGGAAGGATCTCGACGCGGTTGCAAAGTTCAATTTGAAAGAATTCCAGCATGAGACTCGCGCCTGCAAGAATCAGTTGATTGAATTGACTATCGAATCTGCGGATGCCTCGCTTGTGCGTGGAGAGCCAATTTGTGCTTTAAATTGCATCGAATCCCTCGGGCAACGTCGAGTAATGGACTGGCGGCTTAATAATATTAAGACGGTTTCTGAATGTCTGAATTCAGCGAACCGTTTCGCCGCAAAGGGTCAATTCAAAAAGTCTGTTGCAGAACTGGAAAAGGCCAAGACGGTCCGACCAGATTTACCTTTTTTGGCCGGCCGGATTTCGGCTTTTAAGACCCGGACGCGGCAAATGAAAAAATACGTTACCGACGTTGAGGCATACGCGCTTCAAGGTAAATGGGGTGATGTAAGTCAAAGTTGTGAGCGGATTTTGCATATTGCCCCAACCAACCAAGTTGCTTTCGAGGCGAGGCAGGAGTGCAGAGCACGCCTCAAGAAAAAAACCAGAAGGCAGATGAATTCGACCACGGTGAATTCATCGAAGGTTCAATCCGCTCCTGCGATCAACACAAATCCGAGCACGGAAAATGTGGTTGTCGAGCCCAGCCTGTCCGATAGGATAAAGCCTATGGATAATTCAGTTTCAGGCAATAAATTTCTTCTTTGGGTTGACGGAGTCGGCGGTTACCTCGTTTGCGGTAGTCGCGTCAATTCGTTGGGACAAGCCATCGATGGTGCAAAAGTTGATATTGGCATACAGGGTAATTTGCGGAGTCACCATGCCAACCTCGAACGCGTCGAAGGTGGTCATCTTTTCGAGCCGATTGGTAATGTTTCGATCGACGGGGTCGAGTTGGATTCAAAAGTCGTTCTGAAAAATGGGCAGAAATTGTCTTTCGAGGGCGGGGTTGAACTAGCCTATTCTCAGACGCATGCTTTGAGTAAAACGGCGCGACTTAATTTCGTCTCTCGGCACCGTTCTGTACCTTGGGCCGATGCGGTAATCCTCCCTGTGACCTCAATTATTTTGGGACCAAATCGATTGAACCATGTTTACTGCCCAACCTGGAGCGAAAGCCTTGTGTTGTTTGAAAGAGCGGGGCAGTGGTTTTGCCGAGCGAAACAGGCGATCGAGGTAGATGGTAAATTGGTAGCAACAGAGACAGCGATTGATTTGAAGTCGCGAATCGTTGGTGATGATTTTTCTTTGACACTTGAGCCGGTTTAATTCCTCGGTAGCAGATTGCCGCCCAAAACGTTCTGGATTGACGTTGCTCACGTTGGTTGGTCCTTCTGAGGGGAGCCAGCTTGTGAACACATTAACTGCCAAACCAGCTTGAAACCTAGACAAACAGGCGGTGTTGCGGCTAGGCTAGAAAAGCGTGGAATTAAATTGCTAAATCAAAGCAGCCAGCCGGCATGGTTGGGAGGCTCCGAATGAAGTTTACTTATCCCAGTGGAGCGACTCCGCTTGATGGATATACCATCAAGCGCGGGATCGGTATCGGCGGATTCGGTGAAGTTTATTTTGCGCTGAATGATGCAGGCAAAGAGGTCGCCTTAAAAAAGATTCAGCGTAATTTGGATGTCGAGCTAAGAGGCGTGCGACAATGCTTGAACATGAAGCATGTCAACTTAATCTCGCTTTGGGATATTCGGACCACCGGTGAAGGCGAGAGCTGGGTTGTGATGGAGTACGTACCCGGTCCATCGTTAAGGGATGTGCTGGAAGCAAATCAAAACGGTTTGCAAGATGACGACGTTAAATCTTGGTTTGCTTCGACGGCTTCAGGGGTGTCCTATCTGCATGAGAACGGCATCGTTCATCGCGATTTAAAGCCCGGTAATATTTTTTGTGACCTGCACGAACAGGTAATTAAAATTGGAGATTATGGCCTCTCCAAGTATATTTCTTGCAGCCGACGTTCGGGGCAAACTGAATCGGTGGGTACGTTTCATTACATGGCTCCCGAAATAGGTAAAGGCGTCTATGGTAAGGAAATAGATCTCTATGCTTTGGGAATAATCCTGTTTGAATTGACCACTGGATTAGTTCCCTTTGACGGTGAAAGTGCACAAGAAATTATCATGAAGCATCTGACGGCAGAACCGGATGTTTCAGTGGTGCCTGCCCGTTTTCGAGATGTGATCTCTAAAGCATTGCGCAAAGATCCTGAGGATCGATATCGAAGTATCTCTGAGATGGCAGCGGATTTGCCTTGGCCAGATGTAGCATCGCGAAGTGATTCAATTGTTTCGCAACATTCGATCGGTTCTCTGGTCCAGCGTGATGCTGCTAGACCTAATCGTCAATCTACCAAGCCCAATCGTACACAATCTACTGAGTTGATCGATAAGTTGCCGGAGGCAATTATCGATAATCTAAAACAGGCAAGAACAAAAGAGACCGTTTTTTCGGTCGCGAATCAGTCGGACGTAGAGACTGTGGAGTTGCTCGAGCCAATTCCAGCAGGTAATGAGATGGATGGCAATCGGGAAGATGAGCCGATTGCAGCGGTGCTTCATACAGGATTGTCGAAGTTTACGTCATGGTGGGAAACCGCAAATTTTTCAACGCCGATCAAGATGGTGATGTTGATCATTGCCGGGATTGTTGTGATCCAAAACTCTCAATGGCTGTTGCCGCTGATGTTATCCGTTGGTGGTCTTTATCTCGGTTACTACTTGTTGCGATATTCGATTGCAAAAAAGCTTGGCCTGTCGTCGCGTTGGCTAATGAATGTTCGACAGTCCGATGAAAGTCCGCATCTTCGCCAGTGGTTGCTAAGTCGTCCCATGCTAGATCGCTTGACTGAGCTAATCGGTTCGATGTTAATTGCTGCCTTTAGTTGCGCTGTGTTAAATCTGCTTGGCTTTGCGATGGTCACGGGAGTTCTCGATGGAGGTCCTTGGGATTCATCGATTGAGAATTGGGCTAATTATACCTGGCTGACTTTGGTGAGTGTGATGGGGTGTTGGGCGATTTTGCTGTCCACCAAACGTTGGGGCTGGCGGCCGGGGAGATCGCGTTGGCGCTATGTTGCGATGATGGGATTGGGAATGTTGTTAGGAGTGTCTGCGTTTTTGACGGCCAACTGGTTTTATATCGATTTGACATCATTATCGCTTGAGACCGGCCGCCCATTCACGGAGGGGTGGGATTTGATGTCGAGCGCTGGGCCGTTGGCCGCCTATATGGTTTTTTTCACCTGTTTCCTCGGAGGAATCCGTTGGTGGCGGCAATGTGATCCTGTTCGAAAGACGCGGTTGAGTATCTCGGCAATTCTAATTTGTATGATTTGGGGTGTCTTGTTGAGTTACCTGTTGTCGATTCCGTTTACGGCGGTGTGTATTTGGGCAGTGGTGATTTCGTTTTCCGTGCAGTTATCAGCGCCGTGGTTGGATTTACGAAAGCGAATGGAAATTTGTAACCTGCAAAGGGTTAAATCGGCCAATTGACGCGTTGTTTTGCGGTGGCTTTGAAACTGGATTAGTTGCAATCGGAAAAAAATTGACCACCCTATTAACTAAAAATAGAAACCTCAGAACCCTTAGAAAAGACTGGTCTTCGGGCAGGCTTTTACAACTGGTGAGAACGGCGGTTTTACTGGTCGTTCTGCTGAGTTGGATGTGGGGTAATTCGGTGATGGCCAGTGAGCCAATAAAATCGATCAGTCTGATTTCAGGTGAAACTCTTAATTTGCAAGTTTCTGAGCCGGTTGGGAATACAGCGGCTGGGGATACAGCTAACGTAGGGGGGAATGTTGAATCAGGAACCCATCGAGTGGTCCGAGGCCGTATCATTGGCTTGGCCATCGTTTTCTCTGGCTTGTTGTTGCTACTCGGTCTGGCGTTTGTATATTTGCGGCTAGACCATGCGACGCGAGGGTTCCATTCTGGGCGATTGCAGTTGTGGGCAGCGTTTTTAGGATTGATGATTGTGGGGATCTGCTTTTTTTTCTTGAATCAGATTGTGCTTATGCGTCCGTAATCGGTGCCGATGAGTTTGTTAGGTAAGTCCGTTTGGGCAATGCAGACTTGAAAACCGGGACAGGAAAAACATGTTGGAACTTATTGCAGAGGGAGCCGAAATTGGTTCTCGATGGCGGCGACAAATACCAGACCATGAGATTTTCGTTGGCCGGGCAACTGAGTCATACCGTGTTCCTTGGGACAGCCAAATATCTCGGGTGCACGTATCCCTTTGTTCAGTGGGGGACAAGGTTCGCATTCAAAAACTGAAGAGTTCTTCAAATCCAGTTTTCTACGATGGTAAGTCGGAAGATTGTTTTGAACTGGGGGCAGGAGAACATTTTGTGATTGGTAAAACCCAATTTACGATTGCAGTTGAAGAGGCATTTGGATCTTTAGATGCGCCCAATCCGATTAGTCAAAAGACGTTTACGGCTGATTACTTGCGAAAAGTCTCGTTTCGTGATGTTGATCGCCGGATTGATGTCTTAAGTCGGTTGCCTACGGTCATTGCGACCGCGACGGATAATGAGAATTTATTGATTCAAATCGTTAATACCTTGATGCAGGGAATTGCATCGGCATCGACCGTAGGACTCGTAAGGCTTCAAACTGGCGCGACGGTCAATTCTTTTGATTCAGTAGTTGAAGTGGGTAATTCATCGCGAAACGACTCAGAAATTGTGATTATGCAATGGGATCGCCGCGATGCGAATTCTGGTGGGTTTCAGCCGAGTGAGACACTTGTCAAACAAGCCCTGAAATCAAATGAGTCGGTTTTGCATATTTGGAGCCATGGTAAAGATGGGAAATCAAAATATACCATCGACTATGAAAATGATTGGGCTTTTGTGTCTCCAATTTCAAGTGCGGCAACACCCGGCTGGGGAGTTTACGTTGCCGGTAAAGAGCGTGGTGACCGCGATTCCAGTTTAAGTTCCGTTTCGCAAGAACTCGATTTTCAGGGCGATCTTAAATTCTGTGAATTGGTTGGTTCTTCGTTAAGGAATTTGTTGCTTGTAAAAAAACTAGAGCGACAAGAGGCGAGTCTCCGGACGTTCTTTTCTCCAGTGGTTCTGAAGGCTATCTCCGTCCTCGATTCGGAGGCAGTGTTGCAACCACGAGAGTGCGATTTGTCGGTGTTGTTTTGCGATTTAAGGGGATTTTCGAAGACTTCTGAGGAATTGTCGGATGATTTGCTCGAACTTTTAGCTCGAGTAAGTGAGGCATTGGGGATTACAACATCCAATATTTTAGATTTTGGTGGAGTGATCGGGGACTTTCACGGGGACTCGGTCATGGGTTTTTGGGGATGGCCGATTCCGCCAACGGGGAGCGAGCAAAACGCCGTATCTGCGGTTAAAGCAGCATTGGCGATTCATCAACATGTTGATCACCACGCGCGGCTAGGCGAAGTTGATCGGTGCGGTCGCGATGATCGTGGCTTTCAGTTCGGAATCGGAATTGCATCAGGTGAATCCGTCGCTGGGAAAATTGGAACGCGTGATCAAGTGAAGGTGACTGCCTTTGGTCCGGTCGTAAACCTGGCCTCGCGGCTCGAAGGGTTGACGAAATGGCTCAACTCAAAAATTCTTATCGATGCGGTTACGCTCGAGGCTTTAAAGGCTGAGCCAGAGTTCTTTGAGGAGATTTCAGTGCGCGGGATGGGAAATTTCCAGCCATTTGGAATGGAAGGTTCGTTCGACGTTTTTCAAGTCTGTGCGGCGACTGAGCTTGCGACTGAGGATATAGTTCATTCGAAAAAGCTACTGGAATCGTTCCGATCCGGCGATTGGATGCGATTGGAAACGGAATTAGCTATACTGGATGCAGAAGATTCTTTGAGAATGTTTATCGAGAAGTTCATGAGTCAGTCTGAGGGTAAGCCTCCCGAGGGATGGCGAGGCACCATTCAGATGCAGACTAAATAATAAAAGTGCTTGCCGATCGTTCGAAAACCCGCTGGTGCTGTCATTAGGCGTAAGATGCAGCAAGGTGAATTGAGGAACGGGCGTTGCAATAGTTGTTGGTTCTAGTGTGAGTGTGAGTTTGATTTCCTTATTTCGGTTGTAAAATGGTATCTTCTGAAATTCAGCTTCCGGATAAGAACGCGAGTCTCGATACGAAGACTTCGGAAGACTTCTATTTTAAAAGTCAGCTTCAAGGGCCCATCGCCGAACTATCGGTTTTGCGTCGATCGTTATTGTTCTGCGAAATGGCGCTGGCTACCTATCTGCCTTTGCATGATGCTAATTCGATCGCTGGGAAACTTGGATTTACCGACGGCAAGGTTATTCCGGGCGAGACCATTGATATCTTTTGGTTCCAAAATGAATTTGATGCGGTGATGGTATTTCGTGGGAAAGAGATGAGAGAGTTAGACGAGGCGATAGAGCTGGGAAAATTAGCTGCGACGATGGCGGAGACAACGGGTTACGTGATTGATGATTTTAAATCGATGGCGGACGGGATTTGGCCCGTTATTGAATCAGAGTTGGAGTCGAATGAACGTAATCTTTGGTTTTGCGGACACTCTTTGGGGGCTGCAGTAGCCACGATTTGTGCGTCCCGCTGCGTGCTTTCGTTTATAAAATCTCAACCGGCCGAACTTCATACATTTGGGTGTCCGCGAGTTGCCAGTCGGCAATACCTCAAGCACGTAAAATTGAATCACTTTCGCTGGGTGAATTTTCAAGATCCGGTGCCGCGGATTCCCGAGATGCGGTCTGGATTCGATCACAGTGGCATTGAATTGTGTGTCGATCGATTTGGTCGCCTTGCCAGCCCGCGCGGTTTTAAAAGGTTTTTTAAGCGTTTGAAAACGAGAGCGGCTGAATTACAAAATTCGAATTGGAATTCGATTCGTCCTCATTTAGCCCCCTCGTATGTGGATGCTGTATTCGACATCGTTCGAAGCGAGGAAGCTAAATCTGACAGTCGATGGAACTCGGTAAGTTATTAACATCAGAGCAAATGGCTTGCCCGGTTTGTGTAT
>JAALLA010000162.1:0-4098 GCA_011087765.1 Pirellulaceae bacterium
TTTGGGTTGATTCGTTTTGGGTTGATTCGTTTTGGCTGACGGGCTGGCAACGGAAGCTACTTCTACAACCTCTTCTTTGATATTCTTTTTAGAATTCACCACGACTGCAGGCGAGGACTTAAGTTTAAGGTCGAATGAATCCTGGTCTTTAGGCTTTTCTTTTGTGGCAACCTTCTTTGCTTTCACCCGCGGTTTTATTAATCCATGGGCATCGAGAAAAACAAACCTCGCATACGTTAAGTGCGCCAAAAACAGACCAGTTGTTCCAAACAAAAGGCAATTACCCAGCATGGTATTGGGGCCCAAATCTGCGAGGGCTTCGGTTGTTGCAGGATACTGCAGAACAATAGCCGCTACATAAGCTGACCAAACGAAAATGACCAGAACCAACGAACCGAGAGAAGCCCGTACTTCGTAAATTCCACGTACGGTAAGAACGGTCAAAGCGACTAACTTAAGTGCAAGAGGAATCCAGGCTCGACTGGCATAGTCGCCGACGAACATTCGGCTAGTTAAATTCCCAAGCACTCCGGTCAAATCTGAAACAAAGTTAATACTGGCCATGATCAAAATGACCGCCATCCAGCCCCAAAGCCGATAGGCGCCTCGGTAGTCATCGCAACGGTGTTTGCGCAAGGCGTAGATCTGAAGACTTGCCATTCCAGTAATGATTAACAAGAAGGAAGAAAACCAACTCGCCAAACTTCCTTGGCCCCGAATCGAAAGTAATCGCGTCCCCGACTCGCCAAGATAGGTTGACCACTGATTACTTTGTCCTGCTAAAAACGTAATCAACCAGAGCACGGCCAACAAACCGAGAACAACCAGCAGGTAAGAACAGACGCGTTTTGGAATAAGATCTGTCGTTTTTGGCTGACATCGCCGATTCGCGCCAAACGAATAATGACGAGACTGACTCTTCAATGACCGATCCACTTGTACCGGTTCACGATCAGAATCAACGCCATTACCAGCCCCGACCGGTACAACCGGATCGATCGCCAATCTGCGTCGTCGCGCATCATTTCGCCTGAATGACATAGAAAAGTAACCCTCAAAACACCTTACCTCTATGCTATTCGGCAACTATTGATCGCTAAGGTTAACAAACGCGACGCAAGCAGGCTGAATCCTCAAAATACTCAAACCTCTGCAACGATGGGATTAGTCAGAACGCCAACGTGTTCAATTTCAACCTCTACCGTATCTCCAGGCTTCAAAAAAAGCGGCGGCTTCCTACCTGCCCCAACCCCGGGCGGCGTTCCAGTGAAAATCAAATCCCCGGGTGCTAGCGTCATGAATTTCGAAAGATGGCTAATCAGAAAGTCAATTGGAAAGATAAACGAGGAAGTGCTCGACGACTGCATGATCTCCCCATTCAAACGGCAACAAACCTTCAGTTGATGCGGGTCGTCGATTTCATTTTTCGTCACCAAAAACGGCCCCAAGGGGGCAAACGTATCAAATGTTTTACCTAACAACCACTGGCCTCCGGGCTTGCCTTTTTGCCAGTCTCGAGCAGAAATATCGTTCCCGCAACAATACCCGAAAACGTGATCCATCGCCTGTTCTCGAGGAATATGCCGTCCCGATTTCCCGATGACGACTACCAATTCGGCTTCATAATCAACCTGACTACTGATCGTTGGCAAAACGACGCTGTCACCGGGACCAATAATAGCCGACGGAAACATGCTGAAAACAACGGGGATTTCCGGCGGTTCTCCGCCCATTTCGCGGGCGTGGTCGGCGTAATTTTTTCCGACGCAAATCACTTTGTTAATGTTCTTAAGCGGCGGATTGAGCTGGACATCACTTAGCGCTACCTCAAACGCACCCTCAAATCCCTTCGACTCAAGTTCTGCCAGCTTGCCCCGCGCCTGATCAGAATCCAAGAAGGCTTCCATTGTCTCGGGGATTCCATGAAATTCTGAATCAAGTACGAGGCAGCGTCCGTTCTCTTGGACAATTCCAATTCTTTGCTGCTGCTGATAAGTGATGGACGCTAATTTCATATTTCCAAACCTTCAAATTCCAATGCTAGAAAGCTACCTAAACCCTCAATATGCTCATAACCGGCAGAACTAGGAATGCCACCTACGGAATGAAAAGTTGATTTTAATTCTATTACATGAATCGGCAATGCATGCCTCTGGCAACCTACGATTCAATACCATCCCCACCTTAGTATTTTGTCGCTACCCCTTTATCCAAAGACCTCGCTGACCTATGCCCACCTCACCCTCTACGGATAACGCTTCGCTTCATTCACCCCTTGTGGTGAATGCTACCCCCACCCACGGGGAAATGATCGTAAAACTATTTCAGCAGTCTTTGCTCGACAATCTTGATGACGGCGTCATTTTTGTAAACAACCGGCTGAACATTATTAGCTGGAATAAAAAGCTCGAATCGATGACTGGAATCAGTTGGGGAAAAGTAGAGGGGCTGAAAATGACCCCGCAACTAGTCGGGTTTTCAGCCTCTGACGGTACGACAATACTCGATTCCAACAATCCACTCCTCAATGCTCTCAAAACGGGCAGCTCGATTCAAGGCGAGTATCGGCTCGTTGGACGCAGTGGCCGACAACACAAAGTTGAAATGTCATTCAATCCGGTCATCGATGCACGGGGACAAACTCATGGGGGCGTGGTCTTGATACACGATGCGTCGATTCAACTGGATCTCCAGCGCCAACTTAAAGACCTATATCGGTTTTCGATGCTGGATCCACTGACTCAGGTTTCCAACCGGCTTGAGTTTGAAAAAGCGATGGAAGAATTTGTCAGGTCGCGTCACGCCTCGGGATTGAAATGCAGCTTGATCGTAACCGACATCGATTTCTTCAAAAAGATTAACGACAATTTCAACCACCACATTGGCGACCTCGCTCTGGTTGCGTTTGCAGATTTATTACGAAAATTTGTTCGTACAGAAGATGTCGTGGCTCGATACGGCGGTGAAGAATTCGTTATTATTTGTGCGGATTGCGATCTCGAAGCCGCCTCTCAGAGAGCCGAAGAAATTCGTGTTGAGTTGACCGAAAGCCCACAACCCATGCTCGGCGGCCAGTGCATTACCGCTAGTTTCGGCGTCGCTGAAGTTGAAGACAACGACACCGCGACGGATCTTTTTGTGCGAGCCGACTGTGCTCTCCTGGAAGCAAAGGAATTGGGCCGCAATCGGGTCGTCGCTGCACAAGCTTCGATCATTCCGGGAAGGCCGGACATGAAAAAAGTTGACGGTGCAACTCTGGGGATGTCCTGGAGAAACATTGCAAACGGCACACTAATTTGTGAAGAATACACGACATCGACACCGCTCTCGATCATCATCGAAAAGCTCCGTGGCTACATCATTGAAACAGAAGCTGAAATCCGCTCCGTCGAATCTGATTTTGCCTCGCTGAATATCGAACGCTTTGACCCACAGAAACGAGGAAGAAAAGGACGCTTTATCCTTGAAATTGAATTTAATGAAAAACTAATTCACCTCGATAAAGAAACAAAACGCCGAGAGACACAAACCGTCATCCGCCTCAACATTCGCGAACAAAAAAAAGGCTGGTTTTCTGCGAATGCCAACGAACTAGCTCCCGATGTTATCGCAGAACTTCGTCGGCATTTAATGATTACTGAAGTTGACCTGAAACTCAGGCCGAAGCCAATCAGCAGTGCCGCAAAAGAGCGTTAGCAACCGACCCTCCAGGGCTGCTTAACTGACCGCTCATCCACTATTTTCGTGATTAGCTGAACCAAACCTCGAACTTCCTTCCTTGTTCCAGCTAAAATCCGTTGCCAATCGTGATGAAAACATCGGTATCCGCCACCACTTATTCTCCCCTGACACCCGACACTCGCCTTCGTTATCAATCTGAATCCAGTGCGGTTACCAGCGACTCAGTTGTCTTCTCGCTTTGAATACTTGCTGTTTCGGAAAAACTTGGCTTTGCCAAACTCTCGGAAACCGCCGACCGGGCTAGACCAACCCCTAGTGTATTGTCAACCATTAGGGCATTGGCTATTCTGTCGGGTCGCGAGAACATAAAAACATTTGACGAACAAATATTTGCATAGAGGAAACCATGGCTTACTC
>JAALLA010000162.1:4198-9779 GCA_011087765.1 Pirellulaceae bacterium
AACATAAAAACATTTGACGAACAAATATTTGCATAGAGGAAACCATGGCTTACTCACTCCCGGAATTACCATTTGCGTACGATGCTTTAGAACCACATATTGACGCTCGAACGATGGAGATCCATCACGGCAAGCATCACAACGGTTACGTAACGAAAGTGAACGCGGCGCTTGAAGGTTCGGACTTGGGCGAAAAATCGATTGAAGATTTGATCGCTGATCTCAACAGTGTTCCCGAAGCAACCAGAGGTGCTGTTCGGAACAATGGCGGCGGACATGCCAACCACTCTCTCTTTTGGTCAGTCATGAGCGCTGACGGCGGTGGAGAGCCAACCGGCGAATTAGCGGACGCAATCAATTCTGAGTTTGGAAGTTTTGATGGCTTCAAAGAAAAATTTGCTGCCGCTGCGGGTACTCGGTTTGGCAGTGGCTGGGCCTGGCTGAGCGTTGACAATGGAAAGCTTGTCGTCGAGAGCACGCCTAATCAAGACAATCCACTCATGGAAGGCCGAACTCCTGTTCTTGGCCTCGACGTTTGGGAACACGCCTATTACCTCAATTATCAAAATCGGCGCCCCGACTACGTTGGCGCATTTTTTAACGTCATTGATTGGAATGCTGTCGCCGCGCGATACGCCGCTGCCAAGTAGCATCAACATTGAGTGTGGCCTAGAACTTTGTGCCATCTAATTAAACCAAGGGCCTGCAAAAGCACGGCCCTTTTTTTGTGCTAGCAAATAACAATTGGCGCTCGTGCTTTATTTTGCGTGTCTCGATTTAAGAAAAACGCTTCAGGCTTGCTCAAATGCGTCGACGTTGACGAAAATTGCCGCCCTCTCTAAGATTCGCCACCCGCAAACCCGCTTTGCTAGTTCCTGAAAAGTAATTTTGAGTTGAGTGATATGAATCCCCTTCAAACTACAAATACCAATTTGCTGATTTGCATCATAACAATCAGTACGTTGTCAATTTCAACAGGCTGCAAACTTGGATTTCCCTCCAACAAAGCGTCGATGACCAAACTCCAGCCAAAAAATTTCAAGTTCTGGGAAACAGAAGATAAACTCAGCGCTAGTGAAAACGATAAAACTCCACCACCACCCGCTCGCCATTTTTCCCCAAGTCCTCTCGACTCTGATCAAGAAGATATCGTTATGGATCTAAAATCGCCATCGGCGGAAATGACACAACCCAACAACAGTATCAATGACTTGCGTAGAGAAGTAACGGCAGTCTCTGAAAACTCCAGGAACCCAATTAGAAAGCCTTACCAGTTGCCTGATTCATCCCTTAGCCAGACAACCAGCCCAAATAAATCACCCAAAGGATTTGCCAATCGCGATTTGCCAAAAATTCAAGGAAGCGGATTCGCGGGACAGTTTCAAAGTAAGAACAATGACTTCGTTTCAACTCAAAACCAACCTAAAAACAGTGCGGTATCGGACTCGGGATTCAAAGCGCCCAACTTAAAAGCCCCCCCCACAACAACAAAACCAAATTTACTTACTTATGGCGAATCACTGAACAAGAATCCAATGTTTCAGTTTGACAACGAAAAAAGCAAATCCACACCACCAGCTGCAGAGTCAAGTTCACCTGAGGCTAGTCAATTGAGATCTGAGTTATCACTTGCGCAACAACAACTAAAAGCTCTTCAAAATAAAAACTCACCGAGTAATCCGATAAAACCGAATCTACCTCAAAACCAGTTCACCACTTCTCCCAACCCCCGCCCCCGGAGTCAGAACCAACTATTCGTGAATCCGACCAATCCCAAATTGACACCCAAGCCAAAATATCCGTCGACCGATTTCGATTCATTTGCACAAAAACCACTCAATTCTCAAACACCGCTCGCCCCGAAAGCCCTTAGTAAATCACTTGGCGCCAACGGCACCTCATCTCCGCCTCAAGCCTTTAAACTACCTCAAGCACAGCCAATCCCGCCAGCCATTGACGGCCTCAACGGCAAACCGAATGTTCAAACTACGAGTAACGAAGTTGACCTTCCACCCTCAATTTTGTTTGGCAAAAGCTCTTACGCTCCGGGGAGCACAAAAAAGCTACTCCCAAAATAAATATTACCAAGAGACCTGATATCCTATTGGAATTCACAGATTGACAATCTTATTTTATTTTGCCTTTGGGTAGCATGGCCACCTTCGATGAAGAAAAAATCTGCAAGGCACTTCCTTACGCACACATCGAAGTCCATTCTCAGATTCACTCCACTAACGACCGAGCAATCGAACTGATTCGTCAGACTGCACTCAATTCGCCGGCAGTAATTATTGCAGAGTCGCAAACGAAGGGACGCGGACAGCGGAATCGGAAATGGTGGTCCGGTGCCGGAAGCTTGACGTTTTCCTACGTGACTTCTATTCCAGAGAAGCAAACAGAAAATCAGCCAATCGCGCCACCGGGCCTCATCTCGTTAGCCTCCGCGCTGGCCGTCTCTAACGCACTTCGGTCAATCGAACCCACTCAGAAGTTTGGGATAAAATGGCCGAATGATGTCATGTTAGACCAGAGTAAAATAGCCGGCATTTTGGTCGAATCGGTCCCCGCCGACACGAACCGATTTATGGTCATCGGGATCGGTGCAAATATCAACAACTCCAACATGCCAGCCTTACACGACATGGACGACCGCCGAGCCTCCCAAGAAAAGACGACGGCCACTAGCCTTACTCAAGTATCCGGAAAATCAGCCTCCCTTTCCGAGACCCTTATCAAAATTCTAATTGAACTAAAAAAACAAATTACAATCGCAATCGATTCTCCACAGGAAATTGTCGATCGGTTTAACCAAGTGCTCATGTGGCGAGAGCGGGCCATTCTTGTTAATTTCCCCTCTGGCGCAACACTAACTGGAACCTGTCTTGGAATCACCTCAGACGGCGGATTGAGAGTAAAAACTAAAGATCAAGTTGAAATCATTCACAGTGGATCGCTCCAGAAAATTGACGAGGCAGGATAAAAACACCTCAATTAGAATGTGATCGCGACTTATCCTCGCATTGAACAATTATTATTTCCTTACCGATACTGGAATATTTTTCAGTCCGGTGTCAAAATGGTTGTCGGGCGTCGAGTCGACTCAGCGGAAGAGTCTGAGACCCTACCAGATCACGTCAGTTAAAAAACTGACATGGTTGCAATTGAGCCATTCATTGAACGTTGAAATTACATCGCAGGAACAACAACCATGCCGCTTTTTGAAGTTGAAACTGACGCACATATCATCATTACTTGGGCGGACGACGAAGGAGCAGCAACCACAGTAGCTGCCGATTGTTACCCCGGCGAGAACATTGTCCGTCTTACAAAACGTCCTCGAAACAGCTGGGTCATCTCCAAAGGTGTGCTCGGCATTACCGCTGAATCCGACCCCTGCGGAATCGCACGCGACTGCCTCGCCAAAGCGGCTGGTGATAAAGTGCACGCCATTCGGTTGTACATGCAAGAAACCGGAACCGATCTCGAACAGGCTCGCAAATCCATTGAATCGAATATGGTTATGGGCTGGTAGCCAAATTGATCGACTAACCGGGATTGATTTAAAGGGATTGACTAAAAAGGATTCGCTTTAGAATCCGCCTGGGAACATAAACCTTGAAATTCAACTATCGGACGTTTTGAAAATCAACCTCGACGGCAGATTCGCAGCACGCTCAGAATTTAATTCTATAATTCATTTCTTCAATCTTGGAACCATCAGGCTGGCAAGCCCATAACAGAAATGTCGCAAGGACTAAGCATTTTTACGAACGGCTCCAAAAAACCAATTCCCAAACTGAAATCTCAACTCCATTTCCTGCCATGACGAGCCTGATTTCATTAAAACAGATCACTAAATCCTTCAAATCCCTGCGTGCCCTCGACGGCATTGATCTGGAGGTAAGCTCTGGTATTACGGGGCTGTTGGGTCCCAACGGAGCCGGGAAATCGACGCTTATTAAAATGCTGCTCGGTTTAGTCCAACCCACCACTGGGACTGCCTCCTTCCTCGGTTTCGACGTGAGGAAGGAAGGTCGCCAAATCCGTAATCGAATCGGATACATGCCCGAAGATGACTGTTACATTTCCGGGCTTTCCGGCGTTAGCGCGGTGCAATTTTCTGGCTGCCTGTCGGGAATCCCGAAAACCGAATCGCTTCGTCGCGCCCACGAAATCCTAGACTTCTGTGACATGAAGCAAGAGCGTTACCGAATGGTTGACACCTATTCCACTGGGATGCGTCAAATAATTAAATTTGCCTCGGCAATCGTGCACGACCCCGAATTCTTAATTCTCGATGAACCAACCTCTGGCTTAGATCCAGAAGAGCGCGAAAAACTCTTAAAGCGAATTCGTTTACTGGCTTCTCAAATGGGAAAATCAGTACTGATTTCAACCCATATCTTACCTGATGTTCAGGCCATCTGTGACGACGTCGTGATCCTCTCGCAAGGCAAGGTAAGGCTTTGCGAACCTTTAGTAACGCTTAACCGTACGGCAGAACCCTCATTCCGCGTTCGAGTTCTTGAGAACATGGATCCATTTGTCAAAGCGTTGGAAAGCAGTGATGTCGAAGTAAGCAAAAATCCAGATGGAACCTTAACCGTTGCCAGTCCGTCCCCCCAATTGTCGGAGACCATCTGGAATGCTGCTCACCAGTCCGGAGTCAGTATTCAATCGCTAATTCCGGCGCGCAATTCACTCGAAGAGGTCTTCCTCTCAACGGTGGCCGATGCTGGCGGAACTGGAGAGAATGACTAATGCCCATCAACGATGTTGGATACAGGAGCTTAAAAAGCAAAACAGAATCGTCGCTTTTCCAGTGGTTGGCAATTTGCCGAATTGGTGTGCAGCTCGCACTCAAATCCAAATGGGTCAAACGAATCATGCTCGCCGCTTGGCTACCGGTAACTTACTGGGCAGCAGGGTTCTTCTTTGTCGAGAAAGCGATCGTTGCCGACCAACTGTCTGCCATGGGGCAGGGCGTTGACTTGAATCAACTCACCTCGTTGGCGCTTACCGAATCAATAACCAGTCGTTTTTCGATATTCCCGGGAGTCGACGATCTTCAAGAGGTGTTTAGAACTGGCGACATCCCTCAAATTCGCAACACCGTATGGCGATGGATGCTAATGACGTTTTTTAGATATCCGCAAGCAATTCTTATTTTGTTTCTGGTCGGATTCATTGCCCCTTCGCTAATCTCTCAGGACATTCGCTCGCGTGCTTTCTTACTGTACTTCTCCCGTCCAATTTCCAGACTTGAGTACATCTTTGGCAAGATCTGTGTTCCATCTATTTTCATTATTTTGATTACCACATTACCGGCTCTTAGCCTTTACATAATCGCCCTGTTAATGTCCCCCGACATTTCGACCTTGCCTCAAACTTGGGATATTCCAATGCGCATAATCATTGCAACTTTTGGCTTGGTAATTCCCACATCAGCCGTAGCATTGATGCTCTCATCCCTAACCCAAGAAAGCCGGTTCGCGAATTTTTCCTGGTTTGCGGTTTGGGGGCTTGGCCACGGGGCTTGGTTGACAATTGTGTTAGCGACTTCTCTACAAATGGGACTGCC
>JAALLA010000163.1 GCA_011087765.1 Pirellulaceae bacterium
GAATATCGCATTCGATTCCCTTAAGAATGACAAAATCATCCGCACGATTGGCGTTAATTTGGTCAATCTTCTTCCATTGCTCTAAGAGCCGATCGGGGGTCAAACCATTGGCCATCGAGACTCTTTGGGAATGGTCGGTGATGGCGATATAATTTAGCCCAATAGCTTTCGCCGCTTCTGCCATTTCTTCAATGGATGCTTTTCCGTCCGTTGCTGTAGTGTGCATGTGGAGATCGCCCTGAATATCGGCGAGTTCAATTAGATGCGGGAGCTCACTTTTTTCTGCCCAATCTAATTCCCGACGTGCCTCTCTTATTTCGGGGGGGAAATACGGCAGATCGAGTAACTCGTAAACTTCCAATTCTGTTTGACCGGCAACGCGGCGTTCTTCCGAATCATTCAGTTCAAACACACCCCACTCGTTGACCTTAAGCCCCATCTGTTTCGCGCGTCCACGGATAAGTACGTTGTGATCTTTAGACCCGGTGAAATACTGTAGAGCGGCTCCAAATGATTCTTGAGGAACAACTCGAAGATCAACCTGGAATTCATTTTCCAGGCGAACCGACATTTTTGTTTCTCCGCGAACAATTACGGAAGTGATTTCTTCGTACTTACCAAAATGATCCATCACAGTTTGACTGTCATCTGAATCGACTAGAAGGTCGAGGTCACCAACCGTTTCTTTTCCGCGCCGGTAGCTACCCGCGAATTCACTTTGGCGAATTGCCGAACAGGAGTTCATGTGTGTCTCGAGTTCCTTTGCAATTTTATCAGCGTGGGCCCAGAGAATGCGCTCGTTCGCCAACACTGCGATTGCGATTCCCTGCAAAATGGCTTCCTCTGTTTTTGCACCAAATCCGGATAAAAGCCGAACTTGCTGGGCTTCACACGCAGCTTTAAGCTGATCCAGTGATTGAATTCCCAATTCATTAAAAAGAGCCGCGCATTTCTTGGGCCCCAGTTTTGGTACGTTTAACAGATCGAGGACTGTCTTGGGAACCGTTTCTAGGATTTCATCCAGTTGTTTTAGTCTGCCCGAACTAACCAATTCATGGCATTTCTCTGCTACGCCTTTGCCGATCCCATCGAGTTTGGTGAGGTCTTGATTCGCCTCAATCATGCTTTCAATTGATTCGGGAAGCTCCTTGATAATTCGGGAACCATTGCGATAGGCACGGAGGCGAAATGAATTCGCACCCGTGAATTCCAAGAGGTCGGCGAGCTGAGATAAGTGCTTTGAAATTTTTTCGTTGTTCATGTTTGGATGATAACGTTTGACTTCCAAGTTGATAAGACGGTGGGCACGGGTTGCAATAAGATCAGACAAATTTTACTAATGTGGGGATTCTATGATTTTTGATTTGCAGTCTTAGGCATGAAATAATTCATAATGTTGACTGGGTCGACTCAAGGCGTTTGTTGCAGTTGATATCGTTAGCTAATCAATGACTCTTCAGTCAGGCAATTAGTAGTAACGATAAGTGGGTTGTTTTATAATAACCGAAGTTCTTATGTTTTCATCACCTTCGGATAGTTTGCCGAGGCGTTCCTTAAATTATTGATCGGGATGGGTTGAAAGAAAAACAAACGCTACGACTCGATCGCAAGTTGGCATTATTCATTTGCATTTTGGCGGTTTGTATGTGCTTGGCTTATGCATGGTTTCGGCAGGATTTACCGAATTGGTGGCGAAGTAGTGGCGGAGGAATTCCCTACACGTTTTTTTTCGTAACCTTCTTTTTTGCCCTGATGCCCAAGCGAAGTTTACTCGGATCGGTCGTAGGATTGGCAATTGCCTGGTCCTGTACAGCAGAATTTTTACAACTTTGGCAAGCTAAGTGGTTGGTCGAGCTGCGGTACAGTTCATTGGGGGCAGCACTACTTGGAAGTTCTTTTACTTGGTCAGACCTACCTCCCTATTTCCTTGGTGGTGGATTGGGATATCTGGTTTTTCGAGCGGTGTTTTGGAAATTTAGCCCGAAATAGGTCAACCGGATTCTTCCAAAGATTTGTACGCGTAACAGCCCGTTTTTAGTGCACCCCGAAGCTGTCCTGGAAGGGGAATGGAATTAATTGTGAACGATCTAGGGAAACCAAGTTTTGTCAGTTTGGAAAAATTGGACCGCTTTGGTCGTTTTACTGGGCTAGGGTTTTTTAGGTAAAAAAAATCTGCGCGAGAAATGGCCAATGAAAGATTCAATTTGCAAGAACCGATTGCTCGTAGATTGGAAATTCCAAGGTGCTTTGTGTCTGCGGATTTCGTTTTACTGGCTGCTTTGCCAGACGACCTTGGTCGCCACGATGCTTGGTTTTCTTGCACTGGAAGCTCAGGCTGATTTACAACCGTATGACGGGACGGCATCGCCATGGCGGTTCATTATGCCAGCTATTGTTGGATCGAGTGTGTTTTTGCCATTGGTGCTGCTGGATAACTTAAGAATGTCAAATCGAATCGCCCGGTCTTTAAGTCGGTTTCGCAATACATTGAATCAGCTGTGTGAACGTCAGCAAGATGAGTCGGGTGTGAGCCAGGCAACGGGGAAGGTAGACGAAATTAAAGATGTTTCCAAAAGTGTTGTCTCTCAGTAAAGCAACTTAAACCGCTGTCTGCTCGGTTATACAAACAGACGAATTTATACTGTTTAAAACCACATGGTTCTTGACCAACTATCCATTTTAAATAACTCACTTTAGAACACTAAAATAACTTAATACTACTTGGAGCTCGTTTGAGTTTTGAGAAAAAGGCAAACCGATCGCGAGGTCGGGACGCAAAGCCATGGGTCTCTCGATGAGAGATTGCCAGGTTACCTAAAAATAAAAACTAAATTGTGTGCGATTCGATCGTCCGCTAGAGGGGCTGCCAATGCATTGCTTAAGTGAGAACGTATCTATTAGACGCAGTCTATTTTGGGGGTTCCCCATCGGCTTGCCGTTTAGGCGACCGCCCGTAGACTTTTGCGGTCTATCAAGCCCCCGCGAGGTGAGAAGCTCTGGTAAAAATTTCAGATCCGTTTCCGTTGCTCACCGATTGCAACGGTGTGGCGTTGCGACGATTGAATTCGCCGTGGTTGCCCCATTTATCCTCTTTATTATTTTCGGCGCGGTTGAATTTGCTCGCATGATGATGGTCAAGCAGGCGTTGACCAGCGCAGCACGAGAGGGCTGTCGGCATGCAACTTTGGTGACGACGCAAGACTCTGGAGATTCGGAATCGTTTGTGCGCGAAATTCTGGCACCAACCATTGCCAATAGCAACGATACCGAAATTGTAACGATAAATATCGAACCAAGTTTCTCTACAACAATTGAATCGGGCGAGACAATCGTGATGGCGATTGAAGTGGCTTGCTCTGATATTACGTGGTTGCCGGAGATGTTTCTTTGTGGCGCGAAAATTCGCGGTTCAGCATCAATGAGTCGCGAGTGATTGGAGAAATTATGACCAATTCTAAATTTTACCGGCCTCGGAGCAGGCAAAGGTCAGGATGCGATCGTCGAGCTGCAGCGACGGTTGAGACTGCGATGTTGATTCCCTTGCTTATATTAGTGTCACTCGGTGCGACTGATGTCGCTCAGTACATTAATTTGGCTCAGTCGATTACGAATGCGGCGCGACATGGGGCCCGGTTTGCAGTGAAGGATACAACCGAGACGGTTGAGCAGGTTGAGCTGGAAGTCGAACGAGTTTTTGCAGAGCTGTTTCCGCAGTGTTCGGAAGAGGATTTGGGAAATGCGGTAGTGATTTCAGTGACGGATGAAGATGGAGTGATAATTAGTTCCGGCATGTTAGAAGAAATTTCGTCCGGCGAACCGGTATCTGTTCAAGTGCAGTTTGATTTTGATGCAATTCGCTGGCTGAAAGGCTGGGAGTATTTTGGTTTTGAATTGGTTCAATCCGTGGCGATTGGAAGGAGAGAGTAAATGTCTGAAATGTTTAATCTCGATGCTGGGACTGCAAGTCAAAACCTTCGTCGGCGTAGGGGGCGATCGCGTCGAGGTAATGCGGTTGTGTTTGTGGGAATGATGCTTCCAGTCATGTGCGGATTTATCGCACTGGCTGTCGATTATGGGTTCTTACTTTATGTTCGAGCTGATTTGCAACGTTCAGCCGATCATGCGGTATTGGCAGCCGTTAGAGATTTGGAGCCAAGTTACGATGGGAGCCAAGACCTGAGCCAAGTGCGCGCGACCTTGCGCGAATTCGCTGAGTTGAACGCAGGACACGCAATTTCGATTTTGGATGATGATATTCAGATCGGGCGATTTAATCCTCTGACGGTCTATACCGAGTTTGAGATTCTCAATGATGGAATTTTCGATACGGTTGTCCTGACTTTAAGGCGGGATGATTTAGCGAACTCGTCGGTGTCACTATTTTTTGCAAAGCTGTTTGGAAACCAGACAACGGGGGTCTCGGTAACCAGCACTGCAGTATTACAAAAGGCAAGGTTGCTGACCGAGGGTGCGGATATACTTCCTGTAGGAATTCCAAAATCCGTTTGGGATGCCCAGCTCGAAAATTCGATTTGGTCAATTTATGGCAATGGAAAGATAGAAGATGAATCGGGAAATGAGATCCCCGGAAATTGGGGAACAGTTAACGTTGGTTCCGATAGTAATTCCACGTCAGCGCTAGTCGATCAAATCAATGTTGGTCTGATGCAGGAAGATCTTGATAGTCTCGCCGAAAACGGACGGATTCCAACCAATGAATACATTGATAGCCAGGAAGAGATTACGCTTTCGGGAGACCCCGGTTTTTCAGCCGGTATTAAGTCTGCAGTAATAGCGGCGCATGGACAAAGTAAATTGGTGCCGTTGTTTGATCACCTGGAAGGTTGGGGGGGGAACTTAAATTATGATATTGTAGGCTGGGGAGTGATCCAGGTCGTCAACTCGACTTGGCAAGGGAGCAATAAATCGTCCATCACCATTCGAAAATCTTATTTGTATGATGGGGATTTAAGACCTCATACAGATCTTGGCGAAGTTGAAAATTTAATCAAGAACGCTTATACCTCGCCGGTGCTTGTCGAGTGATTTTTCGATTCCCCACGCCCGTCGCAATTTCGGAGTATCGTCGACTGGCGTTGGTTGGGCCTGGCCATTTAAGCGGCAAGTTTAAATGGCGAACATGCTCGCGCTGCGGCGTGGGAAATTACGCCCATTCGATAATTTAAGGTTTTTTTTGATTTCGTTTGTAGTGATCTTTTGGTGAATGGCCGAGAGCTTTACGATTAAGCCATGATCCGCTACTGTCTGACAATTTTTCTAAGTGCATTTTTGCTGTTTCAAGTGCAGCCGATGATTGCAAGATTTATTTTGCCGTGGTTCGGTGGGACAGCTGCAGTCTGGACGACCTGCATGATGTTTTTCCAGACGTTGTTATTGCTTGGTTATCTTTATGCTCATTTAATGCGGCGCTTCAGTTCTCCTCGGACGACATGGTTGGTTCATCTCGGGTTGTTGCTGCTCGCAGCGGTAACGGTCTCGGTAGTACCCGGAGATAGTCTACGCCCAAGTGGCAACGAAAATCTTACCTTGGGCATTATTAGTGTTCTTAGTATCACGATTGGTTTGCCATTTTTTGCGCTTTCCAGTACGGGCCCTTTAATTCAGGCTTGGCAATCAAGTTCTCATCGAGGGCAATCGCCTTATCGGCTCTACGCACTTTCCAATCTGGGTTCAATTTTGGCGCTAGTGACGTACCCCTTTCTTGTAGAGAGGTATTTGTCAATGAATAGTCAGGCCCTGTTCTGGACGATTGGGTTTTATGTTTTTGCGATCACTTGTTGCTGGAGTGGCTGGCAGACCGTTCAATTGAGGGCTTGGTCTGAAACAGATTTAAATCAGCCTGAGAGCGCAGATGGTGAACGAATTGAATTACGCCGACCTAGTTTAGTGTTGGCCATGGTTTGGTTTGTTTTAGCAGCCACAGCTTCTATTATCCTGCTGGCGACCACCAATTTGTTGTGTCAGGAGGTGGCTTCTATTCCATTTCTGTGGATATTGCCACTCAGCCTCTATCTGTTGTCGTTCATCATTTGTTTCGACAGGCCGGCAATTTATCGGCGTTTGGTTTTTATGCCATTGGTTGTTGTCGGTGCGATCGTTGCGGTGGCCCTGGTCCATCTCGGTCTGTTTACGGGTTTAGCATTTCAGATCATTGCTTTATCGACAGTTTGTTTTTCGGCCAGTATGGTCTGTCATGGTGAACTTGAGCGTTCGAAACCGTCCCCCGATTACCTAACCGGTTTCTACCTCGTAGTGGCGTTTGGGGGCGCTGCGGGTGGTATTTTTGTCTGTGTTTTAGCCCCTCAGATTTTTACGGGGTTTTTAGAGTTTCATGTTGGCTTGGTTATCAGTTTGCTCGTGGTGTTATGTGCCCTAATCTTACCGACGGGGCATCGTGAAAAACCAGTTGAGCCCAGTCTTAAAATTCTTAAATACGGTGCTGCGATGTCCGTCTTCGTTGTCTTGGCCATTGTTCTTTCGAGCGCTGTTTATTTTCTAGACCCAAGTTATCAGCAGGGTTTAATTTTTCGCGGTCGAAATGAATACGGGCTTGTCGCCGTCGTGGAAAAAGATGGCTATCGCCAGTTCATTAACGGACGGGTCGAACACGGCGGTCAGAAAATTGGAACCGAGCATGAAATGGAGCATATTAGTTATTATGTTCCTGAAAGCGGCGTGGGGGTTGCATTCGAGGCGTCCCGTGAGATTTCTGAGGATAGTCTAAACGTTGCGGTTTTAGGTTTGGGTGCAGGCGCGATGGCGACTTGGCTGGAACCGGGAGACCGAATGGTTTTTTATGAAATTAACCCGATGGTCGTTGATATTGCTGAAAACCACTTTAGTTTCTTAAAAAATTCAAAAGGAGAAACGAGGGTCAAGCTCGGTGATGGGCGACTTCAATTGCAGAATGAGATGGAGGCTGGGGATAGTAGTCTGTATGATTTGATTTTTATCGATGCATTTTCAAGTGACTCGATCCCAATTCACCTGCTGACAACGGAATGTTTCGAAATTTATTTGGATCGACTCAAACCCAACGGCGTTTTGGTTGCCCACATCACGAATCGATTCATTGATTTACAACCCGTGATTTTAGACCATTCTCTTAGAAATGGTCTTACCCCTATTTTGGTCGACTATCATGCTCCCGACGGAGGGCTAAAAACCCGTTGGATATTGATGACCAAAAATATGAGTTTTAAGAATACTGAGAAGGTGAAATTGTTCGAGAGCGAGTGGGGCAAAGCGATTCTCCCGGTGCGATGGAGTGATGATTACTCGAGCGTCGCGGCTTTGTTGAATTGGTCAGTTGGAGTTGATCTCGAAAAAATGAATGCAGACCTAGAGGATTCGCTGAAGACTTCCCCTGCTACAGGTGGTGCGGGCGGTAATATAAATGTTGGTGCCGGCAAGGGCGATTAAAAATAAACGCTACGTAGCGTCTGCTGTTAGATTCTGGTTCTGCGGCGTTACCGTGAAAAATTTTGATTAAGTGAAAAAGTTGATGGCATTGCAGAACAAAGAATTTGAGATTTCAAAGTTTCATCGTGACCATGTCGCTCGATTGAAAGATAATATCGCGACTGAGGAACCGTTGGAAATTCGAGTTGTGTTCGGTGCTGAGGGCGACCGACGGAGTAAAAATCTTTCGATTACGATGAGGACGCCTGGGAATGATCCCGAATTGGCTGTGGGGTTTTTGCTATCAGAGGGAATTATAAAATCGCCCGGCGACGTGATTGGATGTGAGTCGGAGGGACCAATTTCGGATGACTCGGAAGTCGGTAATACGATTTTTGTGGAACTGAGTGAAGCCGCTCAATTCGACCCCAGTGAATTTCAGCGTCATTTTTACGCAACGTCTAGCTGCGGTGTTTGTGGCAAGGCCAGTTTAGAGACGCTGCGAAATCAACATATTAAACCAATCGCTGAGTCCGTTAGGGTTGAACGGAAGTTGATCTTTCAATTGCCTGAAATGTTGCGGAAACAGCAGGGCGTGTTTGATGTTACCGGTGGATTACACGCGGCCGGTTTGTTTGATCTTGAGGGGGAGCTTCTTTGCATTCGTGAAGATGTGGGTCGGCATAATGCGGTGGATAAATTAATTGGTTCTCAAATTCTCGCCAAAGTAGGACAAGCGGGCAGCCTATCCTTAGGCGGACATCTTTTGGTGGTTAGTGGAAGGGCGAGTTTCGAATTGATGCAAAAAGCGGTTGTGGCGAGAATTCCAGCGCTTGTAGCAGTGGGCGCTCCCTCGAGTCTTGCCGTCGACTTGGCGAGAGAGTTCAGGATGGTGTTAATTGGATTCACTTCGGGTGAACGCTTCAATGTTTACGCCGGTGAAGATCAAATCAGTTGAGCAAGTTAAGTGGGCCGTATTTGCCCGGAGCCACAAACGCGGTAGTTAAAACAAGTTAGCTGTTCGACGCCAACAGGTCCCCGGGCGTGCATCTTTCCGGTGGCAATTCCAATTTCTGCTCCCATCCCAAATTCACCCCCGTCCGCAAATTGAGTTGAGGCGTTGTGCATCAGAATTGCTGAGTCAATTTCGTTTAAAAAGCGGGCTGCCGTTTTCTCGTTGGCAGTAATGATAGACTCAGTGTGGTGGGAGCTATGCTGATTAATATGTTGAATTGCCTCGGTGACTCCATTGACGTGTTTGACTGAGATGATTGCGTCAAGATACTCGGTGGTCCAATCGGCTTCGTTTGCTGGAAGGCAGCCTGCTGTGTTTTTTCGAATCGACGTATCTGCTCGGACTTCGCAACCTGCTTGCTGTAGTCTTTCTACTAAAACCCGCATATGTTCAGCGGGCCATGCTGCGTCAAGCAAAAGTGTTTCTGCGGCCCCGCAGATACCTGGTCGCCGCATTTTGGAATTAAGAACCACCTCAATGGCCATCTCGAGCGATGCGTCTTGATCGACATACACATGGCAAATTCCATCGAGGTGTGCGAAGACGGGCACGCAAGATTCGTTTTGGATTCGAGAAACCAACCCTTTGCCGCCTCGGGGCACGACAACATCGAGATTGCCATCAAGGCCTTTTAGCAGTTCGCCGACCGCCGCGCGGTCAGTGGTGGGAACCAATTGTATGGATGCGGGTGGTAAGTTAGCAGAATTTAACCCCTCTGAGAGGCATTTATGAATTGCCTTGGCGGAATGGTAGGAGTCACTTCCACCTCGCAGGATCACCGCGTTTCCGGATTTCAAACAAAGTGCTCCTGCATCGGCGGTAACGTTGGGGCGGCTTTCATAGATGACACCAATGACACCCAGTGGTGTACGCACGCGATCAATTCGAAGTCCGTTGGGACGCTTTGAAGTAGAAATTACTTCCCCCACAGGATTGGGTAAATCGGCGATGATGTTCAAGCCAGTGGCAATCCTCTCGATCCGCGTTTTATCTAGTTGCAAACGATCGATCAGGGCTGAAGGCCGGTTCGCTTTTGTCGCCTCTTCTAGATCTTTTTGATTGGCGATGAGAATCTGTTCGGATTGACTGATAATTGCCGCAGCGGCAAAGCGGATCGCATTTGATTTGGCAACGTCGTCTGCCGTAGCCAGAATTCTTGCCGACGCTCGGGCGTTCTGCCCCATTTTTTCCATCGTTTCAGCAATGTTCATGGCGAGCTATCTATCTGGAAATGTTTTCACTTGAGAAATGAGATTTGTTTGATCCGTGATTCTTTATCTTACGCTATCTCG
>JAALLA010000164.1:0-5348 GCA_011087765.1 Pirellulaceae bacterium
CACAATCGAAGTGGCGCTCGATAAGTTCAGCGCAAAAGACATCTCTTATGTCAAAAACTTAAAACGAAAAAAAGATGCCGCTATCGCAAGTGGAAGCGTCCCCGGTTCATTCCCTAAACTTCCTGAAATGATCACGATGGAAACTAGGGATGACCTGACAACACTCGAGAACATTCGGAAGAGAGTAAGAACTGACAAAGGCTTTCCGCCAAACTCCCAGTCCTTGGAAATGCGGGATACATCGATAGATCCATTTCTCCCGGCAGGTTTTGCCATACCCAAATCTAACGAACTCCAAAAAATCTGCGGCGTTTTTCCAATTGGGGGACCTGAAAAAATTGTCTTGCTTGCAACAACTGTAGAAAACAGACCAGACGCTGCTCAGTTTCCGGCACAACTATTTTGGATATCTCTGCTACCAGGTGCGGAAAAGCTTATCAGCACAGTCAACATTCCTCCGAATTCCTACCCAATTGATTACGATCCAGTAAGTCAAAGACTCCTAACCCTTCGCTGCAAAAATGAAAAGTTGGAAATTGAACATTCCTCACTCGCGCTCTGGAAATTGAATATTGGTGAACCGCTTGTGACGCCTGTAGTCCATTGGAAAAACGACATCACTAAACCACCAAAATCTGTTCAAACTTTACTAGAGCAACGCCCGATTTTTGCCAAAATAGTCGACGCTAATACGGTCGTCATTAGGGAAGAAACCGAATACGGAGGTTTACGTAATACATCGCGGTTTAGAGCCTGGGATCTGACAAGAAATCGTATCGCTTACGACATTCCCCTGAGCCCCCCTGGTTTCGGGATCGCTGAACTCAGTGCGGACAGGCGATATCTTTCAATTCCCGAAGTTGGCCAAATCAGAGTATTCGACGCAAAAACCGGCGAGAAATTATTGGGTCTAGGGTTTGAGGAAAAGACCTTAGTCAGCCAATTTACCGGTGGACTGAAGACGCAGGAAAAGATTCGGGACGAATATGAAGCAAAGCTCTTTAGGATGACCGATGATATTGAAAAACAAAAAATACTCGACGAATACATGACGAGAATTGCGCCTAAATCCGATAACTGGGTTTCATATACAAGCGAGTGCGTATCGACTTCAATCGATCCACGCGGCACTAAACTTGCAGCGATCAACACCCGAAATACTTTATTCGTATGGGATCTTTCCAATGGCCAAACGGACCCAACCGAATTCAAGACCATTGAAGCGAGTTCAGCTGCCCTTCGGTGGGTTGGGACAGACCATCTATTGATCACCACAAGAGAGAAAACTTACCTCTACTCATTCCGCCTCGGCGCTACAATTTGGACATTCGAAAGAGCGCGAGCGCCCAATTACCTTTTCCCAGGTGGCGAAGAGTTTGATTCTTACACGATCAAATACACAGGGGCAAATTGCATTTACACGACAAAAAATGACAAAGTTATGGCTGTAGGTGTCGTACCGTTTCCCGGGGATGGAATCTACGAACTAGCTGAGACATTCCAGAGACCTGACATTCTTGACCTCCAACCCGGCACTAACGTGGCAATTGAATTAATTAACATAGATGATTCCCAACGGGTCAAGAGTATTCTCAGTGAAAAAATTAAAGCAAAAGGGTGGATTCTCGATCCAAACGCTGAAGTAAAAATCATTGCCACTCTCGATGTGAACGAAGAAAAACGTGAACGTACCGACCCGCTTTCAGGTGATACCATCTCGATATCATGGAAGTACCCAACTGCCAAGCTAACAATACAGCGAGGTGAGGGCTACAAAAATCAATTATTCTTCGCATATTCAGGTCGTACCATCGTTCCGACCATGAGCCCAGAGCAAGCGCAACTGTATGAAGCGCCAAGAATTGACTTTTTAGAAAACGTCGAGTTTGACGAGATTGTTGATAAAAAATACGCCAATGGATTCGGGAGTTCCTCCTTTGGCCCCACTGGACTGAAAGTTCTCAACTCGATTAGACCGCTCTCCTCTACCGTCACCGAAGATAATTAAACACTCCACAGTTCGAACCGATCTAGGCAATGATCGTAATGCATCAACTTGGTCGCCCGACAATCCAATCAAGACTCCGTTGATGGATCATTACAGTATCGTTTACCTCGCACGCCTAAATTCGCCCCCAGAGGATTCAGGGAACTAATTTCCATCTACTGAATTTTCTGCTCGCTTACCGCAGACCATTTCTAACAACCGTTTCAGCCCTGCCGAAAATGTATTAGAATTTAGGCTAGGTGGTAAAAGAGTGTTATCGCCTCGAAGAAAGTGAACTTAATACTGAATCCGTCGTACCAACAGTCTAGCCTAGCGACTTTTGGGCTATCGTGAACTCGGAAAAATTCACTGTAAGGTCTCCTTTTGACTTAATTAATTTCACTAATTTACTAGAACCCGTTTTCCGCAATCGGCATAAGGCAACCCATGAAACTGAATATCATTTCGTTCACTAAATTATGTCTGGTCATTGCGATTCTGATCTCCAGCAGCACGGAAATTTCGGGTCAGACAACTACTCCCCAGGATTCAAAGAGCATGAATTCCATTTTACTAAAACCGTGGATTGGTCCGTATGGAGGTGTTCCACCGTGGCGACAAGTCAACCGCGACGAATTCCTAGGCGCTTTTGATGCCGCCATTGAAATATCCAATCAAGAAATCGAAGCGATTGCGAATAACCCCGATCCACCCACTTTTGAAAACACCTTCGTAGCACTTGAGAAATCCGGGAAAACGCTGAATCGACTCCAAACAATTTTTGACGTACATACGTCCAATCTTGCTACCGGGCCAATTCCGGATATCGAAAAAGCAGTCGCTCCAAAGATGTCTAAATTTAGCGACTCGATCATTCAAAATTCAAAACTATTTGCTCGAATCGAGGCCATCTATCAGGGCGATGAAATGAACTCGCTCAGTGTCTCTCAAAAACGACTGGTCAAAGACCGGTACGATAGTTTTGTACGCCAAGGTGCCAAACTGAACGACAAGGACAAGGCGGTTCTTTCGCAAAAGAACGCAGCGCTTGCCGGCTTGTTTGCCGACTTCAGTCAGAAGGTCCTATCCGACGAAGAGGGCTACATCACCTGGATTGATGACGCCGAGATGCTCGCTGGATTGCCAGCAAGTACCGTAGCCGCCATGGCAGGTGCCGCAGATAAACTGGGGGATGCTAACAATCCAAAAGGCAAATGGTGCGTAACCAATACTCGATCATCGATGGAGCCCTTTCTGACCTATGCCGACAATCGCGGTCTGCGTGAAGCGGTTTGGAGGAACTACTACAACCGCGGCGACAATGGGGGTGACAATGACACCAATGCTATTATTTCGGCAATCCTGAAACTCCGAGCTGAAAGAGCACTGTTGCTGGGCTATAAAACGCACGCCCACTGGCGTCTTGAGCCGCAAATGGCTGGCACGCCTGAGGCTGCGATGGATCTGATGCTTAAAGTTTGGCCTAAGGCTGTTGCCCGCGTAAAAGAAGAAGTCGCCGACATGCAAAAGATCGCTGATTCCGAAAAGGCCGGAATTACCATCGAACCCTGGGACTACCGTTACTACGCAGAAAAGGTTCGTAAAGACCGGTACGATCTCGACTTCAATGAAGTCAAGCCGTACCTTCAGATGGATAAACTTCGCGACGGAATGATGTGGGCTGCCAAACAACTGTACGGCTTCGATTTCACGCAAGTCAAAGACGTTCCCGTTTTTGAAAACGAAGTTACCGTCTGGGAAGTTACCCGAGATGGTAAGCACGTCGGTCTTTGGGTTTTCGACCCGTTTGCTAGACGTGGCAAACGAAGTGGTGCCTGGATGAATGCCTATCGGATACAGGAAAACATCGATTCACCCATCACCCCGATTGTTTCCAACAATTCAAATTTCATCAAAGGCGAACCCGGAAAACCAGTTTTAATTTCCTGGGATGACGCGGTCACGCTGTTCCATGAATTTGGACACGCTTTGCACGGACTGTGCAGTGATGCAGAGTATCCCTCTCAAGCAGGCACCTCAGTCGCGCGTGATTATGTCGAATTCCCTTCGCAATTGAACGAACATTGGCTTTCGACCCCCGAAGTCTTATCCAAGTTTGCAGTGCACTACGAAACCGGCGAACCGATGCCGCAGGCGTTACTCGATAAGATTGAAAACGCGGCGACGTTTAATCAGGGATTCAGTACCGTCGAGTATCTCGCCAGTGCATTAATTGATATGAAACTGCACCTTGCGGGAAATGTTCCAATCGATGCGGATAAGTTTGAACGGGAGACTCTGACGGAACTGGGCATGCCAAGCGAGATCGTGATGCGACACCGAACTCCACAATTCGGCCATGTTTTTTCAAGTGACGGTTACTCGGCCGGCTACTACAGCTACCTGTGGTCGGATGCCCTCACTGCTGACGCAGCACAGGTATTCGAAGATGCAGGGACTTACTACGACCCGGCGATTGCCAGAAGCCTATACGACAATATTATGTCTGTCGGTGACACGATCGATCCGGCTGAAGGATTTAAGAAATTTCGCGGGCGAGACGTTGACACCAAAGCGCTCTTACGAAAGCGTGGGTTCCCCGTAGAATAATCACGGATCACTAAAAGTTATTCCCGATTCAAAAACATCCAATTCGCCACAGTGCCAAACACTGTGGCGTATTTTTATGGCGTGCGGGATGCATGGTACCTTTTCAGTTCAACGATTCTAGTCGCCGAATCTGCTCTGCCGCCGCTTCATATTCCTCATCAAATAATAATTCGGAAACTCGCTCAAGATCCCCAGCGATTGCCTTATTATTCACGTGAAACTTTTGAAGCTTATACAACCGAATCGGCAGGCTTAAAGCCAAACGATTCGATTTAAGCTTCGCCGCGTCAAGCGCGTAAACCTGATTTTGAATTGCTTCTAAAAATTGATAGCCAAATTCACGAGTTGGTTCAATCATCGTCCCTTCACCAAAATCGTTCCAGGTCGCAATCTGAATTACCTCGGCCTCAGACTCCCACGCACGCTGGATTGTCGTGGTCATCGTCTTACCCTCTTGGGAAGAAATTGATCCGAAACTTGGCCGCCCTTCCCCTTCTTGATAGTAATCGTGAAACTGAGGAAAAACAGTAGCAATCGGCCTGCGGGCTTCAGCCTTTGGAAGGTAGAGTTGATCCAGATAATCGCTCCACTTCTCTGGTTTGATTTCTTTACCACCTGAAACGGGTGGCCACCCAAAGGCGCCATCGGCGTTTGCTTTACTGACTAAGTGTGGAAGTGCGTATAAAAACGGCGCGGGGGTAACGCTATCGCAAATTTCTTTCATCTGGCCATCTGCAAAAAACTGCGGGCC
>JAALLA010000164.1:5448-7522 GCA_011087765.1 Pirellulaceae bacterium
ATTAAGGGATAATAGTGACTTGCAATGTCCCGTCTATCACCAGCCAAAATTTCAGGATTTCGATTCTTCAGTTTCCAATGCCAACCCCACTCACCGCTAACTTCTTTAGAGTTAAACCAGGGCATGTAATGCGCAAGGACAACAGGACGTTCTTGCGCCCAAATTGAATCTGGCAATACGAACAACAAAAAAAGCAGAACCCAACCTAATCTAAAGAACTCCCTCATCACCAATATCTCCTAGCAGACAAAAGAATTATAAGATTTAAGTTTTCTGTTTTAAAACGACCAATTAAGTTCGGATGTCTACCAAAAATCACTCGAACCCGTCAATCTAAGGTTGGCTAACCCATTCTGTGAAATTTAAATCAGGTCGATCCAATTGTCACACGGCCCGGATTAAGTCGAGAGGCCAAACTGATAACTCGATCGATAAGAAAACTATTTTTAGTAAAACTCTCTGTCCAAGTTACCCTTGAGCGGGAGTATTAGTTTACCGAAATTTTATCAAAAACACCCTTTTCCCAACTAGGCCGTTAAATAACCAACGATCAGTGCTAATTGTGTTGCATCGCCAACTATTTTTGCTGAAAATAGAGCGTAGACAACATTCGAATTTTGGAACTGAATCCACTACTTTTTACATGAGAAACGATGGGCCTTGTAAATCAAACGGCGCTCTTCTGGCTTGGCGTGGCACTTATCATTACCAGCCTGCAAACTGGCTCTTTCGGACAGGACTCCAATTCCGAGCCATCGGAAAAAATTAGTTTTGCTACGCAGGTGAGACCACTCCTTGCGGCTAACTGTTTCGGCTGCCACCAAGGTAAAATTGACCGCGGAAAATACGTTATGACGAATTTCACTGGCATGCTTGCCGGTGGTGAATCAGGCGAACCGGCGATCGTTCCCGGCAAACCTCAAGAGAGTCGGTTAATCGCGGTCTGCACTAGTCAAGATGGAACTGCTGAGATGCCGCCCAATGCGGAACCGCTTAGCAGTAAAGATCTAGATATCATTTCCCAATGGATTAAAGAAGGGGCTCTAAACGACTATTTAAAACCAACCTCAAACTTCTCTAACGAAAGCCCGCCGGTCTATTCTCGTTTGCCGATGGTAACGACCCTTGATTTTTCACCGGACGGAACGCTACTCGCTGTAAGCGGGTTCCATGAGGTCTTATTGATCAAAGTTGCAAGCAACTGGGACAAAGCTGATACAGAGCAACCCATTCTCGGTGAAATCACCAAACGGTTGATTGGCCTTTCATCGCGGATCGATGGCCTTAAATTTTCGCCCGATGGGAAACACCTTGCAGTCTGCGGTGGCAATCCCGGAGAACACGGTGAAATACAGGTTTGGAATGTCGAGACCGGAGACCTTACCCTTTCCAAGACTCTATCGTTCGACACGCTCTACGGTGTGAATTGGTCCCCGGATGGAACCACCATCTCTTTTGGATGTACCGACACAACACTACGCACGATTAACGCAACAACCGGAGAACAGCAACTCTTTCAAGGTGCTCATGATGACTGGGTTCGAGATACCGTCTTCTCCAAAGACGGAACTAAGCTCGTATCGGTCGGAAGAGATATGAGTTGCAAATTGACCGACGTAGCTACTCAGCGATTTATGGACAACATCACTTCGATTACCCCCGGCGTGTTAAAAGGCGGAATCGCCGCGGTTGATCGACATCCAACACGCGACGAAATTGTGATTGGTGGAGCTGACGGGATTCCCAAAGTCTACCGAATGAATCGACTTACAAAACGAGTTATTGGCGACGATGCCAATCTTATTCGTGAATTACCAAAAATGCCGGGACGTGTTCAATCGGTGGTAGTCTCCACTGATGGCAAACGCATTGCGGCAGTCAGCAGTCTCGACGGACAAGGCTTCCTCAGTGTCTATTCATACGAATTCGACACATCGCAACCGCCGAACATCAAAGCTATTGTTTCCAAGGTGGTGACTTCGCAATCAAAAGAAGAGAAGGACACCCTCCGCGCGCATGTCACTAAAAATGTCAAACAAATTTCTGATTCGAAGATAGACACCGGCTGAGTATA
>JAALLA010000164.1:7532-9723 GCA_011087765.1 Pirellulaceae bacterium
TCGATTTTCATCCAACAGGCAACTATCTCGCTACCGGAGGTACGGATGGAATGATTCGAATCATCAATTCAGAAACTGGTGAAATTAACCAGCGGATTCGGACGGTCGAAATCACCCCGGAAACAAATAAGGCACAGGCCAAAAACTGGCAATTCAGTGCTTTAAATCCTGCTAAACCGAATCCCAAACTAGCCGCATCTCAGTCGGCTCCTTCCGAACTGTTGATTTCGCCCGCATCGATTTCGTTTCGATCACCGGTGGATTACGCTCAGATGGTGGTCCAGGCAAAATATCCCGACGGACAAATCGTAGATGTCACTCATGATTGCAAAATTGTCTCGGACACATTGTCCGTGAATGTCAACCAGACGTTAATTGAAGCCGGGCCAGTAGGTACCGGAAATTTAAATATTGAATACCAGGGCCTGGAAAAATCGCTGGGTATTGATGTGAACTATGCAAATCAGTCGTTCACACCGAATTTCATTCAACATGTAAATCCAGTGTTGACCAAACTGGGCTGTAACGCCGGAACCTGTCACGGCAGCCAAGGTGGCAAAAAGGGATTTAAACTTTCCCTGCGCGGCTATGACCCCATTTACGACATCCGAGCATTCACCGACGACATGGCTTCGCGGAGAACGAATCTCTCTGCCTACGCAGAGAGTATGATGCTGCTCAAACCCACTGGGCAAATCCCACACGAAGGTGGCAAACTAATCGATCGAGACGACCGGTACTATTCGCTTATCCACCAGTGGATCAAAAATGGTGCTAAACTCGACCAAAGCGTTGCACAAGTCGAGACCATTGAACTCTTCCCCAAGAATCCCATCATGGCGGATTCGGGATGGAATCAGCAAATGCGTGTGATGGCCAACTACTCGGATGGTAGTTCCAAAGATGTCACACGGGAAGCAGTGATTGAAATTGGTGATATAGAAATTGCCGCAATCAATGGATCAGTTGTCACGGCACTGCGTCGAGGAGAGTCTGCCGCACTCGCTCGATATGAAGGCGCCTTTACGGCTACCACAATTACGGTCATGGGGAACCGCGACAACTTTGTTTGGAAAAAACCTGAAGTTTGGGGAGAGATAGATAAGCTCGTTGCGGATAAATGGGAGCGCATGAAAATCACTCCTTCGAACCTTTGCACCGATGCTGAGTTCATCCGAAGGTTATACCTAGACCTCACCGGACTGCCACCCAACGAGGACCAGGTCACTAAGTTTCTCAGTGACCCTCAGGATACGCAAGCCAAACGAAAGACACTGGTCGATCAATTGATAGGCAACGATCAATTCGTTGAACATTGGGCCAACAAACGAGCTGATCTTTTGCAGGTTAATCGGAAATATCTCGGAGCGTCAGGCGCGATTGGTTTACGCAATTGGATTAGAGAGCAGGTAAAATCGAATCGCCCCTATGATAAATTTTCCTACGATCTTTTAACTGCCACGGGCTCAAACAAAGATAACCCCGCAGCATCCTATTACAAAATCCACCGTACTCCTGAAGAGGCGATGGAAAACACCACACATCTCTTTCTAGCCACTCGATTTAACTGCAACAAATGCCACGATCATCCATTCGAAAAATGGACCCAAGATCAGTATTACGAGACGGCGGCTTATTTCGCCCAGATTGATCGAAAGACTGACCCTCAATCAAAAGGTCAGAAAATTGGCGGGACCGCAGTTGAAGGGGCAAAACCACTTTACGAAATCATTTCCGACAAACCCGATGGAGATGTAAAACACGAGCGGACGGGTGAAATCGCCGATCCCCTTTTCCCATTCCAGGTAAATATCACGATCCCAGAGACGGCCACGCGGCGCGAGCAATTAGCTTCCTGGATAACGTCTGCCGAAAACCCTTATTTTGCTACCAGCTATGTCAATCGACTTTGGGGTTACTTAACGGGGGTCGGTTTGATCGAGCCTATCGATGATATCCGAGCGGGGAACCCACCAACTAACCCAGCACTCATTGAGTATTTGAGAACGCAATTTATTGAAAGCGGATTCGATACACAACATATCATTAAGTTAATCTGCAATTCGCGGACTTATCAATTGTCTGTCAGTACCAATCCGTTTAATAAAGACGATCAATTAAACTACTCACACGCTATCGCAAGACGTTTGCCTGCAGAAGTTCTGTTTGATTCAATCCACGAAGTCACTGG
>JAALLA010000013.1 GCA_011087765.1 Pirellulaceae bacterium
ACCATGCGTTGATCCTTTGGGTAGTTCTGTTTGGCTTCACCGGACTGTTGGATAGGGTTGGTCCATTCGGCTGAATTTTTAATTTGAATTAATTTGGAAAGCAAAAACGATTCTTAGGTAGACCAATGAAAGCCTCTCGGGATAACCTCACAGGTGGACGGCAAAAAACGGTTGCTCACCGGCTTTTGTTGGGAGTGGTTTTTGTAGTTATCGGTTTGGCGTTCGTTGTCATACCGATTTGGCTCGCCAACAGCTTTGTGGACTGGTAGGGATAGCCGTCTGCCAAGAGTGAGTGATTAACTGCAGTTTGCAGGTGAGTGAAATTATTAAAGAAAAGCGAATGTCAGGTATGCTAATGAAAGCCCCTCAAAATAACATCTACAGTGATCGGACAGGAATCGCTGCGCGTCGCATGTTGTTGGGCTTGGTTATTGCGGTTACCGTTTTTTCGTTTGCCGGTTGTGCAAGTTACCACCTCGGAAATCAATATCTATATCGAAGCGATATTCGTACCGTCCATGTGATGATCTTCGAATCAGATTCGGCGCGGCGGTATCTTGGTCAGCGACTGACTGAAGCTGTGATCAAGGACATCGAACTAAATACTCCACTGGTAATTACAGATCCCCAAATTGCCGATAGTTTCGTTCGAGGGCGAATTATTGCTGACAATAAACGCGCTGTCGCCGAAAATTTATATGACGAACCGAGAACATTGAGAGTCGATTGGCGTGTTGAGGTAGACTGGGTGGATCGGGCTGGAGTCCCGTTGATGCAGTTACAGAGTATCATCATTTCACGCGATGCTGAGTTCATTCCTGAGGCTGGCCAGTCGATGGCAACGGCACAGCAGCGGATTATTGAACAGGCTGCAAGGGATTTGATCAGTCAGATGCAGACTCCGTGGTAGGGTTGCGTTTTGCTGGCGTCCTTACATTTAAATCCAAGAAATTTGGGTAAGGCTGGCCGATAGCTTGGGTCATCGCGCACCGAGAAGATAGTCTGAAGACTCTAATTTTTAACGGTCGATATTTGCCATAAGTCGTCACATTTCGCATTTTGGCATTTTTGGTGTACGATTAAGACCAGTTCGGGGTTGGCAGCCGAACGAATCAAGCTTACTGCAAAGATTCAAAGGAAACGCATGAGAACATTATTGTTTGTTGTATGGATGTTAATCCCGGTCGGCGCGCTCGCCTACCATTTGGGACCTGGTCAGGGGGATCTCAAGAGTGATCGCGCGGCTCAGTTGCTGGCTCAAGCAGATAGCTGGGTAGCTGAAGAGCAGTGGCCCAAGGCGATTGAAAATTATAAAGAAGCTTTGGATTTACTTCCTGAAGACGATCTTGCGACTCAGCGTAAAACCAGGCTTGAGCTTGCCAAATGCGAAATCCATAACAGTGGTTTACCTCAGGCGAATGAAGATTTAAAAGTGCTTGTTCAGGAATTGATGGATGATCCTGAAAGTGATCCTCAAATCTTGTCGGAATCGCGAATCGCATTGGCGAATTCACAGTTTTACATTACTTGGTTGATGAGACTCGAAGGCCGCCCTCAGGAGGCCTGGGAGCCGGAGATTACATCCTCTCAGCAGATTTATCGATTGCTTGCCGAACAGTCGGAAGACGGTTTGGATTCGGATGTGGTTTTAAAACGCAAGTCAGATCTTGAGTCTTCGGTTAAGTTAGCACGAATGGATATTGGCGAATTGCAGGGGTTGCCTCTGCCAAGCCAATGAGCTGGCTGAAATTCATCTTCCAAACGCGGTCGCGTTGGTCAGCCCGGTAAAAAGAAAAAAGATGCTCGTGGAGCAAGTGCGGGAATTCCCGCAGATGGATCTGGCAGTTAGAGCGATTGCTGACGCTGCAATCTGAAATTTTAAATACCATGCATTGGCTTGCATGGTATTTTTTTTATCGCTTACTCGTTAGTTGAGAACTTTTGAGTGGTTGATCTGCCTGAGTTGCGATGCCCCTAGTGATTTTTGACAATCGAAATCGTTGGGATGTCTGCTAAATCACTGTCTGTGGTTAGTCTTTTGGATCCAATTGAGCTAGAATGTGGAAGGGCCCGCTTGTCGGGGCGCAGAGATCCACCATCGAATTTATCACGCTATTAAGCGAAAATATCCATGCATCAATCAAAACCTTGGCTCGGGATCATGAATTTTGTTTTCACGGCCTTAATCTTGGCGTTGCCGGCAAATTCATTTTTGAATGCTCAGACGAAACCGGCCATTCGATTAGTACCGGCAGTGAAAATTCCGGCAACAATCGGGCGGTCAGTGCAGGGAGTGAGAATTCAAGACCCAGAGTTCCCTCAGGTGTTGCCGCCGGTTGATGAGCGGGGGGCGGTGGCGACTCCAGGTGAGGGTGCGGCAGCATCTAAATCCAAGAGTGAGAGTACAAACCGTCTGAAGACGCTCGCGAAGTTAAAATTGAATCGCCTTCCATCGAATATTCTTGAAACCTGGTACAAGGATGGGGAGCGTAGCGGGGAGCAGGATCTGCCGCCCGCGCCACGACTTGCATTTCTGGCAAGCGACGCCCGATTCAAGCGAGCAGTGAAGCAGCTTGAGAATGATTTTACTCTGGGGAATTGGAATGAAGTTGGCGACTTTCTTGCCAAGATTCCTCATGAAAATGCAAAAGTCGTTTATCGTCAAATTTTAACTTCGGCTTCGAATTCCAATGCACTGACCTTTCAGGGAGGGAACGCCGTTCGCTCGCAGGTGGACCCGAGGGCACTCCAACCCCAATACCTAACGTTCGATGATCTGTTTTCGATCGCCGCAATTGCGCCTAAAAAAACTGACGCAAAAAATGAGGTAGGTTTACCCGATGAGTATTTGAATTTTTTCGCTTCGGCTTTTCGCGCTACGATAGCCAGAGGTAACATGTCGGAAGATCTAATTACGCGTCTTGAGATGGAACTGGAGAACAAACCGGTTGTGTTTACCAAACGCCAATGTGCAAAACTTTTGTTTAGTGCAGGTCTGGCTATGGACGTTGGTGAATTTTTACCTGAACTCGCCTTGGCGATGTCGAATAACGATCATGAAGCTCTCAATTTACTCTCTCAGTACCAATTAGCTCTCTACTCCAAAGAGAAGAAGACGGAGCATTTGGAAGGCGCCTGGAATGTGACACAGGCAATTCTCGCCGCAGAGGATGTCGATGAAACCCAGCGAAATGCAGCGTTGGGGCGTGCGGTCGAATTATCCTCGCAGGTTAAAACTGAGTTGGGTAACAAGTGGCTAAACGACAGTTTCGTGGCCAAGCCTGAAGTTGGAATGGAAGTGCTTGGAGCCATCGGTGTCGATACGTCGAAGTCACTGAAAACAAGTCCGCGGAACCCAGAGACGCGTTTGAATCGACTGAAATTGCAAGACGAAGCAGTCACCGCCTTATTTCAAGCCTCTCCGGAACAGGCCTCTGAGTGGAAGAAATTACTTGAGTTGTTAGCCGTAAATTGGTTGCGAGAAGCAGAGATCTCATATTCTGACGATAAATCGTCGTCGATGGGGCCAACTATGCAGCGTGATCAGTATGGCAATATTTTTTATAGCAACACTGGATCGTCAATTTCCCGTTCAAGAAATTTACGATTATCTGCGATTGGCACAGGAGATTTGTTAGAAATACGTCCGTCTGAAGACTGGTTGGCTTTGGTTGGCCCAACCTTGCGTCCTAAATTTGATTCCGTTCTGGCCCAGCTTTATCTCAAAGTTTCTGAAGAAGATTTAGCACTGCCTTACATTGAAAAACTGGGAAAAGATCACCCGGAAAAAGCTGAGTCATTAGTCAACGAATACATTTCGGTTTGGACGCGTAATCACAATCCCAATAGTGATCGCCGGCGCACTAACAGTTACATGTTTATGTATGGTTTTGAAAGTCGCGCCGAATCGATTCCATTGACGCGGTCAAAACAAAATCGGAATCTTGAGGAATTAGCGGGCTTAGTGGTTCGCTTGAATAAGTTGATTGAGAATAAATTGGACGAAAAGTTGGTGGTGATGGCATTTGTTTCCTGTCACAGCACTGCCGAGGTTTACGAGTTGGACGAAATCGAAAAGGTGTTTGGGCCTGTCGGAGAAATTGACTCAGAAACAATCGCTGTGCTCGCATCGTCCATGCGTCGAAATCTTGCCGGCATGTGGCGTGACGCAAAAGTTCAAAAGGATAAGAAAACGAAACGTAAGAAGAAAGAAATCGAAAAAGAAGTTGTCGACGGCTATCTGTTAGCTCAGAGACTTGTTGAGAATGCGATTGCCCGCGATCAAGACTCCTGGCAACTGATTAGAACGCAGGCAGAGTTGTTGCACGATGAAAATAATTATCGCGCTGGAATTAAAAATAGTTCCGAGTTTTCACCGCGAAGAAAAGAAGCAATGGCATTGTTTCAGGCATCCGCTGAACGATATGCACGCCAAGTTGAACAGATGGAGCCGAGTGAGTATGTCAAGTATTCGCCATTCACTTCCTGGTTTTATGCGAGTCTTGGAGCGTGTGATTTAGGTCTTATTGAGAATAAGAATCGGACCGATCCGAAGCAGGCGTCCTTGATTCGCGAGGGGATATTATCTTTGCCGAAGGCAGTTTCCGAATTCCATATGGCTCAGTTTGCAAATTCGCTGTTTAATCGAATGAGCAGTGTCAAGCCGCAACTCAAGCATAAATATCTTGATCTGGGACTCTCCATTGTTGGGGATCATAAGCAGGCGAGTGAGGCCATCAAGGTCCATGAGTACTACAAAGACCTTGTTAGCGAAATTCGACTCGAAACGCGAGTTGATGGGGATGCAAGGGTTGGTTTTGACCAACCGTTCGGGGTCTACGTTGACCTCGTGCACACCAAAGAAATTGAACGCGAGTCCGGTGGATTCGGGAGATATTTGCAAAACCAAAATAGCAGCGTCGCGTTCTCTTATAACTACGGTCGACCGACGAATGACTACCGGGATAAATTTGAGGAATCGGTTCGAGAGACTTTTTCTGAACAATTCGAAGTTATGTCAGTGACGTTTCAGAAACCGGATGTTCAGTCCATCCCAAGTAATAAACCGGGCTGGCGTGTTACCCCTTATGCTTACATTTTGTTGAAGTCGAGAGGGCCGCAGGTCGACAAGGTCCCGCCCGCTCATTTAGATTTAGATTTTTTAGATACCTCGGGCTATGCCATATTGCCAGTTGAGTCCGCCGTCCTGCCGGTGGAATCTGCTTCCGCTTTGCCGCGGCCCATTGGGAAATTATCTGTCACACAGATTTTAGATGAGAGGCAAGCCGGGGAAGGAAAGTTAGTATTGGAAATTAAGGCAAGTGGTCAAGGACTGGTTCCCGAACTCGATTCGATCGTTTCTATCGCCCCTGATGATTTTGAAATTTCCGAAATACAAGATAATGGAGTCTCGGTTTCTCAGTTCGATCCAACAACGCGGAAGCCAACCATTAATTCTGACCGGTCCTGGTTGGTTTCACTGGAGGCAAAACCCGGGCTGGCTGAAAAACCAGCGACGTTCTCGTTTCCACAGGCAAACGTTGAAATCGAAGATCTGATTTTTCAACGTTACAATGATGCTGATCTTGCTGTCGCAGAGGCCACGATCAAATTGAATGCGGACTACGGAAAACGTAGTTCCGCCAAAACCATCTGGGCTGTAATTGGGATTCTTTCGTTCGGCGTTGCTATTTTAGTTGGTGTTATCGGTTACCGGCGGAGAACTCCCGAAGCGCAGGAAAATCGAGAACTCGTGCTGACTGAGAACATATCGCCGTTTGCTGCGATTTCTATGTTACAGGATATTTACGACTCGGACGGAGTGAGTAACGAACGCAAAAGTGAGTTGGCGACAACAATCACCAAGCTAGAAGCGCATTACTTCGGTTTTAAACCGTCTGAGTCCAAGCCAAACGTTGTGGAAGAGTTGCAGAAATGGACACGTTCTTAGAGGTGGTCCATTTGCCTTTTAAACTCGCGATCGCATTCCAACTTGAATCCAATCAATTCAAATCTTGTTGCAGCACAACTGGGGAAGGCTATTCCCCAGGCGTACTTGGTCTCGAATTTTGAGGATGAAATTCAAATTCTTGACGCGGTTTGCGGACGGAAGTGGCGGTGGTTTTAACAAATAGGTGGGCCAATGCCGCTCTTTCTTAGACTCGAGGCTGTGAAGATGGGTAATCTGGGTGTCTTTTTGAGCGTTGGATTTGGCGATTTCCAATGAATCAGAGGTTCAACGGTTGCACTTTTTTTACAAAACGGTATTCTCACGAATAATTGAAGCGGCTTGTCAAGACCCGTTTGGAGAAAATTTTTGAGAGTTACGGCTTGGAGCCAGAGTTATAGGAATCTCGTTTATCAAAGGAATCGATAATGTTAGTGCTTAGTCGAAAGGTTGGCGAGCGCATTTGGATTGGGGAGGACATTTCCATAACTGTCGTCCGGATTACGGGCGGAGGCGTTCGTCTTGGGATTGAAGCCCCTAATGAAATGCCGGTAGTTAGAGAAGAACTCAAGTTGAAGCTTGAGCAAGATCAGTCGGATGTTGAAGTTGATATCGTCGACAATTCATCGCCACAAAAATCGGTCTGAGACCTGCTTTGTCTGGGTGTCCAAACTGAAAACAATATCCAATCTGATGGCCTCATTCCATCAATCGGTTACTAGCTAGCCCGTGATTTATTCACCACTTACACCGGCTACTTTATCTCCAGCCTTGGCTCGTTAGATTTACTCGCCGTTTTGGACACTCCGGTTGAGATCGCTTTGCCTGAGCGAACGTCAATCCTGCCAAGGTCCACCTCATTCAGTATACCGTATTGGGCGACGACCGCTTCGATCGCTCGGATCTTCTCAATCGCGTTTGCCTCCGAATCTGCTTCTTTGCCTGGAGCGTTACCCCACACTATGCGTGTTCCAGAGCCAGAATAAAGCTCGAAAGGTTTGGGGTTTTGTGCTGAGCTGTTTGATTCAATCTGATTGGTTGTGATCCTTTGAATCCCAAGTTCACTAAGCGGGCGTTTGAAAGCAGAACTGATTGCGGCGGCATCGTGAATTCGTGCATCAGGCCATTGTTCCCAGGTCGCTTCGAACTGCGATGGGAACAGGACCGCTATCCATGGAAGGCTTAAGTTATCACCAATGGATTCAGGCATTAGGACCCCATTGCGGTCGACCGGTAACAAAACCGTTTTGCCCATTTGATTGGAAGGCCACTTGTTTTTCATCGTTACCGCGCTAAGTTCGACCAAGGCGATTGGCTGGCGGTAGATTACGTCGATATTGAGACCTGATTTTGACTTCTCAATGCTGTTAATTTGCTCAACGAAACCTACTTGCTTCATGATACCCGCGGTTCGTGGAACGAGTTCGGTATCAAGAATTGATGCTTGTTCTCCGTTAGACTGGTCCAAGACCATTTCTTTGAGATCAAGCTCGGACCAATGTGGTTGCGGCGTCAAAGCGATTTTTTCTTGGGTCAGGCTGAATTCTTCCAGGTTGACAATCGTTTCCTGATGTCGTTCCCAGAGGAAAATGGCACTCCCAATCAAAATCGAGGTAGCAAAGATGAAGAGGGTCGTGGGGTGTACGAGCGTGCCTCGAATCGAAATTCCCGCTAAAAGTCTATCGAGAATGTCTTTGTTGTGTTTTGGCATAACGCTCTCCCGAAAATGAAGTTCCATCTAACGAGAGATGGCTCTTCTGTCAAAATCGAGTTTTCAGCGTTAAAACTTTGGAAGGATCGCAAAAAGTCATAGAACCGGCGATGTCAGCAAATTCCCTACCAAATTTGAATCGCAGGTTCCAAAGTCTGCTCAAGTCGCTCGGAAACTTGCGTCTGAACGATCTTAAGGAGGTTAAGGACATCTTCACTTGTCGCCCCAGATTCGGCAACGAAGAAATTAGGGTCTGAGTCCAGCAGTTCCACTTTGCCAGCCCGGGTACCTTTCAGGCCAGCCCGTTCAATCAAATCGCCGGCCTGTTCCCCACCCAAATCCTTGAACATATAGGCTGCTTGCAATTCGGAACTCGGTTGCTGGGAGCGCCGCACGATCCAGAGCTTTTGCATCGCTTTGGTTAGATTTTCCGGAGGCTCTTTTTCAAGGACGAATTCAGCCTTCAAGATAACTAATTCGCTAAGGCTACTTTGCCGGTAGGAAAAGGAGAGGGATTCTTTTTCGCGTGTGATACGCTCTCCCGCACGTGTCAGGACTTCTGCGGATTCCACCCACGTCCCAATGTCTACTCCGTGAGCGTCTGTATTGTTGTGAAGAGCGCCGCCAATGGTCCCCGGAAGACCCACCAGTTGCTCGGGTCCGGATAAGCCTTCACGAACGGCGGTTGCGACAAAGTGGGAGAGTCGAGTCCCGCCGCCAACCGTGATCCGATTCTCATTGACTGCAATTGTGCAAAAATCCGGCGCTGCTAAATGGATTACGAGCCCCTTAACGCCGGTATCGTTAATCAGAAGATTGGTACCACTACCGATTAGACGGATAGGTAGATTGGCTTCGGAGAACTGCTTGACAAGTCCAGTGAGTTCTTCGTTGTTGGTTGGTTCCGCAAAATATTCAGCGACTCCACCGATTTTAAGCCGTGTAAAGGGAGCCAGTGGTTCGTTCTCGCGAACAATGTGTTCGTATCCAGATAGCAATGACACGGAGGATCCTAAAGCGAAAAATGTAAAAGGAAAAAGGTTCTAATCAGTTTGAAGCCCTGGCACGCGATAGACTTGGGGCCACAAACCAACTAATGCTTATTTTATCGTCTTTCTTAGATTCTAGAAAGACGCTGTTTCGATTTCAGTGAGGCAATCTTTACCAATATCTTTCGAGTACGATCTGACCGGGGGACTTGCTTCGGTGGCGTTTCATTTCGCGTTTTCCTAAGACTTCTTCCATGGTGTCCAACATCGCTGGGTTACCGCACAGCATTACCGTTGAGTTGTCTGAGCGACACTGGAAACCGCTAGCCGACTCAATTTCTCCGTTTTCAAATAAACCGGGGATTCGCCCTTTGAGGGTGCCGTTTGCTTCTTCCCGGGTCAGTGATTGAATCATTTTGAATTTTCCCGGATGCTGTGATTCCAGCGCTGAAAGTTCCTCTGTGTAGGCTAAATCGGAAAATTGCCGCACCCCGTGAACAACGCAAATTTTATCATAGTTTTCCCAAGGCTCATTCGTACGGAGCATTGCAATATAGGGTGCAAGTCCGGTGCCTGTTGCAACCAGCCACAGAACTTCCGAAGGGGGGCTTTTTTTGAGGGTGAAACTGCCGGCTGCTTTCTGACCAACGAGGATTGCATCCCCGTTTTTTAGTTTCCAAAGGTGGGGCGTTAACTCTCCATCATCGACGAGGACAATAAAGAACTCGAGTTCTTGACCGTGGGGAGAGGCCACAGAGTAGGGACGGTTGATAATTTTGGAATCGTCTTCTTCGTGCCCTTGTGGAAAAAGACCAAGATGAAGGAATTGTCCCGAGAGGAATGGTTGCACTTCATCGGTCGCGATCCGCAACGTAAATAAACCTTCGGTCCAGATCTTTTTGTCGACGACCGTTGCTGTGCACCATTTCGGCATATCCAACTCAAATTGGTTTGGGAAAGGTAACGGGCTTGCCCTACATGGCTTCCGCACGGGTAATCATCGGTGATTTTCAAAGGCGAATCAAGAAGAGAAGGCTTACTGGATTTCATCAACCTATACTCAAAGCGCTGTGGTTACCGGGCGAAATGCAGTTACGAATCAATGAATGAAGGAAAACCGGTCGAAAAAACGACCTTGCTCAAGGCGTTGTCACGAAATCCCGTGTTTTTAAGAAATTGCGGTGAGGAAACCGGTTGGGGAATTTAGCGAATTTGCCTATAAACTTGGATTACGACATTCACTATCTTTGCTTCGCTGGAAGCTCAAGATTACAAACTTGATTCAGGATTCTAGACGGATGACTACTTTTAATCCAAACGATATTCCAAGTCGATTTGATTTTGCTGAGGCGCAAAACCGTATTTTCAAAATGTGGGAATCGGGCGGCTATTTTGAAGGTGATCCAGAATCCAAGAAACCGCCGTACACGGTTGTGATTCCTCCTCCCAACGTCACTGGAGCATTACACCTTGGGCATGCTTTGAATAACACGCTTCAGGATACGTTGATTCGGATGAAGCGGATGCAAGGATTCAATACACTTTGGATGCCGGGTACCGATCACGCTGGAATTGCCACGCAGGCAGTCGTGGAGCGTCGGTTAAAGGAGGATGAAGGAAAAACACGGCACGATTTGGGGCGGGAAGCGCTGGTCGCGCGTATTTGGAAGTGGAAAGAGCAGTATGAAGCCCGCATCCTTGGACAGTTGAAGCAGATTGGTTCAAGCTGCGACTGGAAACGAACCCGTTTCACGCTAGACGAAGTTTGCGCACGGGCAGTTCGCCATACGTTTTTTGATCTATTTCAAAAGTCTTTAATCTATCGAGGAAAGCGATTAGTCAATTGGGACACTTACCTACAAACCACGGTGAGTGACGATGAAGTTTTCTCGAAAACCGTAAAGGGTCAATTTTGGCATTTTAAATATCCTGTGATCGACCCCAAACCTGGCGAACCAGAATACGTTATTGTCGCCACCACGCGTCCTGAGACCATGCTAGGTGATACTGCCGTCGCTGTTCACCCAGAGCCGGACCGGGCGCTCGACCGTGTCGCTTCAGAATTGAGAGAGAAACTTAAAAAGAGTTCTGACTCAGAGAAGGCGAACGTTGAGGCGCAACTCGAAGCATTGGCCGCCCGGCGAGAGCTTATGTTGTCTAAGCTTGAACAGTTGCGTGATATGGCGGCCGATGGTCGAAAACTATTGTTGCCGCTGATGGATCGAGAGATTCCTCTCGTGGGTGATGTTTGGGCGAAACCGGAACTGGGGGCGGGTTGCGTCAAGATCACACCCGCTCATGATCCCAATGATTACGAAGTAGCGAAGCGGTGTGATCTTCCCATGATCAACATTATGAACCGAGACGGCACGCTCAATGTCGAAACGGGAGTCTATTCCGGACTCACAATGAAACAGGCTCGAAAGAAAGTAGTGGAAGATTTAGACGCGCTTCAACTTCTGGATACGGTTGAGGATCGTGAGATTGAGCTGCCTCAGTCTGATCGAAGTAAAACACCGATTGAGCCGTACTTAGCCGATCAGTGGTTTGTCGCGATGAGTGAGCTTTCCCAGTCGGCAATCGATGCGGTGATTGAGGAAAAAGTTTCCATTACTCCTAAACGCTATGAACGTGGTTATCTTGATTGGCTTGGGGAGAAACGTGATTGGCCGGTCTCCCGTCAGTTATGGTGGGGACATCAAATACCAGTTTGGACCAAAGCTTGTACGGCCGAAGCGGAGGTTCAGCCATTGATCGATGCAATTCACGCACTTCCCGGTTTTGATGAGATGGTCGCGGCGGTCCAGTTGGAGCCTTGTGAAGAAACGGATTCGGATAAACGAGCGAAACTCGAGCTGCCGTTTGCCTCAGTTCACGTTTGCGTTCAATCCGGTTGTGAGGAGTTTGAAAACGCTCTGGAGGAAATTGGATTAACACGGGAAGAAGACGTTCTGGATACTTGGTTCAGTTCTGCACTTTGGCCGCATTCAACGCTCGGCTGGCCGGAGCAGACGCCCGAATTGGCTTGTTTTTATCCGACCAGTACTTTAATCACCAGTCGGGACATCATTTCTCTTTGGGTAGCGCGTATGGTGTTGATGGGATTGAATAACTGCGGTGAAGTGCCGTTTGATAAAGTCTATATTCACCCAAAAATTCAAGATGGATTCGGTGAAACAATGTCCAAGTCCAAAGGAAATGGCATTGATCCTCTGGATGTTATTGCAAAATTTGGCGCCGACGCTTTGCGATTCGGAATGGCACATCTTTGTACAGAGACGCAGGACGTCCGGTTGCCGGTACAATTTGAATGTCCTCATTGCCAGCATTCATTTGATCAAACGAAAAAGAACCGAATACTTCCCAGAGTTGCCTGTCCTAGTTGCAAAAAGGAATTCTCCACGCAATGGGCAGAGTCTGAAGAGGACAAAGCCCTTGAAAAAGGTGCTGTTATCAGTGAGCGTTTTGAGACGGCGCGAAACTTTGTAAATAAACTTTGGAATGCCTCGCGATTTGCAATGTTAAATTTAGAGGGGTACGAGGCATCCCCGATTTCAGAGGAGGATCTGACGGTAGAAGACCGCTGGATGTTGAGTCGATTGACGACCGTTTCAGGCAACGTCACGGCTTGGCTTGAAGAATTTAAATACGCGGACGCCACACGCGAGCTTTATGAATTTGCTTGGCATCAGTTCTGTAGTTTCTATGTCGAGATGTTAAAAGACCGGTTCGCAGATGAATCAAAGCGGCCGCATGCTCAAAGAATGTTAGCCTATTCGCTGGATTGCCTTTTGAGACTGTTGCATCCTGTCATGCCGTTTATCACCGAGGAAATTTGGCAGAACTTAGCTCAAATATGCCCTCAACGAGGCTGGTCTGAAGCTGCAACGGCTAATCGCTGTATTATCGATTCGGCTTGGCCAGATTTAAAACCGGCTTGGAGAGATGAGGCAATTGAAAATCAGTTCTCGCTCTATCAGGCAGCTTTAAGTGATTTGAGAGAGATTCGAAATTCGCAAAATATCGGGAATAAAAAGAAGGTCAAGTTTTCGATTAAATGTGCAGCCGATATTGGTAAACAGCTGCAGCCACTTGGGATTTATTTCAGTCGAATGGCAAATGCTGAGTTAGTCGCACTGGGGCCAACGGCGGTGGCACCAGAAACAAGTGCGACCCGAACCACGGCTGAGATGGAGATTTACGTTGATCTTGATGGGTTGATTGACATTGGAGCCGAGGTAAAACGGCTTGAAAAGGAAAAAGGAAATCTTGAAAAGAGTATCTCGAGCAAGCAGCGACAACTGTCCAATGAAAAATTCGTGGCAGCCAAACCTGATTTAGCGAATGAAATACGGACTAGCCTTTCGCAAGCGGAAAGCCAGCTTGCAACCATTGCCGATTCCTTGCAAAAAATGAATGCCAAGCTCTGAATGAGGTCTTGTGGCGGCTTCAAACTAAATTAGAGCGTGTTCCGCGTTCTTAATGGTTTTTTGAATTGTGCTCAAATTCCACTCGCCAGGCATCGTTGGCTCGAAAGGGGAGGGTGTCAAAAGATCTGACTTGGCGGTGTTCACTTATGGAAGATTTTGCGGACTACCGGCGACTGTAACCAAGTCCGAGGGTGCAAGCGATCTGTAGAAAAAAATCGCTGGTCGCCACAACATTGGCACCGAAAGGGACCAATGAAGGTAATCAGTCCGAATGTGAGTCCCAGTAAATATGAATAGAACCAGCGGTTTTTGTGAGCAAGGAAGTGGCTTTCAGAGCGATTGCAATTAAAACAGTGAAGTCGCTTGCGTGGACGTGATTCCGAGTGCTTCGGAGTTGGGCTGGATGTCGTATTCATGAATCTCTTGTGAATCGGTAACGATAACACACATTCGAAGGCGGAAAAATTGGGTGTTATCAGAAAGCAAAAACGAATGGGAATTGCCTGGTTCAACGTTAATAGCAATTCCCAAAAAAGCAAGAGTCGAACAAAGCCGAACTCTTGCATTTGGGTCTCGTCGTTTGGACGATGCTCTGAATGGTAATTTCGCTCACCCTTCTTGGGAGCGAGTAGAAATTGCCAAGCCTCGACTATAAAAGATTTCGCAGCACAGTTTGCAGGATTCCACCATTTCGATAGTAATCCATCTCAACGGGGGTATCGATTCTAACGATCGCATCGAATTCTACTTTGCATCCATCGTCTTTGGTCGCTACGACCTGAATGGTTGAACGGGGTTCAAGCGTATCGCTTAGCGAGGGAATATCGAAAGTTTCTTTTCCGTTAAGCCCGAGTGCTTTCCAGTTGTTTCCATCTGCGAATTCAAGCGGAAGAATTCCCATGCCGACGAGGTTACTGCGATGAATTCGCTCGTACGACGCAGCAATCACAGCATGGACGCCAAGCATCATAGTACCTTTCGCTGCCCAATCGCGGCTACTGCCAGTTCCGTACTCGGTTCCCGCGAGAACGACCAAAGGAGTTCCGCTTTCTTGATATTTAATAGAGGCGTCGTAGATAGACATTTCCTCACCGGTTGGCACATAAGTGGTTACTCCGCCTTCGGTTCCTGGTGCGAGGTGGTTGCGAATTCTAATATTCGCGAACGTTCCCCGTACCATTACGCGGTCGTTACCGCGTCTCGATCCAAAGCTGTTGAAGTCACGTTGTTCAACCTGATTATCCTGAAGATAGCGTCCAGCGGGACCGTCTTTGGCAATGGCACCAGCGGGTGATATGTGATCGGTCGTCACGGAATCACCGAGCAGAGCTAAACATCGGGCACCCATAATAGGAGCGATGTTGGTAACTTCCGGAGTCATTTGAGCGAGAAACGGCGGTTCTTGAATGTAGGTGCTTTTCGGCGACCATTCGTAAAGGTCTCCTTCGCCGGTTTCGATTCGATTCCACATTTCGTTTGAATCAAAGGCGTTGGAGTATTGTTTTTGGAACATTTCCGCCGTTACGTTGGCCTCCATCACACTGGCGACTTCATCCTGAGAAGGCCAGACATCCTTGAGGTATACGTCCCCATCGACTCCCGAGCCGAGTGGTTCGTTAACAAGATCGATGTCTGTCGTACCGGCAAGTGCATAGGCAACGACGAGTGGTGGGCTGGCAAGATAGTTTGCCTTGGTCATGGGGTTGACCCGCCCTTCGAAGTTTCGGTTACCACTGAGGACACTTGAGGCAACGAGTTCGCCGGTAGTGATGGCACTTGAGACCGGTGCGGGCAGTGGCCCACTATTTCCGATGCAGGATGTGCAACCGTAGCCAACGGTATGGAATCCAAGCGACTCCAGAGATTCAGTGAGCCCGGCTTGGTCAAGGTAGTCGGTAACAACCCGGGAACCAGGTGCCAGGCTTGTCTTAACATGCTGTGGAACTTTCATTCCCAGTGCAGCGGCTTTTTTCGCCAAGAGGCCAGCGGCAATCATGACAGACGGATTGCTTGTGTTTGTGCAACTGGTAATGGCTGCGATGACCACGGCGCCGTGGGAAATCTCACTCGATTGGTCACCGTTTTCTACCGTTGCGCTTCGATCCAGAGCGGATTCATCTAATCCAAATCCGGAATGCCCCACAGGAGCCTGAAGCGAATCATTAAATGACTGTTTCATCGCGGAGAGTGTAATTCTATCCTGTGGACGTTTGGGTCCGGCTAACGAGGGTTCAACCGAAGCCATATCCAATTTCAGAGTTCTTGTGAAATTCGGCTGAGGCGATTCGTCTGTTCTAAATAATCCTTGCTCTTTGGTGTAACGTTCAACAAGTTCCACCTCCGATTCGCTCCGTCCGGTTCGTCGCATGTAATCAAGCGTTACATGATCCATTGGGAAAAAGCCCATCGTGGCACCGTATTCAGGTGCCATGTTGGCAAGTGTGGCGCGATCTGCCAGTGACATCGTCGCGACGCCCTCTCCGAAAAATTCAACGAACTTCCCGACGACTCCAGCCGCTCTTAATTGTTCGGTAGCGGTCAATACAAGATCGGTCGCGGTGGTGCCGGCTGGAATTTTTCCAACTAATTCAAAACCGATTACCTCGGGCAGCAACATGTAGATCGGCTGACCGAGCATGGCTGCTTCAGCCTCGATTCCCCCGACCCCCCACCCGAGAACACCCAATCCGTTGATCATGGTAGTGTGGCTGTCTGTGCCGACGAGAGTGTCTGGGACTGCCACCAGTCCAGCCTCATCCTCGCGAGTGAATACACCCTTAGCTAAAAATTCAAGATTGACCTGATGAACAATTCCAACATTCGGTGGGACAACGCGGAAATTATCAAATGCTTTCTGACCCCAACGCAGAAATTCATAGCGTTCACGGTTTCGCTTAAATTCTAGCTCCACATTTAAGTCCAGTGCGGCGTTACTGCCGAACTGGTCGACTTGGACGCTGTGGTCGATGACCAAGTCAACTGGGATGAGAGGATTAATCTTCTTTGGATCCCCTCCTAGGCGGGCCATGGCGGATCTCATGGCGGCGAGATCGACCACCGCGGGGACGCCTGTGAAATCCTGAAGGACGACACGAGCCGGTTTGTAGGGGATTTCGACTTTAGCAGGCGATTCCGCATTCCAAGTGGCTAGGCTGTGAACGTCCTGTTCATGGACGGTGACGCCGTCACAATTACGCAACACCGACTCGAGAAGAACACGGATAGAGTAGGGTAGTCGGTCGATTTGACCGATGCCTTGATCCTGAAGAGTTGATAATCGAAAAATTCCGACGTCCTGGCCGCCAGTTTTGAAAGTGTCTCGGGCACCGAACGCGTTAAATTTTGAGCTCATTATTTGGCCTGTTAGATGATGTTTTACCGTGCTTTATTGTGGAGATTCCGTAATTTACTGTCAACCGCCGAGACGATGAGATGGCAGGGAAAGATCAGCGCAGAATCGTGAGATTTAAGGAATCTCATCTTTGGATGGAATGTTCTTGAACGGCAAACGTTTCGCCGGCAACCAAAACAATGCAAATCCCGCCAGTAATATCTGCTTCAGTCGACCTACCGTTAGAGGGGGATTAGTTCAAATCGTGTTCAATCCAATAATGCGCAAAATTAATGGCAGGCGTAAAAACGGTCTCGGTTTTACGCTGAAGAATGGCAACTAAACGGCCAGAGGGGTCAATTGCTTTCACCATTTCGCACGGGCGGGCGGCGTCGAATGACCAGGTGTGGCCGTTGGCAAATCGTTGGATTTGTTCCTGGGGGATCTCGATCGAATCAAGTTGCCCTAATGGCTCGGCAGCATTCACTAAAAGGTTCTGCAAATTGGATTTTGTAAGATCGTCTAAATTTAAAGAGTTAGCTAATTCAAATTCACCAATAGAAACACGTTTGAGCGAAGTCATTATTGCACCGGAACCTAACTTTTCCCCAATGTCACGCCCAAGCGACCGGACGTAGGTTCCGCTTCCACAGTGAATGCGAAGTTGAAATTTTGGATAACTAAATTCAACTAATTGAAGCTCATGGATCAGAATCTTTCGAGGAGCGAGTTGAACATCCTTGCCCTGCCTCGCAAGGGTGTACGCCCGCTTCCCTTGCACTTTCAGGGCGGAAAACGCCGGTGGTCTTTGCAGGATTTCGCCAGTAAAAGAAGGAAGAACCGCCGCTAGGTCTTCCGCTGAAATTTCCGGAGCAAACGGAACGACTTGTTTTTCTCCGTATCGATCTTCCGTATCGGAGACAACTCCCAATTCGAAATCAGCTAGATAGACTTTAGGTTGATCTTGAATGAAACGAGTCAGTCGTGTCGCTGGCCCAATGCACAGCACGAGAACACCGGTCGCTAATGGGTCGAGAGTTCCGGCATGCCCAATGCGAGTTGGTTTAATCAACTTCTGAATCGTGTTAACAGCACCGCGGGATGTGACGTGGGGCGGTTTGTTGATGTTGAGGAAACCAAACACTTAATTACTGATTTATCGAAAGACCGGTGGAGGAAAAAGAAGTTGAATTAAAGGATTTAAATCTGTTGCTAATTCGAATTTTTTAATTTAGAAATTTCCGCTTTGATATCGGAGATTTGCTGTTCAATTTTTTCGACCTCGTCAGCCTCGTCTGTTTGCTGGCGAGCGGCAACTAGAATCTTTTGGGTCTTCTCAAGTCGCTGACGAAGGATTTCCAGTTTCTTCTTTGTTTTTTTATCCATCAGATAAAACCGTCGCTTCTAGGAATGTTAGAGGAAAAGCAAACGCTTGCGTCTGCGATAAAAAAAAGAGTCCGGCGAGGTGTCGCCAGACTCATTTTTATAAGGGAAAAATGGCCGCTCCGTCAATTGCATGCAAAGGACAAACGTTTAGTTGTTGGTTACGGTTGCATCAAGAGATTCGGTGCCTGAAGCGATTGGAATGATCGGAGCTGGTTTTCCAGCGTACCAAAGCTCGGTGATTTTCTCTGCCTCGGCTCCACGGAGTTTAACTGGAAGCTCGTTTGAGAACTCGATTTTTGCCAATTTGTCCGTTCCATAGAACGTGTTAATTGTTTGCTTGACCATCTTCATTCGCTGTTGGTTAAGCTCGGCGTCGGTGTCTCTGTGAATGAATACGGTTCTTCGCGCTTGTGGCATGTTGTTCATGATGCCTGCGACAGTATGGTTGCCGAAGGTGTTTAGCTTGCCGGTAATTGGATCGAAGTGATTCGTGGTTAAGACACATTGTTCTTCGAATCCCTTGTCGATCATGGGGGCCCACATTGAGGTGTACAGTTGCCGATCGGCACAGTCAAAAGGTTATGGCCAGGCACTGTTGCGAGCGGTAACGGTGGCTGCATGCTCTTTCGCTTTAGCGTGAATTTTTCTCCAGCGATCCATGTGCTTGCCATTGCCAAACCTGTTTCGCGTACTGGCATTGGTAAGATCACAGGAATCGCAAGGAATCTCGGCAATTTCAGTTTCTTGTTCGGCCGCGATCAGCTCTTGTGCGGAACGGGTTTGGTTAAAGCTGATGACGGAAGTGTAGGCTGTTTTCTCTTGTGCATGAGAGAGGCCTGTCAAAACCAATGAGACACTTGCAAACGTGATTAAAGACTTTAGATTTCGCATCACTTCACTCCAGTAAATGGGTCCGATTTTGCCTTCGCGGTTTGCCGAGACTTGGGCGTCGGCAGATTAGACGGCAGTTTGATAAAGATCGTCTTGATCATACTTTCGTGGCGACAATTCTCTACCGCGGTGCGCGAATCGCGTTATTTGCATCCGCTCATCTCTAATATCGGTAACACCGTCGTAATGCTGCGTATCGAAACGAACTTGCCGTGAAAAATAAAAGCTTAAGGGACGGATTTTGGGAAAGGTCTTTGGTTTTTCCGTGCAAGCCGAATTTTTTGAATAGTCTGAACAGACAAAGCTTGACGGTTGGGGTTACTTTCCGTGTCCGTTGTCGAGGGGCTGGAGGGTGCCAAGAAAGCTGGATTACTGGCCTGACATAAGAGGCAGCATCTCATTGATCATAGTCAGGGCGGCTGGACCTACGAGGATTACGAAAATGCCCGGAAAGATGAAAAGTACCAAAGGGAAAATTAATTTAACAGCGGTTTTAGCTGCTTTTTCCTCTGCGATCTGGCGTCTGCGGGTTCGCATCGCATCGCTTTGAATTCTCAGTGCTTTTCCAACACTAGTACCGAACTTGTCGACCTGAATCATGACCGACGCCAGAGTTTTCAGGTCATCTACTCCGTTCCTGCGTCCCAGATCCATCAAGACAACTTCGCGGGTCGATCCCATTTGAAGTTGATGATTGCACAACTTAAATTCATTAGCGACGGTTGGATGTGTAAACATCATCTCTTCAGCTACTTTTCGAAGTGCTTGATCCATTCCGAGGCCAGCCTCCACGCAGACAACCATCAAGTCCAATGCATCTGGAAGGCCGAGAAATAGCTTTTGTTTCCTTTGGGCTCCAATGAATCTTAAAAGCAGTTCAGGAATCAGCATGAATCCCACCAGGGTAACCAAAGCGTAGATCAAACTGTATGTGTTAATTCCATTGGTGAAAAGTGCGACTCCTCCGCCAAGGAAAAAACCAAATCCTGCGGAAACGACTTTTAATGTGGACAGAATTTGAGTCGCGTTTTCGGTTCTCCAACCCGCTTCGTCCAGCGTTTGTTTTAGCTTACCAGCTTCTTTTTCGTTCTTTGGTTGGAGTGCTTCAGCAATCTTTGGGCTAGCCTGCTCCAGTAATTTGGTGATGCCTTCTTTTGCACCGCCGCTACTTTTAACGATCTCAGGTTTACCGAGGCTTCTGTTTTTCATCTGCTCGAGTCGAGACTCGGTTTTTGATTTTCCATTTAGGAAAATATCAGAGATAACCCAAAAACCAATTGCGATGGCGGCGAACGCCGCGAACGGAAGAATCGCAATAAAGTCAATTGCAGAAATAAGGATGAACATATTCATAGGATTACACTTTAATATCGATGATTTTTTTGATTGCAAATGCTCCGATGAATTGGAGGATCAAGCCTCCGAGTAGCATTTTCTGGCCTAACGGTTCTTCGAATAGCATCATCACGTATTCGTAGTTGAGCTTCATCATGACGACAAAGAGAACGGGTGGCATTGCCAGCAAGACAACACCTGAGATTCGTCCTTCACCAGTCAATGCCTGGATTTGTCCGCGGATTTTAAATCGCTCTCGAGTGAGACCGGAAATTTTGTCGAGAACTTCTGCCAGGTCACCACCAGTTTGGCGTTGAAGCACGACGGCAGTTACAAAAAATCTGAGATCCAAGTTGGGCACTCGGTCCGACATGGCTCTCAATGAATCATTGAGTGTCATTCCTAAATTTTGTTGTTCGAATGCGAGATTGAATTCAGGGCCGAGGGGTTGATCGACCTGAGTCCCGACGAGTTGGATTCCTGAAGGCAAACTTTGGCCGGCGCGTAATGCTTGAGACATAAGGTCGAGTGCGGCCGGTAGCTGTTCGCCAAATTTGTTTATGCGTTTTTTTCGGATGAAATTTAGGGCCCAGAACGGTAGGAAGGCTGCAACAATACTTGTGACGGGGGCAAAGCCGATCGGTAGGAAAAATGCGGTAAGAAAACCGGTTGCCAAGGTAAGGCCAACGGTGAGACCGATGAATTGCCCGATCGTTAGATCGGTTCCTGTTTGACTGAGGAATTTTCTAAAGTTTAAAAACTTGTTTAAAAATTCTTCGATCTTGTCAGGAGCATCGTCCAGCGGTGAGTTTAGGAGACTGGCAGGCGTTGCCGCTCTCGTGTTTGATCCACGGCCCTTGTTTTGGGTCAAGCTTGCCAAACGATCTTCGATATGATCCTGTTGATCGTTCTGGAAAAGCATCGAAGCCGCGAAAACCATTCCGCCGATTCCGACCGCAATCAATCCAAATAAAATGTAGGTAAACATGTTTGAACTCTTGACGCTTAAATGCTCAGGTGTCTGCCGGAGTCTAGGAGGAGGGTTTGTGGCTGGACATAAGGTTGGGTATTTTGGTTTTATTAATCTTCCATCATGACGCGTTCACGGAAAATACTTGCTGGGAGCTTGATTCCCATTGCCTCAAGTTTATCCATGCACTTGGGACGGACGCCGGTGCAAAGGAAACGGCCTCGTGTTCGTCCGTTTTCATCAACGCCTGTTTTTTCGTATTTGAATACATCCTGCATCACGATAGTGTCGTTTTCCATCCCGCAGATTTCGGTGATTTGGGTTACTTTTCGCGCTCCACCTTGAAGTCGATTCGCCTGGATGATTAAGTCAACCGCACTCGAAATTTGATTTCGCATGGCTTTGACGGGTAGTTCAAAGCCAGACATCATGATCATGGTTTCCAGCCGGGAAATGCAATCTCGAGGTGAGTTGGCGTGAGTCGTTGTGAGTGACCCTTCGTGGCCGGTGTTCATGGCTTGCAGCATGTCCAACGTTTCCGGACCGCGGCATTCGCCAATGATGATTCTTTCAGGACGCATTCTCAAACAGTTTTTCACTAAGTCGGTCGCTGAAACTGCACCCTTACCTTCGATATTTGGTGGACGGGTTTCGAGGCGAACCACGTGGTCTTGTTGAAGCTGGATTTCTGCAGCGTCTTCAATCGTGACGATTCGATCTTCGTTGGAAATGAAGCTTGAAAGTGTATTAAGTAAAGTCGTTTTACCAGAGCCGGTACCGCCAGAGATGATGATGTTCAAACGAGCTTTCATAGCTCCCTCGAGGAGCATCACCATTTCAGGCGTAAATGCCTGGTAATTAAGGAGGTCTTCTAGCTTAAGCGGATTTGCCCCGAAACGCCGAATGGACATGGCAGCGCCATCTAGAGACAACGGGGGAATGATCGCGTTTACACGCGAACCATCTTCGAGTCTCGCGTCGACCATGGGACAGGTTTCATCGACGCGTCGGCCAACCTTGGACACAATCCGGTCGATGATTTGGAGTAAATGAGCATTGTCGCGGAATTCGACATTCGTCTTTTCCATTTTGCCGCTGCGTTCGGCGTAGATGTTCTTCGGGCCGTTCACGAGGATATCGCTAATTAGCGGGTCCTTTAGCAGTAGCTCAAGGGGCCCGAGTCCAAAGGTCTCGTCCAGTACCTCTTCGACCAATCTATCTCGTTCGGTTCGGTTGAGAAGATTGTTCTCGCCATCGCACAAATGCTCGACAACGACGCGGATTTCACGACGCAATACATCGCCTTCCAACTCTCCTACACGACTCAAGTCAAGTTTGCCGATTAACTTGCCATGAATTCTCTGTTTGAGTTGATCAAATTCGCTAATTTTTTGTTTGATGGTGGTCATTTAAGTCTAACCGAAAGCCATGGGGATTTTAGTTTTGCGTTGCTATCTAGCACGGAATCAACGGCTTAATTTGATTAGAAAAACATAGGTTACATTTTATGCAACATGGAACGTTGCAAAAAATAAACAGACTTATCTGGACTCCCCAGTCGAAAAAGTATGTTTAGATGTGAGAATCGGGATATTCTGCACAATCAAAACAGATAGATGGTCGATTGTGGATCCCTACAATTGATCCAGCTGGAGAGATCAGCAGCCGCCTCCAGTTTTGCAGGAGGTTCGTCTGGCAATGAGAACGCTCTCGTTTATTTTGAGAGGGCTGTGATCCTGATAAAGAGATCGTTGGAGTTTGTCTAAACTGAATTAAGCCAATTGAGATGCGATGACCGCAGTTTCAGAAATTGGTTTCAGAAATTGGTTTAGGACGCATCGGCGGCGCGAGGTAAAGCTTCGTAAAGGAACGCATAGGCCAGCGAGTAGATGGCAGGCTGGGTTGAAGCACGGGGGCCAGCGACGTTCAGAGTTTCAATTTGGTTGCTGGTTCCCCAGTCAGTCAATGAGGCCGAGAGTTGAGCTGTATCTAAGATGCTGGGGCTGAGGTCAATGCAGAGGCACGGTTGAGAGTGTGTTCGCGATAATCTCTGAGTCAGGGCTGTCCCACCCGAAATTGTTTTTAAATATAAAATCAGAGTCCCGCACGAGTCGAGGACATTTTGCTCAGTTCGCTGAGCGTAATTTCGAGTGTTGGTTTCTTGCAGTTGGTAGATCGGTGCAATGCTGCCGTCTTCCGAACGGCGCCCCGCGGGGCACCAACCACCATGCGGGATCCGCAAAGCGATGGCGACGTCAAGAGCCGCCCGATCCGCTCCTGTTTGCCCACCGGAAATGATCTTTTTAAAAGGCCGAAAGAACATGGCGTGAATTCCAAATGATTCGATCCACTCAGTTTAGCAGGCGAGGAAGGTCAAGCGAATCAACTCGATTTACGCTTTATTGCGGAAGAATGAGTTTCAGGCCATCGGGCAGCGGCGAATCCGGTCGAACGTCGCTGTCTAAACTATTTTGGTTAAGCTGGTAAATCTCAACGAATCTTGAAGCTTGATTTAGCCTTTGGCGGGCAATTTCAAAAAGGGTTTCACCGCGGGACGTGACGTGATAGGCGTTGGTTTCTACTGAGGTCTCAGAAGGTGGAAGGGCATCTGATTTCGATACTTGCGGGCATTCAGCAGGCCATCGTTTTTTAAGTTCACGCTTGGTTGGTGTTTTGAGCTCTAGTCCTGGTACTAAATTGTAGTCTGGGTGACTGGATTGGTTGTGACGAAACAAAGCCCGGAAGTACCTTCCGTCTTGATAAGCTATTTCGGAAACAGACCAATAGGTATCCCCGGGTTTTGTCTTGTAAGTTCGTAACTTCGATTGAGCTTCCACCGGTTGCGGTTTGTCAGATCCACTGAGTTCGGTAGTAATTGGATTCGAAGGATGGGGTTTAGCCTCACTCGAAGGTTCGGCCGAGTCAATTGACTTGTTTTCAACGAAAGTTTCGTCGATTCGTTTTTTGGGGAAGGGAGGCTTGGACTGTTTCGGTGGAATAAAATCAGTTGTCTGAGTAGGTGGTGGCGCTTGCGATTTTGGATTCGATACAATGCTTTGAGTTGACTGGCTCTTTTGATTTAGGAAACTTGGAATCCGTGGCGTTTTTATGATATCAGGGCCAGACGTTTCGGGTTTGCCAATTTGGAACTGGTTGGATTCATATTTGACACGAGCAATCTTTTCGCCCCTGTTCGTTGAGTCGGAACGCTTTGGTCTAAGTTGGGAGCCCAGTGAGTTTCCCGGAGCGCTGTTTCGATTTGCGTAATCTACATTTGGAGTGGGCGCCACAAACCTATTTCCATCGTTTGCCCGGTCGGTTGGAATGAGGTCCGAGGCAGGAACAGGCAACGGTGGAAGATTTGTTTTGAATTCAAATTTTGGTTCGGCGGGAACCATGGTCGGTGCTTTGGGAGACCGGGGCCTGAATGACTGATTATCTTTTCGAGGCTCAATCTTTAGAGGATCGATTGGCAGACTTTCGAAGTCGTCAGTACGACGCGGCGCTGTTATAAGGGCTTGGGCGATCCCTGAATCAGCGAAGTTATCTTTTGGTAACTGCGGAACCTCATTGGTGTTTGTCAGACTGACCGAGCGAATAAAAGGGAGAGTCAGCGTTTGCCCCGTCATCCTTAAGGTGCCGACATAGATGAGTGTCGCGAACAAAAGTGCGACTACCGAAAGGCCGATTTTAGCTTCACGGAGTAACTGATGGCTAGATTGTGGCTTAAATGGGTCGGCCATTTGAATCCCATTGAACAAACGAAAGCATCGCAGGTGGCGGACTATACAGAAAAGCCGAGTGAGATGGAACGCAAAGAGCATCGCGTTTCGCCCAAATTTGCTTGGGGAAGGCCAGCGGTGCTAGCGTCTGCAAGTGTTGGCTTGTGCAGAGAATGCGATGGCTGTTCAGTGTTTTTTCTGAGCGACGCGGAGTTTTGCACTGCGGCTTCGTGGATTGTTCATTAATTCTTCTTCTCCGGCCATGATTGGTTTTCGGGAAAGAATTTCGAGCTGATCATTCTGCTGAAGTGCTTGTTTGACAATCCTGTCTTCCAGCGAGTGAAAGCTGATGATTGCTATTCGTCCTCCGGGAGCAAGTAGATCAGGAAGTCGATTGACGGCAACCTTTAACCACTTCAATTCTTCATTGACAGCAATTCGAAGTGCTTGAAATGTTTTTGTAGCAGGGTCGATTGATTTCTTTTTTGTCCTCGGAATGCAAGGACGAACGATGTTTGCCAGTTGGGCAGCTGTTTCGATTTTGTTAGCGTGTCTCAGTTTGACTATTTTTCGAGCAATTCGTCGGCTAAATCGCTCCTCTCCGAATTCATAAATTAGATCGGCGAGGTGCTTTTCGCTTAACCGATTAACCAATTTAGCTGCTGGTTCTCCCGCCATTTGATTAAAGCGAAGATCCAGTGGGCCGTCGCTGTGAAAGCTGAACCCTCGCTCACGAGCGGCGAGTTGGTCACTGGAAAGTCCGAGTTCTAATAAAATGCCGTCCACTTGGGTGACATCAAACAAGGAGAGTTGCTCAGGCATGTCTGAATAATTGGCGATTATTAGATGGGCATTTTCTGCAGATATACGTGTTTTCGTATCCTCGACTGCGATGGGGTCGCGGTCGAAGCCAAACAACGTCCCCGTAGCTCCAATCCGTTCTAGGATCACCTCAGCATGGCCGCCGCCTCCGAGTGTGCCATCAACGATGGTACTTCCCGGTTGAGGGTTGAGTCCATCAATGACTTCTTGAGGCAAGACTGGAATGTGGATTGTCACGGTGAACCCGTTTCAAATGAAGCGTTGCGAATAAGGAAGCAAAATCAAAACCCAAGTCTAACCAAATCGAGAGACAAACTTAAGGTGTGCGAAATTCAAAGCAATTGCCTGGGCGGATGGGATAGGAATAAGATTACCATGTTGCCGAGGACCTAACTTAGCATAACGCTGTAAAGCCATTGGAAACGCGATGGTGTTCAAATTGCTTTTTCGAATAGCTCATAAACTCGAGATTTCACCAGTGGTAAGGTCCGGCCAATTGCGCGAATTGACTTCATGTTTGCTTCATCGACCCACGAGAATTCCCACTTTTGAAAGGCAGAAAAGTTCTCCACCAGTTCCTGAATCAACAACATTGCAATTCCTTTTTTCCGGAATTGATCGTCAACTCCAAGGGCGATCACCCGGCCGTAGGGGGTCTTTTTAATAAGGCCCGGCATTTGTAACATCCGCAGCCAATCAAAAGGGCCTTTCGCCCGTTTCAAGGCCCAATTGATATCGGGGATCGTGACGATGTATCCCACGAGTTGGCCTTCCCAATACGCGACGTGAATGGTGTCGTACCGAATGACGCGGCGAAGATTCTTAATCATGAAATTAAGTTCATCAGAAGTTAGCGGGACAAATCCCCAACCGAGCGATCTGACCTTGTTTCCCAGTTCATTGACGTCTCGCATCGTTTCATCAAAATTTTCGGCTGAAACTGTCCGCAGGTCTAGTTTAGGATACCGCGAGAGAATTTTTTGCTTAGCCGACTTAAGATGGATCCACTTTTCGGACTTGGTATCTGATTCGTCCGAGATGTACTTGAATGCGAAGAATCGTTTAATACTAGCGAGGCCGGCGGCTTGCAGTTGAGTTTCGTACCGTTTCAACGTGTAACCTGTCATGATCATCGGCGGTTCATCGGTTCCGTCAACGAGCACTCCAAAATCGCTTTTCATGGATGGATTGACTGGTCCGCGGATTGACTCGCAGCCGCGTTTTTTGAGCCATTGAGCTGCGGCCTCAATCAACGCGTCAACAATCACCTGGTCGTCGATCGCTTCAAAGAATCCAAAGAAGCCAACTCGATCGTCGTGGTGCTGATTGTGTAAGTCGTCTTTGATTGCGACGATTCGTCCCACGATGCTACCGTCGCGATAACAAACGAACATCTCACGCGAGGCGTGCTTGTAGAATGGGTGGCGCTCAGTGTCTAGCTGGAGCTTTTCCATCGACTTCAGCGGAAAAACGACAACGTCGTTGTCGCGATAGAGATTCCGCTTTAGTTGATAGAAGTCACGTGCCTGAGCCGATGTCGAGACCGGTTGAATCGAGAAAGAATCTGAGGCACTCATTCGAATTAGTGAGCCGAACCGTTTGAGCCAGCCGAAGTGATTCCCGCACCAGGCATCACCGTAGCGACTTTGCTGGCCGCTGCTTCATTTCCTTCTAGAAGTGGGATTCTAGTGGAAACATCCACAATGGCTTCAACGAGTCGTCGCATTTCTTCGGGAGTATGTAATGCACTGGCTGTCATTCGAATAATCGATGTTCCGTAAGGAACAGCTGGGTACATGACTGGATTAACGACAATTTTGTAATCGTCCATCAACATGCGTACCGCAGTCAACGCCATGGCACCCCGTGTGAAGATCGACGTGACAGCGCCTTTCGGATCGCCGATGTTGAAGCCCGCATCTCGAAGGCCTTCACGAAGAACAGTGATGTTCTCCCATAATTGGTGTCGTCGCTCAGGCATGGACTGCATCAGTTCAAGCGATTTGATCGTTGCATTGGTCATGCAACCGGGAAGGGCTTTGGTAAGCATGAATCCCGGTGAAACGAATTTGATAAAATCAAGTGCTCGTTTGTTGCCGCAAATGTATCCACCAAAGGTACCAAACGATTTAGCGAAGGTTCCGCCGTGTAAATCGACTTGGTCTTCAACTCCGAAGTGCTCTGGAGTACCTCGTCCGTTGTCACCTAGAACACCTGTTCCGTGAGCATCGTCGACAAACAACTGGGCGTTGTACTTATTTTTCAATTCGACGAGGTGGGGCAGCGGAGCGAGATCGCCCGTCATTCCGTAGACACCGTCAACCGCAATCAACTTTGGTTGCTCTAAAGGACAGGCCGCTAATTGACTTTCAAGATCATCCATGTCGTTGTGGCCGAACCAGCTTGCTTCGCCTTTGCAAAGTCTAGCTCCGTCATGCAAACAACCATGGGCGTAAGCGTCAACGAAGACCCGTTCTTTTCGACCGACCATACAAGCCACGGTACCGGACATCGCGCCGAGGCCCAGATTAAACACCAAACTTGCTTCGGTTCCGCGGAACTTGGCTAAGTCAGCTTCAAGCTTGAGGTGCATGGCGGTATTGCCGGTTAACGGGCGGGCACCAAGAGGCGTTCCGACGCCGCTCACGGCGCAAATGTCAGTACCTGCTTTGACAACCTCAGGATGGGTAGCCAGTCCAAGATAATCATTGGTTGCAATTTGCAGGTACTCAGTTCCCTCAATCTCAACGTTGGGAAGGCAGTTGGTAACCGGAAATTGACGGAAGAAGACGTCTGGATCGAAATGATCGCCGGTAACTTTCTTTATGCGGTTCCAAAACTCATCGCACTTGTCAAAAATGTCTGGCATGAAAGTATCTTTTTGGTAGATGTTTTGAAAAAGGTTCGGAATCGAACGCTTTGGCGAACGGAAGCCTGAGGTTTATATCGAGCAGCAAATAGTCCGCCGTTTAGCCTAACTCAGAAAGCAACGTATTTCGTCCGAAGAATGAACGCAGCTAGCGTTTTTTAAATCAGCCTTTTGACCGACTTTTCAACGGTTTTCAGCCAAGTAAGTCTACATAGAACCCCTTCGTTTGCAACGGCTGAAATCGGCGATTTGCCATTCTCAGGGGGCAAATGAGTTAAATGTCGCCTTAATGAGGGCGAACGGTGGTTTGGCGATTGGGAGTGAAAACAATCACTAAGGGTGGGATCACTTCCTTCGAACCGTGTTTAGCGGTTCTGAGTGAAGGTTTGACGTGGTGGTGGACTGGGCGGAATCCCTGCGTTGATTTCCGAAGGAGAGCGGTGGATCGGAGGAAATCTCCCCACGTTTTTTGACCGATTTCAACCGAAACAGTCTCCCTGCAGGTCCGGCGAGGATCGCGGGGAGCAAAAGGAGATCTCCCAAGAGCGCCGTTAGCAGCATGATCATTAACAGGGCTGCAAATTTCGCGGTCGGCATGAACACTCCGAAAACAAATGGCATGACTCCGAGTCCGCAAATCAAGGAGGTGTCGATCATTGCTTTCGCACAGTGGTCAAATGCGAAACGAATAGACGAGTAACGGGACATCCCGTTTTGGGTTCCTCGTCGGTACCATGTTAAGAAATGGAGCGTATCATCGACCGCGATTCCGAGGGCGACGCTGGCGGTCATGACCGAACCAATTTCAATCGAGATTCCTAACCATCCCATTGCTCCAAAAACTACCAACGGGGGGAACACATTGGGGATCATTGCGACCAACCCGGCCCAAAAGCTTTTAAGCACGACCATCATGATGATGCTGATGATCAGAAAAGCAGTTAAAAAACTGTACATCAAATCCTGGAGAATTTGATGCTGGGCTTTGTAGACGAGAGGAATCCCGCCGGTCAGTTGCGCCGAAACGCCCGTCAGTTTCAAATGCTCCATTTGGTAATTGACATTCTTACTAACCATTTCGAGGAAATCGCCGTAGTCAATATCGTTGAGGGCGGCAACGCGCAGGCTAATCCGCCAGTAGGATTTATCACCAACGGTCTTAACTAACTTTGCTTCTTCAAATTTTGGGTAGTTTTTATTCCAGACATCGAGTTTCGTTTTCCGTTTTAATTTATCGCGAAAATTAGAACCTCTCGGCATGCGCGGTTCAAAGGACGCAACTGAGAGAGTCGCGCTGATTGCCGTTGTTTGTTTAATCGCCTGTTCGACGGATTTGACGACTTGCATGCGCTGCCAATTTGAAAATTCGTTGTTTTCATCGAATTCAAGTACCACTTCCATCGGCACTAAAGAGCCAAGTTTGGTTTCAAGCCATTTGTAATCACTGATGATCTTGGCTCGCTCGGCAAATCTATTTTGTAGTTTGACGGACGCTCCCAGCTGAAATACACCGGTGGCAAGGAGGGTGACCCCTATTAAGCAAGGGATGACCACAAGCCAGTGCGAACGGTAGACCCAGTGCATCAGCAGTGAAGTTGAGCGGCTGACGCCCGAGGTGCGCTCGCGTTTGGACATGGAGCCTTGATCCGAAAATCGCTTACTAATCCGCCCGCGCATGAGGTACAGCGTCGCTGGCAGGATCAACAGCATGACGGAAATGCTGGTAAAAATGCCCAGTGCCGAATAAATCCCAAACAAGCGAATCGGTACGACTTGGCTGGTTGCAAGCGACAGAAGTCCAATGGCAGTGGTTGCCGAGGAGAGCGCGACGGGATAACCACCATCAACAATCGACTGATCGGCCGAGTTGATACCATAGCCAAGCGTCGATGCCTTTCGGTAGTAATTAACCATATGGATACATCCAGAAACGCCCAGGATGAACGTCAGCGTAGGAAGCATAACCATGGTTAGATTCATTTTGCCGCCGGTCCAGTAAAGGAATGCTAAACTGATTGCAGCGCAGAAACCGGCAAAGAAAATAACAATGAGTGACAGAGGTAAATCACGGAGACGAAACCAGGTAAGGCAAAAAACTAAAGCAACCGACATCCCCAGAAAGCTCTTCAGCGACTTTTGACTTTCGACCTGGATGGCTGCACCGTCCGCGGTAGGTCCGCCAAGTTTTAAATCACTTACTTCAAGACCTAGTTCGGATTTCGAAACTTCGTAAATTTTATCAATGATCAGTCGCCGGCTATCGACCAGTTTTTTGCTGGGAAAGGCCACGATGCAGGTAGTCTCTAAATCTGGCCCTACCAGCAAACCCTGCATTCGTTTTTTCGCAGCGGTTTCAGACAGTCCTGAGTCTTTGAGTTGATAGAGCATCCGCTCACCACTCATCACATTACTAAACGCGGGTAACTCGGGAAGCTCTTCACCGTCAGGGTCAGGGAGCGTTGCTTCCTGAAATGCTTTGCGAAGCTCGGCGACCTCGGGATTGCCAATCTTGCAATCCTCCCAGCTGAGGACAACCATTTCATCGATACCGAAGCGATTAAGAAATTTATCGTAGGTGACTGCCTCTTCAAAATCGGTGGGAAGCCACTGGCGAATATCAGTAGCGCTGACACGCAATGATTTAACAGAACCCATCACGACAAGAGGCGCGATAAACAAAGTCACGCAGAGAATGGTCGTCGACCATTTTGCCAGGAACGTGGGACGACCATTTTCGTTGGTTGCCTCGACATATTTTTTTCGAGGTCCAGATTCGCTGGCCTGGGAAGGAATTTCATCCGGCGATGAGTTTTCGTTAGAGCCCGTCAAGAAAAATTCCAATGCTGTTATTTTTATTAAGCCTGATGGATCAGGTGAATTTCACCGTGCCAGCCTCGAGGACAAGGGGTGAGCACCCGGCTCGCTTGATTGGAAATACGGATCAATATCCTTTGTCGTTCCAATGCCGCATTCCTAACCTACACAAGTTTTACTTTACCTGGCAGCGTTGTTGCAACGCTTCGGATTGAGATTCATCCATAAAAAATGCCGCTCTGGTAGAGCGGCATTGATTAGATAATTTGTGGCGGAACCGTTAATAGTGAGTACTAGAGGCTCCGTAGTCGAGATTCCCAACCTGATGGAAGTGGTTGTGGTCGACATAAAGTACCTCAACGGAATCTTCGTCCTCAAGTGTATGAGGTACCGGCCAGCCGACAATCTTTCGCTCAGAGAAATAAACGGTGCATTTGTAGTGAGCGTGATGCAGTTGGACTGGGCCAACGAGTGGAATAACGCGTGGTGGATCAATGTAGTCAGCGATCTTTTCTTTGACGATCGTAACGTTGTTACGTTGCGTTTCGTTAAGGAATGGGAATCCACCTTGTACCGAGCGAGCTCGCTCAAGTGCCCACCAGACTTCATCGTCCGATGGAGGATCGAGAGCAACAACTGGCCCCCCGGCGGTTAGCGGTCCCATGATTGGAACTCTTCCATATCTCTCATGAATATGGAATTTGTCTTCCTTATCCTTCTGAAAGTAGGGGGAGACAGGAATAGGAATCGTCAAAATTCCTAAGGAAGGTCCGGTGGAATAAAAGCATCCCGAACTCGAAACTGTCGCTGCTGCAACAAGCAACATCATGGTGACAGTCAATCTTTTGGTTAACATCGCAAATCCCTTTGTGGTGTAATCACTCTTATGAATACCTATCGTGATAAACTATGCGGGACTTGCGGATATTTCGGACTATTCGGAAAACAATATCTAAATTACCTGTGTCAACGCTTTCAAAATGCGGTTTTGACATGATTTCCAGCAGGAATTGTAAATCTGGGTGGAATGCGTCGTTCTGTTGAGCTGAAGGATTCTGGAAGGCACGGAACAGTTCTCGAAAAATTAGAGTCGTTTTAGCTAACCTCGAGGAATTGCCAGCACGTAGAACCCAAGCGGGGTGTCGAGGAGTGACGCGAGTGATCCGCGAGTGAAAGGCGTAAGAAGCCCGACCATTTTAGTTCGATACGGACGGATTGGCTGCTGTAGGAACGCTGCTCAATTAGCAAACTTGATCACCTCAGGATTCAGCGGGGCATGGTCAACGCGAAAAACCTCGTTTTCTGAGAGAGTTTCAAGACGAGCCAAACCTGGGCAAGCACCCGAGCAAGCAAAACGAGGCTACTTAATAATCGGACGGCATTGCGGCTGGTGCGTTGCTTCGCCGCGAATTTATCGAGCTCTGCTCATCGGGTGGTAGCGAGCACTGTTGGCGATGGCCACAGAATTTTGAGATAATCGCTTATGTGGGCGCAAAAAAAAGCCCCGCCATTGATTGGCGAGGCTTTTGATTGTGTTTAGAACACTTCGATCGACTACTTGTCGTGGAAGTCTAGCATCCACCATCCGTCATCCCATTCCAAGCTAACCTTACGCCATCCAAGTGGAACTTGAGGGTATGGGTAGAATGGGCCGATATATGGCCATGCTGATGCACTGTACTGTTGCGGATAAGTCACCGCACCGTAGTTCGGGTGAGCTGCATATCCAGGCCAAGCATAACCGGGAAGGTTAGGAGCTTCGGTCGGTGTTCCGACATTCGCTGCATGACCGGCAGGCATGCCTGCTCCGCCAGCGGTTGCGAAAGGCAGAGGCTCACCTTCGATTACCACAGCAGAGATTGGATTGCTAACAGGTGTAGCGACAATCTGCCGTTGTGCTTGCATTGGAGCGGGAGCAGTGATGGCTGCTTGCTGGAAAACTGCTGGCTGCTGAGCAGGAGCCGCAATCGCTTTGACTTCGATGTCGTCTACAACTTTTACGACTCCGAGGTGTCCGGCTTGTTGAGCGGACGTCAGGATAGTCATTTCCTGAGCTGGGTTTGATACATGCCCTTTGAACCAAACAGTTCCATTTTCGACACGCATGTCGACGTTGAAACCCTTTAAATTTCCTTGGCTTTGCTCGGCTTGAAGCCGGCTCTTGATAAAATCAGCGATTTGCTGATCGTCCGCCATACCCAAGACGGGTATAAGCGAGGTAACCGCGACCGCGATTCCAAGCACTAAACGACGCATTAGAGATCCCTCCTGGTTCAAAATCGTTGATCGCAGTCAAACAAATTCGTTTCGTTTTGATTCGCGGCACGGTTGCCGTCAGATCAAATTAAATTTGTTGGCTCAGTATCAAAAGAATTTTGTAAATGTATTGAAACAAGCACAACGCTGTTTACAGGCTTGGGTTCCAAAAATTGAATCCGCAATGAATGCTTGCCGCAGAGAGGCTGAAACTCAAACAAATCAACGTCCATGTCGATTGTTCAAGTTCTCGCTTGCGAGGCCCCCCTCGCGGATTCAGTCCATTGAACCCAATGTTTGTTTCGGCCATCACGAGGATCAGAAGACACAATTTTTCCGATTTTAAGGATCTTCTCAGAAATTCTGCCGGATCTTGGGCAACGAAGAGTCTGTTTGCTAGCGGAAAAAGTTAAGTTAGCGGAGATGAGACAAGTTTGCGTGCAAACTTCTTTTTAAGTACCAAAACTTTCGCGCACTAACGGGAACTGAAGGTGCAGCGATTGGTCATCTGGCTCTAAACAAATTACGGTTTCATTGCGAATCCTAAAGCGTCATTGTTTAGAGTGTTTCTTGGACTGATAGTGTTGCTTCAAAAGATCCTGTCCAAAGTCATTCTTGAAATCGCGCCAGACGGCGTGAACGTGATTGGCTTTATTCTGTGTGTTGTCGTATTCGAGAATAAACGATGGCCCTTGGACTCGATAGTAATGTGGTTTTCCGCGTTCTAGCTGACCAGCCCAGGCAAAATGTAGTTGATCAAAACCACCAGCTTCGATTTTCTTCCAGTCGTTCGCTGCAAGTTCTGCGCGACATTTGTTTAGGTGCGAATCGACAATTTGTCGAAGCATGGATTTTTGTTCGTCCGTCATTTTTGACGCGGAGAGTCCCTTGGGAGTCAAAACAGCTGCCTCTCGTCCGGGGCCATTAATGACATCTCGAGGCGCTTTTTGGTTAAACACTGCTAGGGCCAGTTGTTCTGTGGTGAGTGCTTTCACTAATCCACGACCAAGATCCTCTTCTTTGCCGAGGACGCGAACCCCTTTAAACTGCCCAGATTGAACCTCACCCGGATTTGATCCAAAAAATGCAGGCGTGACCACAACTTCATTTTCAACGACGGTGATGCTGATGGAGAGGTGGTGTCCCTCAATTCGCCACCCCCAAGGGGTTTTGAGTGAAGGTTCTCCAAACAGGAACAGGTGGTACTTTTCGGGATCGCGCTTTGGGGAATTGTTTTCCATTTCATGCAGTATGTGCTCCAACGCCATAATTTGCAGAGAAGTGGAATAACCGCGATGGCTGAGTGCCGTTTGGATAAGCGACATTGCCAAAAGTCGTTGATTGGGCTGGAGAGTTTTCAGGCTCAGTCCCTGCCGTTCCATAGGAATGAATTGCCAATCTTTTCGAAGTTCGTCGTCGATCGGAAAAACCAGTGTCGTTTTCTGCTTCGGCGTGAGAGATTGCAACAAATGATTCGCAGAATCCGTCATTTCCGACGCAATTTCATGGGCGCCGGCGCTTGATATGAAGTTCGGTATGAGCAAACAGAGGGCCGTTATGGTGAACAGAAGATTTAGGTTTAATTTCATGGTGTTCATAATGGTGGAACGGTTAAGAATTGAGTTCGCATTATCGTAGACGGAAAACGGAAATGCCAGCATTTGCATTTAGAAATAGATAATTATTTATTTCGCCAAATAAGATGGTCACTGAGTCCCAGTTTTGATTGAAGGTGGGCGATTTCAGATTTAAACCTCTTGGCATCGACGGGATAGCCTTTGGTGGGTTTTATTTCAGGAAGTTGCTCACTCCAGTATTGATTCCAAATCCCCATGAATACTTCCCGGAGGTACTTCGCAACCATCGAGGCCAGTGCGGTTGGTAGGAAGGATTCGCCTTTTGCCTGAAAGCGTATAAAAACATCGTGATCATTCTGACGGAAACTGTAATCACTCATTTCCCTTGTTTCGTTGCCCACCAAGACGAGTTGTTCCGCCAAAATGTCTTGAACCAAGCCTGCATACTTGCTTCGACCGCCGTGTTTATCACAACCAATTTCTGTGTCGTCGTCGCAGTGTTTCATTAATCGCTGGACAATTTTGAGGGTGTAGGTAGACAGCAGAGTTGCTTTGTTCCCGAGGGCAACAAGTTGATTATTAAACTGCGGTGGGAAAATGGGATGGCACTCGATTTCCATTAGCTTGACTCCGGCTCGAGCACAATTTTCTTGAAATAGCTTACCGAGTAATTTGATTTTATGAGGGTCGCCAGCCATGGGAAGAAGTTTGTCTTGCCCATTCAGCCAGCGCTGGCGATCGCTATGAGCAAGCGAGTGTTGCGGGCAAATCAATTCGGTCAGCTCTTGCCAGTTGGCGGGGATTTTGCCTTTGAGTGCGTACACGAGTGCAAGTACGTTCGTTTCTAATTGGTCGATCGAGCCTGAATAGACTTTTTTAGAATCTGCAATAAAGAGCTTGGGGTTGGATGCGGAGCGACTGGCGTGGTTTCCCACTGCGTCGCTGAGCGCAAGATACAGATCGATCTCGGTGGATTCGGTTTCCCAAAGAGTCCCCGCGATGGTTAACGGGCCGAGGTTGGGGCCATAGCCTGCTTCGTCAGTTCCAATGAGATACGGCAACTTAACGCTTTCAAGAATCGAACTGAAATTACTTAAATTGCAGGCAGCGGCACAGCCCACCCGGTTTGATATGATAATTGTTTCAATTTAATCGATGAGACGGTGCCGGATAGGTGGCGAGGCAGGGCTTTCCCGGTTTTGTTTTTGGGGTCTCGGCGAAAATTAGAGATTTGATTCGTTTTGGAAGGCGTTGTCTGATGGAATTTGAAAAATTGGCAGAGCAGTTCTGGGAACAAGGATTCGTCGTTGTTGAGTCTTTCTTTCAAGCGGATGAGATGGATCGATTGTGTCACTTGATATTTGAGGAGTTTGGAGATTCTCCAAGTTTTATGCACGATGAAGAGTTTTTAGAAAAGTCGAAAGCGGATGTGATTCCCTGGTTTCCGCAGCGAGAAGGTGTTTTTGATTTCGACGCTACGGGGAATCATCGCGATCTTCAACGACTGACCGCCGCGATCTTGGGTGAACAATGGTGCGAACAATATACGATGGTGATGTTCTCCAATCGAAACAGTGATGGGCAATCATGGCACCAAGATTGTCCGCCAGAAAACCCATCCCGGTTTAATTTAAACCGGTTGGTTTACCCTCACGATATCGACGATCAGACAGGAGGGAGAACCGTTGTTATGCCAGGGTCTCATCGCCGCGGCGTTCTCCCTGCCGGTGCGCCGAATGAAGACCTAGATGGTCAGGTCGTGCTGCAATTGAACAAGGGAACACTCGTGTTATTGCATGGACACTGTTGGCATCGTGTGCTTCCGATCAACAATAGTAAACGTGTTTCTATTAATTTTCGTTCGGCACCCGCCGGAACCCCCGATGATATCACTGATGTATGTGTTTATCGAAATATGAGGTACCGATTTTCGACCAGCGAAGTAGTGCAAGAGAGAGTCTGAAGCAGAGTGAGGAGTTTGCATGCGGTTCTAGCAATTCCTTTGGGTTGTCTTTGGTTGGCCGGGGTTGTAGCTGTTCGAGGTTAGTTTCAGGAGCGGAGTATTTCGCGTGCGCCCCGATTTCATCCATGTTCATTTGAGGTATGATCGGGTGTAATTTGATCATCATTTTCGAGTGGTTAGCGATATGAATTCTGTCGATTTTTCGGTGCGAGCGTTAAGTATCCTGAAGGAGCTGGGAGCTGAGCTGCCATTGCAGTCGGTTGCGATTGGTGAAAACTGGGAGACTGGCACGGGAGAAGTCGTCGATGTAATTTCCCCCATTGATGGAAGCTCAACGGGTGTGATTCAGTATTGTTCTGCCGAAAAGGTGGATGTAGCAGTCTCTGCGGCGACCGAAGCGTTCCATGCATGGCGAACCGTACCGGCCCCGATCCGAGGACAATTAGTTCGTGAAATCGGTAACGAGCTGCGAGCCAACAAGGAAGAATTGGCAGACCTGGTCGCTGTCGACTGCGGCAAGATTTATCAATAGGCTCTCGGCGAGGTCCAGGAGATGATTGATATCTGTGATTTTGCAGTCGGCTTGAGTCGTCAGCTTTACGGGCTGACGATTGCGAGTGAACGACCGATGCACCGTTTAACTGAACAGTGGCACCCCTTGGGACCAATTGGCGTGATCAGTGCCTTTAATTTTCCAGTCGCGGTTTGGGCTTGGAATTCGATGTTGGCGCTGGTCTGTGGCGATCCCGTTCTGTGGAAACCTTCCGAGAAAACTCCCTTGACGGCGATTGGTTGTCATTTAATTGAGATGAAAGTGATTGCGGCATTCGAAGATGCACCCAATAACCTAATTCAGCTTTTGATTGGAGGAAGTGACGTTGGAGAGGCGATTGCGGCTCATCCTGGATTGCCGTTGATTTCTGCAACAGGTTCATCGGCGATGGGGAAATCGGTTGCGGCTACTGTGGGGGCAAGGTTAGGCCGGCCTCTGTTAGAATTGGGTGGGAACAATGCGGCGATCGTTGCTCCTTCAGCTGATCTTGCGCTTGCGGTGCGAGGTATTGTCTTCTCAGCGGTGGGGACCTGCGGGCAGCGGTGCACGTCTCTTCGGCGGCTAATTGTTCACGAGTCAATCGCAGACGAGTTAGTTCAGAAATTGATTGCTGCCTACGGTCAGTTGTCGATTGGTAATCCGTTGGAGCCTGCAACACTGATCGGTCCTTTAATTGATGAAGACGCGGCAGAGAAAATGCGGTCGGCTCTCGATGCGGCCCGTGCCGAGGGTGGTTTGGTTCATGGCGTCGAGCGACTGGCCGATGAGAGTGGGCACGGGGCTTACGTCAAACCAGCACTCGTCGAAATTTCGGCCGATGCATTGATAATCAAAACAGAGACGTTTGCCCCAATTACCTATGTGATTCGCTACAGTGAACTCTCGGAAGCGATTGAAATTCAAAACAGTGTTAAGCAAGGGCTTTCCAGTTCGATATTCACCAGTGATGTGCGTGAATCGGAGCTGTTTTGTTCGCCGGCAGGTTCGGATTGCGGGATTGCCAACGTGAACATTGGTACCAGTGGCGCGGAGATTGGCGGCGCTTTTGGAGGCGAGAAGGAGACAGGTGGAGGGCGTGAATCCGGTTCGGACGCGTGGAAGTCGTACATGAGGCGGGCAACCAACACAATCAACTACTCAACGGACTTACCACTGGCTCAGGGGATCAAGTTCGATCTCTAATTATTCGGTGGGCAGTCGGAAATCTCTTGCCAAGCCGCGGTTTAAATTGCCTTGCGATTTAACGCCGAGTTGTTGGGGCCGACTAAATTTCTGACGATGCCGACTTTTTGAAGTGCGGCCAGACTCAGGTAAGTCAAATCGATTTCCCACCAACGATGACCGTGCCGGGCAGAACGTGGATCGGCATGATGGTTGTTATGCCAACCTTCACCGTTAGTCAACAAAGCAAATAGCCAGTTGTTTCGGCTGTCTTCACGTGTTTCGTAATTTCGATACCCCCACATGTGAGCAGCGGAGTTGATTGCCCACGTCACATGCCAGGTGTAGACCGTTCGCATGATCACAGTCCAGAAGAAGAACTGGGCGGTGAAACGAGCCACATTTTCTGGAGCAAAGACAAACGCCAAACCGAAACCAACGCCAAGTAGAAGAAGGGCGTGGGCGACATAAACCCAGACCCAATTAAATCCTCGCTGGAGCCACATGTAGTACTTGTCTCGAATTAGATCGCGGACATATTTGTCGTAGGCCGACGCAGTACTTAAATCAGTGTTGTCAACAAACATCCATCCCATGTGTGACCAGTAGCCACTGACGTTGGGAGTATGTGGGTCGGGTTGGTGGTCGGAATGCTGATGGTGGACGCGATGAACGAGAACCCAGCGTGCTGGGGAATCTTGAAAACTGCAGACTCCCAGTGTCGCCAACGTGTACTCGAACCATTTTGGGCAATCGAATCCACGATGGGTGAGTAGTCGATGATAGCCGGCCCCGATCCCCATGGACGTAAAAATGTAATTCCCAATAGGAAGGAATAGGAGCCCCCACCATGAGAAGAAATACGGGATAAACGCGAGTGGAATTAGAAGATGAAAAACTGTGACTGGAATTATATAAGACCAAAGCACTTTACTGTTCGCATTGACTCCCTCTGGCTTAGGAATACGCGACTGGTCAGACTTTTCTGTTTCGACGTGAATGTCTTTTGCGATCGCGTCTGTATCGGCCGCTTTGGCAGAATTGTCTTTTTGTTCGGGTTGAGTTTCAGTAGCCATGGCTTCTTTATTCAAATCGTAGGGGGAACGCGACAAGACCGCGGTTCAACTTGCGCGGCCCGATAGCGTGTCAGTTTAGTCTTGTGCAGTCGCTGGCGAAAGTTCACTTGTTCAAGTCGTGGAAACTAACCTACGGTCAACCGCTCATTGGTCGGCCAACTGTTTTATTTATTAAAGATTAACTGAACGTTTCGTGGGTTTAAGCCAGCCCCGAGGCTCCTGCGGGTGGGAATATGGGAAATCGTTCACTGGCTGACGAAAGAGGCGGTCAGCTAAAACAGCTTGGGCACAAATGGATTTTACGAAGCGGCACTGTTCTTTGTTTATTTTAGCTGGAGGGATTGGCTACTATCGCTCACCTTGGCCTGCGGTGGCTCTGTCTCTTCGAGTGCTTCAACGCCGGCAAGGCTTTGCAGTTTCGCTACATCAAAATGGTTCTCAAGAGAAAGCAAGTCTTTTGTTTGGCCAGGCTCTAATTCAAGCATAAGGCCCGAAATTCGCCAGCCATCTAGATGTTTGTGGAGTTGCCAGGTGACTTCCATTTCGTAAGGCTCGCCATCGATCTTGTCGATGACATAGGTGTCTACATGGGCGAGTTTTTGTTTGTTGGTTGCATATCGGACTTCACCGGTTCGGTAGGTCGAGGTTGGCCCGCCCATCGGCTCCAGTTTTAAACCAGCTTTGGTCGTTGCAGTCAGCGCTGTCCGGGTCAATAAATTTTCCGCAGCAATTCGATTACCGGACTGAAGGAGATCTAAGAACCGTTGGCAAACCTCGGAGGGTGTCGATTGGGAGGTGATTTCTTTAGCAATTTCTTGAGCAGGCGATGACAACTCAGTCGTGTTCTCAACCGCTACTGTATTTGTCGCGGTGGAAACAGGCAGGTCCTTTGCATCGACGGTGGTTTCGCTTGGCGGTTCAGTTGCGAGTTGAGCGGATTTCTCTTTCATGCAACCAGACAAAGACAACAAGCTAATTGCAACCATTGCGGTGAGTCCGCTGAAACTATATCGCCCAAAAAAACGCGGCATTATCAAATCCTTCCGTGGATGTTGGCAATCGGAAAACAAATCCGAAAGACTGGATCAATGCACAGTTTGCACTTATTGGGGGGATCGGGTCAATATGAATTTATAGTCCAGGAGCGGATAACTTGGAGGGTTGAGATTTAGTAACCTAACTTCGACTTGAAATGCTATCACTTTCGTTGGTTTGGGTTGATGGAATCCAATCGGGAGTCACTGGCGACAAGATCTGAACTCCCGATACACCTGCATGAGCTTGTTTGAGGCATGACTTTCTCGTCATTCCGCCATCGACGACTTTTGAGAGGCTTGGATCATTTTAATTGTTGTAAAAGATTGGGATTCAATTGCACCAGTTTCGAGGTGGGGTCGCTGATCCAGTCCGGTGTGATTTAGGCCAGTCTAAGTCGGCCGTAGTAACGATTGGCGTTTTAAGGGTGTTAGGGTTCTGTTAATCTTCGCAACTTCAGTAAGGCAACTTACGATGCTATTCCGTTGTTCCGATTGGAATTCTGAGTGTTAACGCGTTTCTACATTGTTCCCTTGGGTATTCGATGGCTGTTGGCGATCTGTTGTACTCTGATCAGTGGATGCGCGATGCAGAAGGGGCGAGACTCGTTACCAACCAAGCAGCAGTTGGTCGTGGATCAGTTGGTTGTGCATTCCGATTTCCATCTTCCTAAGAACCATCGATTGATTCGGGAGTTGACGTCCCGGCGAAATGAGATCTCAAGTATTCTCGATATCCCGACATCAGATGAGTCGATTCATGTTTTCTTGTTTGATGACGAAGCCCATTTTCAAGCATTTATGGAACGGGCGCACCCAGAGTTTCCCGGGAGACGAGCTTTTTTTGTGAAAAGCGATAACAGTCTTAATGTGTACGCCTATTGGGGGCCACGAGTGGGAGATGATTTGCGTCATGAAGTAACCCATGGCTATCTTCATTCGGTTGTTCCTAATTTGCCAATTTGGCTTGATGAAGGTCTGGCTGAGTTTTTTGAAATTAAGCGAGGCAAGCAAGGGCTCAACGGTCCCCACATTTACAGTCTGTCTAATCGCTTGCGACGCTCTGATTGGCAACCTGATCTGGCTAGGCTGGAAACATTGCGTGATGCGGCGGAGTTGAATCAAATGGATTATGCTGAGTCATGGTTGTGGGTTCATTTTCTTTTAAGCGGTGGCGAGGAAACTCAAAGACTTCTCCAAAACCAGATGAAACAATTAATGCGTTTGGGCGTTGCCGATTCGATGGCCGAAGCGGTCGCGGATTTGATACCCGATAGCGAGTCAAAGTTGATTGCACATTTGAAGTTGCTTGAAGGTAAATCGAGCTTGCCCAGTGTGAGTCGTCCGATCGGCGTAAACGGAGCCTCAAGAGACAACTATTGAACAGCAATTTCACGAGCAACGAGGGGTTGCTCGCTCTTGGTGCTCGCTCTTGGTGTTGCGAGTGGCTAGGGCTGCTCTTTTC
>JAALLA010000165.1 GCA_011087765.1 Pirellulaceae bacterium
AAAAAAACGAAAGTCTGGTGAAAACCCAATCCCTCAAATTAGCAAAAGGAAAAAACCCTGGGTCTTCCCTTTGGTGGCTATGATCATCCCGCTGCTGATGGGAATTGGAGTCCTGATAGGAGTCTATATTTTTGTGACACCACAACTGAGAGAGGATTTTGACAAACTTAATTACGGACGTACTGATGTCATTGAGACGATCCATGAGGAAGAATCACTAGGAGACCCTTTAAACCTCAACCAAACGCAACCAAAGAAATCGACAACGATAAAGAAATCAACCAAAAATCCAAAACAAAAAAAATCTTCGCCGAAAAAAATCTTATTGCCAACTGAGAACGGCAGCAAAGTTATCGCAAGTTTTTATGCCGACCCATCAAAGGTTGGTGGCATCAACTCCGAGTCATTAAAGGCACTCGACCCGGAAGAACAAAAGTGGACTTACAAAGGGAATCCCACCGACTTTAGCGAGCCGGTGCCTGCGGAAAACTCAAAAATCGCCGCTTGGAAGACTGGAGATAAAGAATTTGATGGAGTTGACTTTCACCAAGTCATCTCGGCGGATGATTTTGACCGGCTGTACGAGAACGGCTGGCAGCTAACGGTCATCGCGAAATTGGTCGCAGGCTCCTATCGCTTTCAACTGATGCCCAATTTGGATGCAAGCTATTGGAAGCGTGACACCCCTGAAAGTCCTTATGGGAACTATTCAATTCACTTAAATAAATCACCAGATAAGAAATTAAAAATCTCTGTCGCAGGAAATAAGAAATCACAGATAACCATAATTGATCCCCACCAGTACGTAAGAATTGAATTGAAATGCTCCCCGAGGCAAGCCAATTGCACATTCAAAGTATATTCGCTCAAAGATGGTCAAGTACCTGCACAACTCATCGCCAAAAAAGAGAATCTTAAACCTGCCTATCAAAAATGGAAGCGACCCAAGTCTTCGCAGATTAGAATGATTACCACCGGTCCGCGCAAGGACGATCAAAAGGCTAAAAAGAAACCCAGAACCTCTTTAAGTGAAATCTGGCTCCACAAAGTCGAACTAACAGCGTTAAAGTAACATCGATTTCGCTAAACTGTTCTGCTGCTCCAGCTAATTGCACTCGGCATTCGCAATCAAAATTAAGGCTCAATCACTCCGATCAATAGTTCTCTAATCGCCCCATCGATTGGGATTGAATCGCCAGTGTCTCGATTGATCAGAACAAAATGAAACAGTGATTTCAGAGCTACCCTGGCTTCCCTGTTCTTGTACACCAACTGTTCCACCTCACCACTGGCCGAACCCAGTGTTTTTAGACAAGTCGTTACCTTAATCTGCTCACCTTCAAAAATAGGAATTCGAAACCGAATTCTCAGGTCGACAATAATGAAGCCAAGGTTCCGTTCGGCGAGCATGGTGACCAAGCCAATTGACTCCGCGTATTGCCACCGGGCCTCTTCCAGGAGCTCCAGGTGCCGACTGTTATTGACGTGACCGAATCCGTCCGTGTGAAACGTCCGAATCGAGTAATTTGTTTCGTGAATCATGCGTCGAGTCTAACAAAACGACGCCGCACACCCAACATCTGCCAACCTAACCCCTCAATGGAATACTATAGGAAATGGACAAGCTACACGCTCTCTAAATCAATCTCCGCTTCATTTTAAAAATCCAGAAAACTAAAAATTTTTGGTGTTGACCATCGAGACTTTGTCCGTAAACTGGCCTCGTCATGAACTCACATTGGTCCCACATATCGAAATTCTCAACGGGCTTGGAGAGCGGTCAAAACCGCTTCAAGGTGGAGACTTACTGTGCACACATGCTTCATGTAAGCCAGTCGATTTGCGACATTTCGTGTATTAGACGAAATCAACAATTCAAGAGCACACTGCGTTAGAGTTCGACTCAATCATACGATTCTTAAGCCCGTGCTCGATAGCACGGGCTTTTTTTATAGGCCGGCAAATCATTGCCATTTTGCGGATTTAACGATCATGTTCAAAGAAATACTTTCCGTTTCACTCGTTCTATTTTCAGTTATCGACATTCTGGGATCGCTTCCTGTCGTCGTCGATATCAAAAATCGAGCTGGCAATTTGCAAGTCGTGAAAACAACGCTCGCCGCGGGTCTGCTGATGCTACTGTTTCTCGTAATTGGGGACTCGATCCTCCATTTACTCGGGACCGACGTGAATTCGTTTGCGGTAGCGGGCGCAATCGTGATTCTTTTGATTGGGCTCGAGATGGTACTCGGCGTCCATTTATTCAAACAAAACCCGGATGAGACAGACACGACATCTATCGTGCCTCTCGCATTCCCTTTAATCGCTGGAGCGGGAACCCTTACGACCATCCTCTCCCTGAAATCGGAATTTAGTCAAATGAGCATAACAGCCGGCATCGTCATCAACTTAGCAATCGTATACGGCGTCCTCAGATCCTGCGGTTGGATCGAGCGCCGACTAGGACACGGCGGCCTCTCGGTGTTAAGAAAGGTCTTTGGAATTGTGTTACTCTCAATTGCCGTCAGACTTCTCAGAACAAACCTGTTGGAACAAGTTTGAAACCCAACCAGCGAGATAGTAGCTGTCCACAATACTGCCGCTTACTTTTGGGGAGTTGGCGGTTTAACTTTCAACAAATCACCAATCGAACTTGCTGGATTCGAAGGGCTCAATGACGAGAAATCAAGATCTGGACGAACGCCATTGATCACAGTCTCCGGAACGATATAAACCCATTCTGCTCGCAACCGGTTGAACGCAGAAGCTCGTAAATTGACGGCCTTGAGTGCATTCGTGCGGTCCGCAACCCTTTTCAGGTATTCCTTGTCGGCTTGTGCATCAACTTCCGCACCAGCATCCACCGTTGGCTTTTCCGGCATGGGAAAGATTGATTCATCAACCTCAGCGCTGAACAGCACGTAATAGCTTAGCTGCAAGTCCTCTTCAGATGACCGACTGGCAAGTCCCCCGATGTACATTGTCACCTTAAGTCCGTCTCTCGTCGTGACCGAAACCTCTCCACCAGACGACTTGAATCGGTAAACGCCATTGGCAAAACCGACTTTATAAAACCCGAAATTCTCTAACGACTTAAGTACAGTCGTATCCAACTCCGCAGCAGGCGCCTCAAACAGCTTCTGCATCTCGGTATTTTTTCTAAGGACCCCAGAAAAACTAATGTTGAGCAGTTGTCGATAGATGGACTGGGCTTGCTCTCGCATCTTCGTAGAAATCTGACTGGCCTGCCATTCCTTCCCATTCGCGAGATCAAGCTTCAACAAATTAACCCCGGTTTGGCCAACGTTTAAGGTTGCCCGGTATTTTAATGACTCGGACTCAACACCTTGATTAGCCGTCAGGCGATAATCTACCACCTGTATTTTTTCAATCGGAATGCTGCTACTCAACTGAAACAGATTAGGGTCGACCCACCTTTCAAATTCAGTGGCCAACGCATTTGGATCAAAATCGACGACATAAACGCTTGGCTGCCCCGGCACTCGCACGAACCGCTTTTTTCCACTTGGATCATCTTTTAGCTTGGCACCAACGATCAACTTGCCCAGTGGCTTTCCGTTGCGATCCCCCAGAACGATTTTAGTTCCAAGTCCAGAGCGATTAGGTTGCGTCGGGTGATCCTCAGGATCGACGACTCCGTATTCAAAATGGTCCTGTTGATCCTCCGTTTTTTCCTCGAGAACAAGGATTCCGGTCAGTGAATTTGCCGCGGCTGAAACCTGGCTCGCATTGGACGCGACATATTTTCGATTTTGGAGCAAAACCCATTTTTCACCATCCCGTTCGAGTTGGATTTTTTCGATCTCATTTTTATCGGCATTGAATTTCTCAATTTCAATCGACCGAACTGCAGTCGTATCATACGACTCGAACAATGGCTCCCCCACCATTTCACTCTCGACCACTCGCTCAGGCCAGGGGTAAAAGGAAGCCGCGATGCCGGAAGTGACAACCGCGAGAAGCACCATAAATAGCGTTTTAAAACTGGGTTTGTTCATAGGAAAAATTCAAATGAAAGCTTGACACAAAAAATCAAAAAAAAACAATTCGCTTTACGTCCGCGGAACTACTTGAGGCGACGAGCTTTGGAAATCCCTTCTCGCTCTCGCAGACGCCGCCGAGTAAACACAATCAAACCAACTAACATAGGCGGGATCGGCGGGAGAATCACAGCCGCTAATTTAAATTGACGCTGAATTTCTTGAATCTCCAGCTCAGCATCGAGGTCGATTCGACGTTTCTTATCACTTCGCTCATTCTCGAACTCTAACTGCTTGTTCTTATACTTTTCCTGCAAATCACGAACCTGCTGTTCAAGTAGACGCTGCTTTGCAGCCAATTTTGCCGCGTCATAATACTGATTGCTATTCTTTTTACGAAGCTCCTTTTGAATTTCGTCCTCCGTTGGCTTTAGCTTGGCCTTAATATCATTCTCAGCTTTTGCCATGTTCGTCGTGTATTCAATTTGCAGTTGCTGGTCCAAATCAAACACACGTTGCATCGCAGATTCGTAAGTTTTTTCAACAACTGCAAGCGTCACATGATCGACCTTGCGATTCCTCAGCCCGAGGTAAATCTGCTCGTCAGCAAGGGCGTCGATTACATTCAAAACAAAACTCATATTTTGGTACCGATATTCAACACCATCCACAATCGGCGTCTCTCTCATTGAAACGTAGAAATCACTTAGGGTGTCAATGTCAGCGACGTAAATCACATCTGTTTTTTGCTTGGACGCGACACTGGCTGCTTCTTTGGTCGGCACACCTTTGTCCACTTCGTTCCCATGGATGTAAGCCGCCAGTGTGAACTGGCGATTCGCAGAACCATATTGATCATTCTGTCGCTGAATAACATTCGAAACCTTCACTTTTCCGGCAAGATTAGTTTCAACAAGTTTTTCGAACTCCAAGCTGGCCGAAGGAGTGGGCTGAATGTAACCGGAATATTGAAAATACAGCTCATTAACACCGCTAGTTGCCGGGTGCTCGGGAGAGAAATAACCTTGCCCATCAGAAACAATTAGTCGCTCTTTTTGATTGAGAACGCTATTCCTCGGATAGGGATTATTTGATGACATCTGCCAGACGATAAACGCGTCTTTTTCTGCCACTCGTTGATTGGGATTTACGGTCGATGGTCTCGCAATTGGCTTGTGATCCACATCGAGATCGATCGCATCCCAAAGCTCCTGAATCACTGCCTTCTCCTGGCCATTCCGCTGAAAAAGTCGCGGCATGTATGTCGGAGGGATGTAATTAAAGTTTTCGGGAAAGGGCAGGGGATCTTCAAAAATCGCAGTTGGCTGACCAAGCTGGATAGCATCAATTATGTTATCCATTTCCGCAGGCGTAGTTTGAGACGGTTGAACCAGGAGCAGGACGTCGTAACGCCGCTTAATTGGATTACCGTCTGCGTCTTCAATCCACATCGAAATTGGCGTGGACGCGTCAACCTGCTCCACATTGTATTGCTTCTCAATTTCTGTCAGCAATCGCAATCGCGGGATCCGTGCCAATTCTTGTCCCGTGTTGATTGTCGCGCCCATAATCATCGCATCCGTCTGAACCACTCCAATCGTCTTTCGCTCTGTTTGCGAAACGGTATTTATCGAACGCATCAACTCGTACTCAACTGGAATACCGTAGGGCATAAAAGGAAGCACGATGCGCTCGAGCCCACTGGAAAAAGCCACGCCAAGAATGACATCTTCTTCTCGCAGTGCTCCTCTGGATTGACTCATTACCTTGACCGGACGAATACCATATTTCTTTTCAGCCAGAATTGCTTCTTCGCTGAATGGCTCAACGCCTTGATGCAAGTTCACCTGAATACGACTTCCGCCGAGAACATCAAATTCCCGCAATAAATTCACGAGGTCATATTTGATTTTCACGTACTCACTCGGCACACTCGCCCCGACATACGCCTCGATCTTAATCGGAGGCTTATCCTCATTTTCTTCAGACGACAACGCCTCCAGCAGCTCTGTTGTTACGGGGGCAAGCGTGCTTACCTTGGCATCAGAAATATCGACGCGCAGTCGATTAAGCGGACTGTACTGGACGATCAAAACCGCTGCGACCATCGTTACTGCCAAACAACCTGCCCGCACAAGGTAGTGCCATAGATAGGACGTGCCGTCACGGCCACCAAGCCAATGCCGCCTACCAATCAAAATCAAACTCAGGTAAACACCGACAACTATGATGCCAATAAAATAACAAATCGATGGAGCACTAATTAAGCCGCGGCCAAAAGGCTCAAACCGCTGCAATAAAGACCACTCAAACAACCGTTGAATCCAGGCTGAATTCGAAAAAATCACATCCGCGTTAGAAAAGAACGCCAGCGGAGCATTCAGTGCGGCCCCAAATATGAACCCGACTGTAAGGTTGCTGGTCAAAAACGACGCCACCATTCCAAGGGCAATCATCGATACCCCCATGAACCAGTATCCAAGGTAGGTTGAGAACAATAACAGGTTGTCCAACTGCCCTCCGGTCATCGCCAACAGGACGGCGTAATTTGATAGCTGGGAAAACAATAGAGATACTGTAAAAACCAGCACTGCCGCGAAGTACTTACCAATCACAATATCGAAATCTTTGGCGGGTAGCGTCAACAGCAGTTCATCGGTGCCATGCCGTTTCTCTTCAGCCCAGATACTCATCGTGATCGCCGGAATAAAGATCAGCATAATGTAAGGCAAATAGGTATTTAGCTGATCAAAATTTGCCAAGTTGGTCGTGAAAAATTCATGGGGCCAGAATGCCGCAAAAGAAGTCAACAGGACAAACAAACACAAAAATACGTAGCCGGTAGGATTACTAAAATAACCAATGAAATTTCGTTTCATAACAGCAAAGGCTGCCTGTCGCCAAATCCCCAGTGGCAGCATCATCAGCACGAGGACCACCAAAAACAACATGTCAACAATTAACATGAATACAAACTCAGTGATTTGAGTCAGCTGAAGGCTCGCCTGTGCGATCTGAAGGCTCGTGTCCATAAAAAATCCGCTATCTATATTTCATCAATAATTTGTAATCAAAAATTCAACGTGTGCACGTTTCAATCTTCATCAATCTCATTGTCAAGTTTCACACCCGTCTCAGCATCGTGACCAGTTAGGTTCGCGAAAACGGCATCCAACCCCTGATGAGTTGGATCAATATCTTCCAACTTTCCGTCGTAGACTTTTCGCCCCTCATTAATCATCACAACACGATCCGCCATCGCTTCGACCTCTTGCAGAATGTGAGTGGACAGTAAGATTGTTTTCTCCTGCCCTAGTCGCTTCATGGTCTGACGGACACCTCGTATCTGATTCGGGTCCAATCCAGAAGTAGGTTCGTCAAGAATCAAAACATCGGGTTCATGAATTAACGCCTGAGCCATCCCGACTCGTTGTCGATAACCTTTGGACAGTTTGTTAATCGGCTTATAAATCACACTGCTGAGAGCACAAAGATCAACCGCTTTTTCAATTCGGTAACGCTTGGTCGCCTTATTCATCCCGCGAGCTTCGGCAAAAAAATCAAGCAAACTGTAGGGCGTCATCTCTGGATACAAAGGCCCGGTCTCAGGCAAGTAACCCAGCTTCCTGGAACCTGCCAGACGATCTGTATTCATATCAAAACCAGCTATTCTGGCAACACCTTGAGACGGTGACAGATAACCAGTCAGGATTTTCATCGTGGTACTTTTCCCGGCACCATTGGGTCCCAAAAACGCGACCACCTCTCCTTTGTAAACTTTAAAGGAGACCTCGCGGGTCGCAGCAAAAATCCCATAAAACTTTGACAGTCCGTCTGCTTCAATCATGGGGGTCTGCTGAGTGGATTCTTCAGATTCTTCCACCACCGTTTCGGTTTCAGTTGCCATCGTTTTGCTCTACTGTTTAATTCGCATAGTCTTAAGATTCGGTTGTCGAGTAAGACAACCCTCGGGCGTTTAACCAACGCCCGCTGCGGCTGAGGCATGCCTCATACCGGATCATCGGTCCCTGTTTACAATCGGCTATTTTGGTTCGAACAATCGGGCTTGTCGAGCGTCTCCGGATACCTTTGAAAAACCGTTCAATTCCAACCACGTTTCGGTGGGTTATAGCGAACGTAACGCCCCCGAAACCTACCCGAAAACACAATAAACCGCTCTGTTGCTACGCTTTCGGCAAATAAACGGTTCAAACGGGCGATTCCTAGCCTATAGAACCGGTCGAAGACCAAGCCGATCGATTCAAATTGAGAGCCCAGCTAACCACTGCCGTGTCAAACGACCCATTTCCCCAAAAACATCTTCGTCAGATTGACGCGATCGCTTTGAGACTCGGTATCCGTGATCGACAGAATCTAAAGTGTGAATGGTCGCCGATTTGCGAATTTGCTGATGAATCGGTTCGAACAATTCAGGGGTAAACAAAGGATCCTTGGAGCCAGTGAAAAAGAGAAGTGGGGAACGAATGTCCGGCAGATGCTGGGCTCGCTCGTTGCCCGGTTTCCCGCGCGGATGCAGAGGAAACGCAAAAAAAACGTATCCTTTGATATTACTTAACTGGCCATTCGATGCTGCGATTGAGGTCATCCTGCCCCCGAACGAGTGCCCCCCGGCAAGCACAGGGAGTTTAGGTTCAAGCAACCCAGCCAATTCCACGGCTCGTTGAACTGTTGACAACGTGACTTCTAGCGAGTCACGACCTCCCCCTCGTTCCCCAAAAGGGAACTGGTAACGAAATGTGGCAATCTGCTCCCGATGCATCGCCTCAGCAATTCGCTGCATATTTCGATGACGCATCCCAGCGCCCGCCCCATGAGCCAGAACGAGCAGTTCCGTAGCCCCTTGAGGAACTTCCAATACAGACGATACATCCGCTTTATCTCGATGAGCGGAAAACAACTGCTCTTTTATTTTCATTGAGCCCTATCCAAAAGCGCACCATGAGGCATCGACATTAGAAGACCTAAAAATCAAATTCCCACGATGCCAGGATCGCATGAAATTCCGAAAAAGCTAATTATCATTCGCCCGATTAAGGTCCCGCATGAACGAATTGAAGTCAGGCACTCGCTCGGCCGGCGGCCGGTTCACGGCACTGTCCTGGCCCAGCCCCTCTGCAGATTCTTCCACCGTCTTCGTTTTTCTACTCCCACTTTTTGGACGGAGCCCAAGGCTTCGAAGCGATTTCTCATACTTCTTTTTCGATTCAGGCGTTCCCGTTTCCGCTGCATCCTTCATCTCTTCCCAGCGACGAAGGAAATTCTCTAAATCTGCTTTGGTCCAATTCATCTTATCCAGCAATTCAGGATCTGGATCGTAACGCTGATCAGACAACTTCTTTAGCACCATATCAGTTGCCTTCTTAGCATGGTCGAAGTTCGTCTTATCGCGATCAAGCAACTCACCCTGAGGGGTCCCACCTCCAGCTCCACTCCCCATCGCATTTGAATTCTTACCACTTCCACCGGGAGCAGATGGATTAGACTCGCCCGACGGAGAGCCTTCCGAATTACTACCGGACATTTCACTTCCGCTCGACCCCGGTTGATTGCCTTCGCCATTCTGACCCTCGCCATTCTGACCCTCGCCATTCTGACCTTCGCCATTCTGACCCTCGCCATTCTGACCCTCGCCATTCTGACCCTCGCCATTCTGACCCTCGCCATTCT
>JAALLA010000166.1 GCA_011087765.1 Pirellulaceae bacterium
CAGCGGAATGCTTCATTTCACCAATTGCTTCGAGACTAGAAACTGATGAGTCAGTGCAATCAGACGAACCGAATTGCATCCGGCACTCCGTCTGCCAGTGGTGCTACGACTCAATACCACTTGAAGAACTCTGCCGTGAAGGAAAGCAGTTCGGACTTGAATCGGTGGAATTACTTACGCCGCAACAGGTCGGCACCCTCAATCAATTTGACATGCAATGTGCGATGGTAACGTTCCCGACTGCCATGGCCCCTGACGGAAAAGAGGTCGGCGGCATTCCGCTCGCCTGGAATCGTCCAGAATACCACGACGTGCTCGAAGCCGCATACCGTGAGCAGATCACAGACGCCTTTCACGCTGGAGCCAAGAATGTAATTTGTTTTTCTGGCAATCGAGATGGAATGGGCGACGAAGAGGGGCTTCACCATTGCGCCGATGGTTTGAAAAGAATCCTGCCGCTTTGCGAAAAGCTGGGCATGACGTTAACGATGGAATTGCTAAATAGCAAAATAGACCACGAGGACTATATGTGCGACCGCACGGCCTGGGGGATCGCATTATGTGACCTCATTGAAAGCGACAACTTTAAGTTGCTCTACGACATCTATCACATGCAAGTAATGGAAGGCGATGTCATTGGGACAATTAACAAATCGCATCGTTACATTAGCCATTACCACACCGGCGGAGTCCCGGGACGAAATGAAATCGACGAATCTCAGGAGCTCTTTTACCCCGCGATCATGCGGGCAATTCGCGACACAGGCTACACCGGTTTTGTTGGGCAGGAATTCATCCCCTCACGCCCCCATCCCTTAGAGTCGCTCAAACAGGGAATTACTATTTGCACCGTGTAAATCAACAATCGTCGCCCTTATCGACTCTCGCTCGATCAGGCACGAACCCCGCTCACGTGATTCAATCTATTTTTCTCCCGGCCTTTCCTTGGGCAAGTTCATGCGAAAATTATTAATTGTTGGCCAATGCGATTTCGATTACCAACGGATTAGCTTCGTCCTCTCAAAAATTTACGACATCGAATTCCATCGCGCTGATTCATTCGATGACGCAATCCAAAAATCTCTCGATCAACAATTCGATTTAATCATGATTAATCGACTAATGGACCTCGACCGGTCAGAAGGCATGGCAATCCTTCATGAGTTAAAATCCAATCCACAAACAGAGAATACACCTGCGATGATTATTTCCGACTACCAAGACGCTCAGGAAGCGGCCGTTGCAGCGGGCGCAAGTCCAGGATTTGGAAAAGCAAGGCTGGATACCCCTCAAACTTTTGAGCTTTTATCCAATTTTCTCCAAGCGGAAGGTATCTAATCTCAAAGGCTGTACTCTTGGACCAACCTCGACAGAAGAAATAAAATGACACCAAATCCATCGATCGGAATCCGGAAAATGAGAATCCGAAGACTCGCCTGTGCTCTATTCTTTTCAGTCGGTACCTGTATTTCATCGGCCGCCTCCGCCGACGTCGTCCTTCCCACAGTATTCGGGGACGGAATGGTTTTACAGCGAGATCTACCCGTTCCTATTTGGGGGACAGCGGATCCTCAGGAAAAGGTGACCGTCCACTTCGCTGGCCAGCAACACTCGACAAACGCCGATGAGAACGGCAAGTGGATGATTAAGTTAAATCCGCTTGCCACATCTTCAAAAGGAAGCAGGCTCACGATAGAGGGCTCTAACGAACTGGTTTTGGACGATGTCTTAGTCGGAGAGGTTTGGCTCTGCAGTGGACAGTCAAATATGGCTGACTCTTTCAACCCGGGTAAGAATCGATTCATTCCAGGCGAGATTCTTAATTCAGATCTTTCCAACTTTCGAGTTTCAACTCAACGAGGCTGGGACAGTATCAATGAAAAATCACAACGATCAATTTCCCGCGTGGGATTCTATTTCGGGTACGAACTTTACCGAAAACTAGATATCCCCATCGGCTTGGTCCTTCGCTACAACTCTGGCACACCGATTCAGGCGTGGATCCCTAAAATCGAATCGGAAGTCATTCGAAAGCGACTCAACATTCCCACTGACTGGAATGACGACCAAGAAAACCGAAACCCCGCCGTTCAATTTGAAGACAAAATCCGCCCGATTATACCTTTCGCGTTCCGTGGCGTCGTTTGGTACCAAGGCGAGCGAAATGCCAAAGCGTTTACGGGCTGGGAGTACAAGGACTTGCTTCCGTTTTTAATTCAAACGTGGAGAGAAATTTGGGCAAAGTCTGCGAAAACAGAGGCCCGAGATTTCCCGTTCTATTATGTGCAGGTTCCAACTCAAGCTAACTCAACCACCAATCGATCAGGACAAATCAGTAATGAATGGCCGTGGTTGCGGGACGGCATGCGGCGGGCACTGGAACAAAGCCCCAACACTGGGATGGCTGTTTTTTACGATTACGGCCCCAGCTTACACCCACCTGAGAAACGCTACGCCGGTGAGCGACTGTCTCTTTGGGCCCTTGCAAAAGACTATGGAAAAACAGACATCGTTTTTTCGGGCCCCCTCTTAAAAAATGTCGCCATCAACCACCAGCAGGCGACGCTTACTTTTGACCACATTGGCAGTGGCCTGGCGAATGCGGAGGGAGGAGAACAGCTGAATTATTTTGAAATTTCCGGAGCCGATGGAAAGTACTTCGATGCCGATGCCAAGATTGTCGATAATTCTGTCGTGGTTTCTTCACCGTCTGTTCCCGAGCCCGTCCATGTCCGCTACTTATTCAGAAAGCCTACTCCCGATCCAAATATTAGTCTGATCAACCGCGAAGGACTTCCCGCATCACCATTCATAACGGATGGTCGTTGCCCAAGTCGGGATACTCCAGCAGTAGGCCCACCACGAGAAAAAAAATCGCGGGCCAAAACACCGCCAATTGAGAGAACAAATCAAGACGGGATACCAAGACTCTCAAACCGTTTCCCCGCAGAAAAGCAGACTTTTCAAGAACAGAAAAAGCTTCCCAATTTAGAAAAAGCCTATACCAGCATCGCTCCACTTAATCTCCAGGACGGACTCGACGTTGGCATACTCAACCATCCTCAAACAAAAACGGCAGTAAGTGCCTTGATCGCTGCCGATGAGGCCGGTGAATACCAAGATCTCGACAGTATATTAATTTGGCAAGACGGTAAATTAGTGTTTGAGATGTATAACCGGCGCGGTCGCGTCGACGCGCCGCACTACGCAATGTCAGTAACGAAAACAATCACCTCACTCACCCTTGCCAGAGCAATTCAGCTGGGGATCTTCGAGATGGCCGACCTTGATAAACCAATCATTGATTTCATGCCGGAAATCAATCGCACGAAAATTCAATCAGGCGTCGACTCAATTACACTTCGCAATGCCCTGATGATGAAATCAGGACTTCGGTTCAAAGACCCCAAAGTTGTCAATACACTCGGAAGAGACTTTAAGAAACAGGGGTACTTTCAAAAGCTATTTGAAATAACCGCCCCTGTCACCGAGGCCAGCAAACAATACAAATACACCGGCGTTGATCCTTCAATGATTATGATGCTGATTGATATTAAAACCGATTCCAATGTGCAAAAATTCATCAAACAAGAAATCGCCGACAAACTTAAGCTCAATTACGTATGGGAAGATCAAAGCTGCGGGCTCCCCAAATGTGGAGCAGGAAGTAATTTCACTTCACGAAGTTTGATCAAACTCGGCACTACCGTTTTAAAAGGCGGCTCACATGACGGGAAGCAACTATTTTCCCGTGACTACATCGATCACGTCCTCGACCCCGACAAGGGAGCCGGTTATTTCTACTTTTTCCATAATCGCAGCGTTGGAACCGCCACTCCGGAGATTAATTATTTCAGTGGAGTTGGCGCGGGTGGACAATACATGTCGATTTTTCCGGAACTTAATTTGGTAGCCGTCGCCACTGCTCACAACAAGAAATCAATTAACCTTCCGCTTAAGGCAATCGTCGAACATTGGCTCCCACTCTTCTCAGCAGACATAGGTAGAAACCAACCCGATTAGTAAAGCTGGGCAATGAGCAAACCGAACAGGAGCAAGCGGCTCTCCGGCGCACCTCGGCTGACCGAGGGGGTGGCGTGGCTGATCCGCCACGCCCCCAACGCTCTCAATTAGTTCTCGACCAGTGATGTGACTACTGTTTCCTGACTTCAATCACATACTTCATTAAGTCGTTGAATTCTTCGCGACTCTTCAAAGCCTTCACCAAGTTTGCAGGCATCAACGACGTCTTCGCCTCCACAACATCATCTATGTCATCCTGCTTAATAACAATTGGTTTCGGTTGAGCTAAACTCCGCAGCACGAACTCATCGTCTGATTCAGAAACACGAATACCAGTGTACAAAACACCGTCGAGTGTCAGCACCTTGACTTGGGCGAACTCTTTATCGATCCGCTTAGAAGGATAAAGAATAGACTCAACCAACTCCTCATGAGACAAAGATGTCGTAAGTGCTTTTAGATCAGGGCCAGCTTGTGGTGCACCATTGCCGGGATCATGACAAGCGAAACATGCGGCAGCAGACTGATAAAAGAGTGCTTTACCTCGATTTGCATTGCCCTCTGAAATTGCAATCTGAGCGAGTTCAGTGGGGTCGGCGGCGAGCAGTTCTTTCTCAAGTTGATCGTTGGTGAACTCTTCGACCTCAGCCCCTGCCTGATCCATTGCCAGTTCCGCCTCCCCAAAGGGATGCTCAACCAGTAATTCATCGGGAGTCCAAAACGTCGTCCGCTTCGCAGTCGCTTCGCGAACCCTACGCACGTCCTCCGGCTTAATTTTAGAGCCTTGATTGCCCCAGGTATTACGAACAAATGTCAGCACTGCAGCCAGTTCTTCGTCTTTAAGGATTGAGCGGAAGGCAGTCATAGGAGGCACGCCCCGAGCTGGATCGTAGGTCTTCCCATTGACCTTCATTTTCCCCCATAAACCATGCAAAGTCATTTTGATCAGCCGATCTTCGTCTCCGAGAACCCAAGGGCTACCGACCAAAGGTGGGTAAACGTTCGAGTTACCTTTTCCATCGTTCAAATGACAGGTCGCACAATGCGATTCACGCTGATAGATTTCAGATCCAAGCTTATAGATTTTTTTATCAGCAGCTTTAAGGTGTTTCGGAGCAGCGTATTTTACCACATGGGATGCAGCGGGGGCCGCAAACTTAGTTGCCCCTTTGACATCCACGTTGTCCCAGAAATGCTTGACAGTTTTGGCTGCCATTGCTGCATGCCCAACCTTCGAGCTCAACAAAGATTGCAAAAGTCTGTCATCACGTACGTGATGCTGCTGATGCAACCAAAGTGCCTCTAAAAGATGGTGAGATTCGGCTTCATCATTTGGGTCAAAATCTCTCATCCATTTTTGAGTTGCTGAAATCACTGCGTCCCCATCGCGAGCACTTAACTCGACCCGCGTCCGTTGACGCACTCCGTCCACTTTATGTTTGAGGTTTTCCAAAAGTGCCTCAATCGGCTGACCATGAATTTTGACAGGCTTCTGCAAAGGCCGGTCTTTCACAGTCAATCGGAAAATTCGGCCATGCAAATGGTCGCGATTTGGATCGCGAATATTATGCTGCATGTGACCAATGATTGCGTTCTGCCAATCCGACACATACAACGCGCCGTCGGCACCAACGATGGCGTCGGTTGGACGAAAATTCCGGTCTTCACTGTTTAGTAGTTCAACACCGGGAGTCCCCCAAACGTCACCAAATTTACGATTTCGCCCATTGCCTTCACGATCGAGCACATATTGCTTGACGCCAAGAAAACCAATGCAGTTACAAATTAGAAAATCATTTTGCATCTCATCGGGAAAATGCTCCGAGGACAATATCTCATCCGCTGCCACCGGACGAAATTCCTTGACCAACAATGGGTGCATTTTGAAACCATTTCCCTCTGGTCGAACTTGATAAGAACGTCCACCGGTTCCATCATTGGCGTAACAATATCCCCAATAATCAAAACTCGTTCCGTGAGGGTTGGGTGAATTCGCCGCGTGCGGAGTGATCGAGAACGTCCGAGGATCAAATCGGTACATTCCCGAACCGCCCGTCGTCATGTTCCGCTTCCATGGCGTTTCATGGTTGTGAACCAGAAAAATACCACTCTGCCAATAAATACCACCGTCGGGGCCCATGATCAGATTGTTTGCCGCGTGGTGCGTATCTGACGTGCCAAGCCCTTGAAGAATTGGAAAACGAACATCCGCCTTGTCATCACCATCGGTGTCTTTCAAGAATAACAGATCAGGGCCGGAAGTGACTAACACGCCGCCTCCCCAAAACTCGAATCCAAGTGGATTATGGACATGGGCAAAGATTTTTCTTACATCCGCAACACCATCGTTATCAGTATCCTCAAAAATCATGAGGCTGTCATTCATCTCTTTGAGCGGCTCCCATTTGGGATAAGTATTCCAACTGGCCGCCCACAGCCGCCCCTTGGTATCCACTTGCATTTGGACCGGGTTAGCCAAATCGGGGAACATCTCTTCGGAGGCAAAGACGTTCAACTCAAAACCCTCCGGCACCTTTATCTTAGCGAGGCTTTCTTCAGGGCTGAGGTAGGCGAGCGTTCCTTCCTTTTCTGCACTCGAGCTCTTACTTCCGCCACCCACATTCGAAATCACCTTAACCGGCGGTGGAACATTACTGTCGTCGGCAACAAGTTCTTTGCCGTTCGCAGCTGCCCAAATTACTTTATCCCGATTTGCAGTCATCACATCGAGCATCACGAGCTCATGCTTCAAAACATCAGCATTGCTCTGGCCGTCTACAAACGTCAGTGTCGAACGACCACCCCAAACATCATTTCCATCGGTAGCCCGATAGCGATTATGCCAGTGCCAGTTCGAGTCTTTGACCGTCGCATACAGACTCCCTAAAGATTTCCCTGAAGGCATTTCTTTACCTAGCAACGCCTCTGAAATAAAGCCTGCAAGTTTCTGGTAACCTAACGCATTGAGATGTATTCCATTAAGCGTGTAGCGGTCAACACTCGTTTGAAACAGCCGCTTGGTTGGAGTGTACAGATCGATAAACGTAGCCTCAGTGTCGGTCGCCGCCTGTTGAGTGGCTTGGGTAAAGGCCGCCAAATTCTTATTTAGTTCAACGCCATCAGAGAGCAGTGGATCCCCGGTATTTTGCGCTGCAATCGGACTGAATAAAACAAACCTTACGCTCTTGCCGGCTGCTTTTCGGAGTTGCTTATATCGATTGACGAACTTAACAAGTTCCTTTCGGTAGGCGTCCGCGCCAGCCGATCCTGCAAATGATTCGTTGTAACCGTAAAAAACAAAAACGACGTCAGGCCCGACAAGCTGCAAATATTCCTCGTCGTTCGTAAACCCCTTGCTCCGAGGTTTTTGATTAACCATGTCACCCGAAAAACTCATATTTCGGAAACTTACATTCTTTCCTTTTAATTGACTTTGCAGCACCGTCTCGACCCAGGGGTCGTGTTGCATGCGGTCCGCCAAGCCGTTCCCATAAATCGCGACTACATCATTTTTCTTGAATTCGAATTTCTCATCGCCATACGCGGCTTCCATGACGAGCACGGCCGAAAAAATGAAAGCGAAAAAACGTAACAAGTCAGTCTTCAGTATTGAGTTCGAAGAATAAGTCATAATTCCTGGCATACGTTGAGATCTAATTTTCTGAATTAACTGGTAATTACACATTGACCAGAGGACAACTCAAATGAAAGGGCGTCGTCACATTCCATTTCTACAACTGGGAATTCCCACAAGCAAAACTAAAATGACGAAAACCTGGAAAGCAGCCGACAAGCAGAAACTTACAATTGCCGACCGATCCTTAAGTTTACTTTAACACTTCTCTTCGACCCACGCCATATTTTTAAAACAGCAAGCGAGCTGCAGAAACTAATCAAAAATAATTTGAATGTTTCGACTCACAGCCAATAACTCCAGCCAGAAAGGTACTTTCGACGATGGGAATACGAGGTAATGGTTGGCCGACAACAATGCACATCGGGACCTGTTATCGTACCTGAACCCCAGAGACTGTTAAAAAAAACACGCAAACCTCCACTCATCGGGCAACGGCACTACCAACAGAAAGCCCGGAATTTAAGATCGGAGAAAGAGCAACTGCAAGCCAAGAAAAGCCGCGTTGTATGCCGCTGGAGTGCGGGGCAGACTGAATTCTTTTGCCATTTTATTTAAGAAAAAGCGGACGGAGAGGGATTCGAACCCCCGGACGCGTTACCACGTCGCCGGTTTTCAAAACCGGTGCCTTCGACCAGACTCAGCCATCCGTCCGAATTTCTTAAGTGGCGGCGACTCAACGTATTAGAAGCATTGAGCCGCGTTGCCAACGAGACTCAATAATAGCAATTTAGGCTCGGCTCTGAAAGGGCATCATTACTCCATAATTATGGACGAGAACCCATAACGCTCGTCGAAATCGACGCTCCAGCACACTAAAACTCGCCAACAATCTCACCGCCACTGACCGTACCAAGGGCTCGCCAGACTCCTAATTCAATTTTGTCTGACACCGTCCGCGTCGCACCGTCCATCAGCCCAACATTGACCAACCCACCCGAATGGTAACTCCGAGAGGTAACAGCAGCATAACTAACCTGATCACTCCGCTTTCCCTCTTGCACTGAATTGAAATCAATGTCGTAGGCAACGCCGTCATGCTGATAAAGCACCTTCGTGTTTGGCGTGAATGCCGTCGTGAATCCAGAGTGATGCACTCTGCCGTCGCACCACTCCGTATGCCCCGTATTCTTTTGCAAGCCAGGCCCAAGTTTCAACTGCCCTGTGAATCCTGAAAATGCATCCGACGATGTCGGCGGATCAACCCCGGGATCTTGAGTGTTTCGAATGTAAGAGGTGTACGCTTTTACCTCGGCGATGCACAGTGTTTGGCTCGAACCGTCTGTAACGCCACCAAAGCGTGTCTTGCTGTTAACATAAAACACCCCATCGCCCCGCCGTCCATTCACGGGATCATAAACCAACCACGTGCCAAAATTAAATCCATAATTTTGCGGGTAAACCTTCGGATTCCCCGAAGAATCATTTCTCACGCGGTCGTTGACTTCACTGGCACATTGATACATCGGAATTCTTAGCATCGGAACACCAGTGTCAAGCTGAGCGTCCCACGCAACATTTAAATCAACAGCCTTATAAGAATTACTTTGCTCACAAAAAGGAAGCAACCTTCCGTGAATCGACCAGGACCCGTTATTCCCTGTTAAAACACTTCCCGACTCTATTTCAAAGCTTGGTGGAAAGTGCTGAAAAGCAGACTCGTAGTTGTGAGCAGCGAGAACCACCTGACGAACGTTGTTGAGACAGGCGGTTCGACGAGCAGCCTCCCGCACCATTTGAACCGCTGGCAACAGCATCCCAATCAAGATTCCAATAATCGCGACTACGACCAGTAATTCTACAAGGGTAAAACCGCGCTTTGGATGAATTACGATTTGCATAAAAACGTTAACGAACTTGCTACACTAGTTTAATAATTAGATTTGCAGGATAGGCAATGAAGCCCAACTTACGACGCTAACCTAATTATCTCATTCCTGCCTGAAAAAACAAACCGTATTTTCTTAACTCCTCTGAACACCGCCCTAA
>JAALLA010000167.1:0-2933 GCA_011087765.1 Pirellulaceae bacterium
ACGACCTAATAGTGTCAGGTGGGGGGACGATGCTGTCCAACGCGGAGACAGGGTGTCACAACGAAAAGATCATGGACAATTGGTCGAGGCTGTGTGGAAATTGAATTCAGAACACAGAGAAATGCGTTTTTTAAAGTTGGTGAGTATTGAGAATCAGGTAGTTGGGCGTGGTAACGCTAAGCGAACTATTTTCTCTAATTTGGGTTCTCAAGAAAGTGTCTTGGATCGGGTGAAAATTGAATTTGGAGATTTGAACGACGTAGAGAAAATTGCGATTGGGTTTTTTGAAAAAGGTCGTGGGTTTGCGGAAGTGAGTAAAGGCCCTCGCAATCAAAAAAAGCAGCAGCTTTATATTTGGGAAAAAAGTACGGAGTGAGGTGCGAAGTTATTTTGCGCCCGCAGTCTTGTGTTGCTTGACGATGGCCTGCCAAAGGTCGCGTGACGCCTGTTTTTCAAGTTTGGCTCTGACATCTTTCCATCCTAATGCGGAATCACGTACAGATTCGCAGCGGATCAAGTGGATGCCAAATTTAGTTTTCACCGGCAAGCTGACCTCGTTTTTTGAGAGTTGAAAAGCCGCTGCTGTAAACGAGGGAGGCATGGGGCCCTGGAGGCTAATCCATCCAAGGGAGCCTCCGGAGAGGCGTGTGGGAGCTTCTGAATGATCTTTTACGGCTTCCTGCCAGGAAAGAGTTCTTGAAAGGATTTGCTTTCGAATTTCAAGCAATTGGCGGTTGATACGCTGTTCTTGTGTTGGAGAACCATTGGCGGGTATTTTAATTAACAGGTGGGCTGTTTTAATTTCAGTCCCGTCAAAACGTCGTTTATTTTTCTCGAAGTAGGACTGAAGAAATTCATCGGAGAGTTTGTTCTTAAGATAACGTTTCCAGCTGATCTGCCATTTCGTCTGGAATCTCAAATCTTCGTTTGTCTGAAAGGTCTCATCCAGATATTCTGCAAAACTTAAATCGATCGTCTGGAGCTCGGATTTTAAATTCTCGATTTGCAAATCGACCTCGGATGAATTGGCTGCTAACCCTCTTTTTGTCAGAAAATCCAAAGTGATATGCTGGTCGACCAATTTCTTCGTTGTCAGTTCAATCGCTTTTTTTTTCTCGATTGGTGAGAGTTGCCGGTCACCTAAAGTGCGTTGTAGATCGCGAGCAACTTGATCGCTTGTGATGGCCTGTTCGTTGATCGTTGCGAGGATGTTTTGTGTCGTTGAATCGCCGGAAGCTGGTTGTTGACAACCGCAAGCTTCGGCGGAATCGAGGCACAGAAGGGCGAACACCAACCAACAGGTGAAGAGTTTTACTTTTGCTGAAATAACAAAAATGGATCGATAGGCAAGTGAGGTCAAATCCACCCTCCAGGTTGAAAGCGAACAGTGTATAGCGGGGGTTTGTTATGGCAATGGAATATCGGTCAGCTCAATCTTGATGGGGACTTTGACAATCGATGCAGGGGTTTTGTATACGAGTGTCATTGCGCTCGGATCGGTGTCAAAATAGTAGCGGACGGTGATTTCATTTTCGGTTTGGCCGATTCCGTCATAGGCAATTGGGACGATCTGCTCCCCTGTTTTGTTTTCAAGATAGATCATGTTGTCGTAGACCCAGCTATGATAGGATTCGAGTGCATTTTGTTGGGCATCGAATCCAAGTTTGACCGCGAGTCCAAATAGTTCTTCGTTCTTTTCAATTCCTTGAAAAGTCACGGTAGCGCCAGCTCGGGTTTGTTGATAGCCATCTTTTAAACGACCTAGTTTTTTAAACCGAAAAGTTTCGGTACGTCCTGCGATCAACGCTTCGCCAACACCGGTGAGTGTTTTGATTTTTTCTGTTGAACGATCAGTAAGTTCGATCGGGATGAAGAACTCGATTTCAGCAATTTCCGATTGGACGGTTCCATAAAATACGGCTTCACGGTTGGTGAGCTTGATCTCTTTGTTTTGCCCGTCGACGGCTTTTATACTTGCGGCGGGAAGTTGAAAAGAGATGGGAGTGATTCGCGGTTCCCAGCGAACAACCGTACTGATATTGCAAGAATTGAGTTTGGGATTAACAAGGTTGCGAGAGGCATTTACCTGGGTAACAGAAATCCCGAAAATTCCGGAGACACACTGTGGAGGCTGGATGGTCGAAACGGCTGTTTTGTTTTCAAGGGGTTCAACGGCCTGCTGCATCGCGGACTGAGTCGGGTCGAGACGCAACTGCCCGGCACTAGCCGCGTACGGGGAAATCGCGATTTCTCCCTGTTGGGCAATGCTGTTGAGCGCCTCCCAAAATGTGCCATTTTCAATTTTTAGGTCAATCTCCCGTTTGCTAAAAATATCAGGCGTCGTTGCTGTTAAGGCAACATCATTTTCGGTTTGTTTTTTCAAGCCGGCAAGAGCCTCGCCAACGGTCATCTTTCCAACGAGGGTGACCCGGGAAGATTTCGTAGTAATGGCAGCAACTACTTTTTCAAGTTCTGTTCGAACCATACTGATTCGCTGAATTAGATCAGTGGCTTCAGATGGTTCGGCGGGATCAAGATGGTCAAGGACGCGAATTCCAAGGCCGATCAATTCTTGTTGTGCTTTATCTCGCTCGGGAATAGACGGAGATTCAAGTTGTCGCCTGAGGACATCAACTCGATCGATAAGTTCCATGTCACCAAGAACTTCCTCCTGACGGCTAGGAGGTGTGTCCTGACTTGAATCTTCCTGACCAACTAACGCTAAAGGGCCGGTGAAACCAATGGTCATTAGCAATACGAAAGTAAATTGAAAGAGTGAGCGTTGCATATTAATTCCTTAAGTCCAATAACACTCATTATCTTAACAATTGAGTCCGATCCGGGGGTGGAAAATTTGCTTTGATTGTCTTTCATTCGGGAATCGGTTTGCGAAGTGAGTGAGGTGACGTAGATTTCGATGGACATTTAAATGG
>JAALLA010000167.1:3033-9590 GCA_011087765.1 Pirellulaceae bacterium
GGATTATTCAACCGTTAGCGCTGACTTCAAGCCTTACTCCGCAGCGGAAATGAGAAGGCGTTTGCAGTCAGAATTTGGCAATAAGTACGATGTTTCTTTGACCCATGATTTCGTCGTCGTTCACCCCCCAGGAAGCCCTCAGGTTTGGGCGACGCCCTTTCAGCAGTTGTTTGCTCGATTTCAGGCCTACTTTTCAACTCGGGGGTTTAAGTTGAAGGAGCCACAGTTCCCGATGGTTGCGATTGTGTTAAGGACTCGGGGTGAGTTCGATCGAATGTTGAGAGCATTTCATGATTACGATCCGTCGATTCTTGGTTACTACTCACCTAGAAGCAATCGAATCATCACCTATGACCAGACAGAGGGTCGTTCAAAAGACAAGCTGTGGTTGTTTAATGCAGGAACAATTTTGCATGAAGCCACCCATCAGACGGCTTTTAATACCGGCTTGCACAGCCGTTTTGGTCCGGTCGTGCGTTGGGAGAGTGAGGGGCTTGCGATGCTTTTTGAAGCCCGCGGTGTTAATAATAGTCAGAATTTTCCAAGGCAGGAAGATCGTATTCATGCGTCTCGGTTGTCACAATTGATGAAGCTGTATCAACAGGGAGAGGTCCAGGGAAAGATGGCTGAATTAGCTGTTAGTAATGACCTGTTTCGAACTGATGCTCAGGCTGCCTATGCGATTTCCTGGGGTATGACGTTTTATTTTAGCGAAACAATGCCAGATAATTACAAGCAGTTTCTCAAAAACGATGCAGCGCGAACCGATTTCTCTTCTTATTCGAGGAGGCAACGGTCGGCCGACTTTGCGAAGGCATTCGGCGGCAATTTCAAGGAACTGGAAGCGCGTATGAAGCGGTTTTATCAAGAGTTGAAGCAGCCTGGTCGATAGGGCTTATTCAGTTTGACGTGAGCGTGGAAACCATCAACCCCGCGCTAAATCATCCCGTTTTTTAATGCCCAAACTGCTGCCTGGGTACGGTCATTGACGTCTAGTTTACGTAGAATATTTTGGACGTGTTCTTTCACAGTCTCGACACTGATGCCAAGTGATTTTCCAATTTCACGGTTACTTAAGCCCATGGCAACATGTTGCAGTACCTGCGACTCGCGTTTGGTAAGTGGACTCTCTGCAGGGCCTGAGCCGATTCGTTTCATTCTCGTTTTGGTCGTCGCCAGCAAGCTCGTAGGAGGCGTCGATTCACCGGCCGCAGCACCCTGAAGCGCGGTAACCAGATTCTCAATCGGGGATGTTTTTTGAATGAATTCAAAACACCCCAGTGCGCTCGCTCGCGCAATATTGGTTGGGTTGGAATGAGAAGTGAAAACGATCACTTTCAAATTCGATTCAGGATCTATTTTCTCGGGTGATTTCAACGCGTCTTGGCGCCCAAGTCGGACCTGTGTGATCAGGAGCTGGGGGCGATGATATTCGACCGAGGGCACGATTTGGGCGGAGCTGCGAATTTGGTCTACGACATTCATCCGCGAATCTTTTGCAAGATTGTGGAGACTAAGGCCAACAATAGGGTGATCGTCCGCGAGCAATATTTTCGACGTCATGGGGAATTTGTTGCAGTTAAACCTAGATAAGCCTGTTTAAAGTAAAAATTACGCCTGTTAGCAATAGAATTGCTCATTGGAAGTGAGATCGGCTTGTGGCTCCCCTTTTATACTCCAGATGGGGAAAGAAATCTTGTGAAACGCTAATTTTATCAGAAAATACCGCATAATCTTAATAATCAGAAACATCCCTCAAATTCAGGGTTCTTCACAAAATCAGCCATTAAGCGGGCAACGGTGACCTAAATAAACATAGGCGTTGTATTTAATCACCTGCAAAAATTTTGTAACTGCGGTATTCGAGCAGCCAAGATTGATAAGAAATGAATTTGAAGATGAACACGAGAACCCCGAAAAATTCGAAAATCCTCTTAGTGGATCATGATAAACACCTCTTGGAATCAATGGGTGAATGGTTGGCAGACCAAGGGTTCCAGGTATCGCTTGCAGCCGATGGGGAATCGGCCCGCCAGCGTTTAAATGAGACAACATTTGATTTGGCACTATTCGATGTCCGGATTGGTCATGATGATGGATTCGAATTACTTGCCGATTGCAAGAAGCATCACCCCAATGTTGTCGTTGTTTTGATGACGGGATATGCGACGGTAGATACGGGAATCGAGGCCATCCGGGCAGGCGCCTTTGATTTGGTGACCAAGCCCTTGATTGACGACGAAATATTAATCTGTTTTGATCGCGCGTTATCGCAGCAAAAAGTCATCGAGGAAAATGAGCAGTTAAAAACACAGCTCGATAAACGATTCGGTCGGCATAGCATCATTGGTAACGATCACCGGATGCAGAAAACGTTTGACATGGTAGACAACATTGCTGATACCAAAGCAACCGTAATGATTACTGGCGAAAGTGGAACTGGGAAATCATTGATTGCAAGGGCGATTCATCAGCGGTCAAATCGCCGCAAGGCTCCCTTTGTAGAAGTGGCCTGTGGAGCGTTACCTGACAATCTTCTCGAGAGTGAATTATTCGGGCATGTTGCAGGTTCATTTACCGGAGCAACTGGAAATAAGGTTGGAAAATTTAAGCAAGCGGATGGCGGAACAATATTTTTAGATGAGATCGGTACGGCATCGCCGTCCCTTCAGGTCAAATTGTTGCGTGTTCTGCAGGAGTTGGAATTTGAGCAGGTTGGCGGTACCGAAACCTTCCGTGTCAACACACGCATTATTCTAGCGACCAATGAAGACTTAGCTAAAGCGGTCGCTGAGGACCGGTTTCGTCAAGATCTTTACTATCGGGTCAATGTGATCAACATTGAATTACCTTCCCTTCACCAGCGTCCTTCAGACATTCCAACATTGGCAAAACACTTTCTTGAAAAAGTCTGTGAAGAGGAAGGGAAGCAAATTACTGGATTTGATCAGGCATCGCTGCAGGCCATGCAGCAATACAAATGGCCAGGTAATGTTCGAGAACTTCAGAACATTGTTGAACGGGCCGTCTTGTTGGGCAGTGGTCCGCAACTGGGGATTCAAGATCTTCCGTCCCACATTAGTGCTTGCCAAACTGAGACCTTGACCATTTCACCGTTAGCTCAACGGCAGACTTTAAAAGCAGCGTTGGAGGGTCCGGAACGGCAGATTATCTTGCAATCGTTGCGTGAGAATAACTGGAACCGGAATGAGACAGCGGAGCAGCTCGGGGTCAATCGCACGACTTTGTACAAGAAAATGAAGAAGTTAGGGCTCGAAAATCCACGGGCAGTTGCCACCGAGTGGTAATCAATGAAACCAATGGGCCGGCGGGTTAATTTCAGATTGCTTGGCCCGAAAGCACGTCGCCGGCGGTTTCGATTTTCACTGTAATGAGTTCGTTTTCCGCGGCGTTTGGAGCAATGGCGTTAACGGTGGCATATCGGCAGGAAGTGCCGGTTACTGTTCCGTCATCATTCACTTTTTCAACCAGTAGCTGCAATTCTTCCCCAACAAGACTCTGAAAGTATTCACGTTTCAGTTCTTTTTCCAAGTCGGCAATCTTCGCACCCCGTTCGGATTTGATTTTCTTTGGAATTTGTTCTTCCATTCCTGCCGCTGGAGTTCCTTTTCTTGGACTGAACGGAAACATGTGAATTTTTGAGAAGCCAATCTGTCGGCAGGCATCGACCGTGTCTGCAAAATCGTCTTCCGTTTCTCCCGGGAAGCCCACGATTACATCGGTGGTGAATGCTGGCAAGTGAAGTTCGTTTTTAACAAGCTGGCAGCGATCAATGATGTGTCGCCGCGTCCATCTCCGTTTCATTCCGCGGAGAATTTTATCACTTCCACTTTGTAGGCAGACATGGAGGTGAGGGCAGACTTGTGTTGAAAAATCTTTCATGACCTCGATCAGTTCGCGGGTTACCTCTGTTGCTTCAATGCTGGAGAGTCGTACCCGCACCGTGGGAGAGAGTTCGCAGATCGCCCGAACGAGATGGGAGAGCCTAACCCAATCACGTTTGGGTTTCCCCTGATTAAAGTCAACTCCATAGTGCCCGAGATGAATCCCTGTCAAAATGACTTCGCTAAACCCGTTGTCAATCAACACCTGGACTTCATCCAGGACTTCTTGCAGAGGCCGGCTGAACATATCTGGTCGAACGGTGGGGATAATGCAATAGCTACAGCGAAGTAGACAGCCAGCCTGGACTTTAACATAAGCCCTGTGGCGATTGTTGAGTCCTGAAATTCCGTTGGGAATATCGACCACTCCGAAGCGTCCAAGTAAATCAGGGATTTCACGTTTGTCAGTGACAACTTCGGCGACCCCCGGAAGGTCGGCGACCTCTTGGGGTTCCCGCGTGGCATAACATCCCATGACTACAATTCTGGCATCCGGATTCTTGCGATTCATCCGGCGGATGATTTGGCGACTCTTAGAATCGCCTTCTCCGGTAATGGTGCAAGTATTTATGATGCAAAGATCAGCCGGTTGGTCTGATTCAGCATCCGAGAAGCCGGCGCCCAACAAGCCTTCTCGTACCAGTTGTGTCTCGTACTGATTGTCCTTGCAACCGAGAGTCGCTGTTTTTAGTTTCGCGCCCACGCCATGTCTCTTGTTGAATCAGATGCTTCGAGAGTGGTAATTGGACACTATTGTAGTACTTCTGCAATGCGAAATTCAGACTTTGAAGTTGGTAAACTGTAAAGGCTGAGCCAGCGTCCGTTAGTCACTCGATTCGGCTTCGATGGTGGCCGACATCGACCCTTTGCAGCGAGGAATTAGGAAATCTTTTCCGAATGAATGAATTTGCTCGACTTTGAGTTCGGCGTGTTCCCGTGTGGTTGTCAGGCAAATACTTCTCCCGTCCGAATCGACGGCATTGGCAATTTTGAAACCCCGGTCAATGGTGTGCCCGAAGATTTGCCGCATCATTAGGATAACGTACTCGTAGGAGTGGTCATCGTCGTCCCAAAGAATGACGTGAAATCTTGGCTGACGTTTCGGTCGTTCGTCTTTTTTATTTTTTGGCTTTACTACCGGATCGGCGGTCAGCGTTGCTGAATCCTTGTCGGACATTATCGGTTCTCTAAATTCTTGGACACCATTCCACTTCGAATTTCGCCTACTTTGACTGAAATACACTCGGTATTCAAGTAAATTTTTTTACGGATTGCAGAAACTGTCATCATTTTTTGACTTTTTCTTCGTGCACAGGGAACGTGAGGGCGAGTTGTGGCGAGGGTCCGTGGTCGCAATCGCAGCTCAGGGCTATATTGGAGCCATCGACAAGGATTTCACTTTGAAATTTGAGTTTGTTTCGACTTCAAACTAATTGAAAATCTGCCTCGCGTAGCTAGCGTTGCTGTGAATCAGATTTTAGTTTTGCAACGTTTTTTTAAAACCGCAACTGAGAATTGGTTGCCCTATTAAATCAGAGAGTCTGTTATGTCCGAATTCGACGGCTACTTAAGTGAGAACCACGACCGGTTTGAGTCCGATTTATTTGAGTGGTTACGAATGCCAAGTATTGGTACCGACAGCGCCTATGATGCGGACGTCCGTAAGACTGCCGAGTGGTTGGCGCAAAAGTTTATCGACATGGGTTTAAAGACGGAGACAATTGAAACCTGCGGACATCCTCTGATTTACGCGGAATCGCCGAAGGTTGAAGGAGCGCCAACGGTTTTGGTTTACGGACATTACGATGTTCAACCACCAGATCCTTTAGAACTTTGGGAAACGCCTCCCTTTGAGCCAACGGTGCGCGATGGGAAAGTTTTTGCAAGGGGCGCGACCGATGACAAAGGTCAGATGATCACACATGTCTTTGGCGTGGAGGCATATTTGAAAACAAAGGGAGCGTTGCCGGTTCAGGTGAAGTTCTTAATTGAAGGTGAAGAGGAATCTGGTGGTGCCGGTCTCACAGCATTTCTTAATGGTGAGTACGATGCTGAACTGCCGGTGAAAGAAAAAATAAGTGCGGACATTGCCGTGATTAGTGATTGCTCCCAGTATGGGCCAGGTCAACCGGCTATCACTTACGGGCTCAAGGGGATTACTTACTATCAAGTTAATTTGACCGGGCCAAATCGAGATTTACATTCTGGCGGATTTGGGGGAACCGTTGCGAACCCCGCAAATGTTTTATGTAAAATGATGGCGGCGTTGATCGATGAAAATGGACGCGTGCAGATTCCCGGGTTTTACGATGATGTGGAGGAATTAAGTGACCGAGAGCGTGAGCAATTTTCGCAGCTCGGTTTTTCTGATCAGGAATACCAGGAAGAACTAGGATTAAAGGCTCTCGCAGGAGAGAAAGGCTACACAACTCTAGAGCGACGGTGGGCTCGCCCGACATTTGATATCAACGGACTGTGGAGTGGGTACCAGGGGGAAGGCGCTAAGACCGTCTTGCCGGCCAAAGCTGGGGCGAAATTTAGTTGTCGGTTGGTGCCCAATCAAAATCCGAAGGTCATTCAAGAGGGAATGAAGTCGATGCTGGAGGCGCTTTGCCCGGATTCAATTGAAATGGAATTCATTGCCTTACATGG
>JAALLA010000168.1:0-3584 GCA_011087765.1 Pirellulaceae bacterium
GATTCTGCCAGTACTAACTGAGCCTTCTGACTCGCGACATCCGCTTTCATTTCTTGCTCGGTTGCGATCGCGTCAGCGCGTCTTTTTTCAGCAGCCGCTTGTGCTACCCGAGTATCCGCTTCCGCCTGATCTGCCTGCAGCCGTGCACCAATGTTCTCACCAACATCAATGTCGGCAATGTCAATCGAAACAATTTCGAATGCTGTGTGGGCATCTAAACCACGCTCAAGAACGGCTCGTGAAATACGATCGGGGTTCTCCAAAACGTCTTGATGACGATCGGACGATCCAATTGACGAAATAATCGACTCACCCACACGCGCGATAATGGTTTCCTCCGTAGCACCACCAATCAATTGCTCAAGGTTCGTTCTTACTGTAACCCGCGCGCGAATTTTTAACTCAACGCCGTCTTTCGACATCGCACTGAGGAAGTTCTTTCCGCTTCGTTCAGGATCTGGACAGTCAATCACCTTGGGGTACACCGAGGTTCGAACTGCATCCATCACATCTCGTCCAGCCAGATCAATTGCCGCCGAGCGATCAAAATCTAGATCAATATTGGCTCGCTGCGCTGCGATGATAGAATTCGTCACTTTCATCACGTCACCCCCGGCAAGGTAGTGAGCTTCCAATTGTTCCGTACTGATTCCATCTTTGCGGCTAATATTCAAACCAGCCTGCTTTGCCATCACTTTGGCTTTAACAATCATGTCGGGCCGGACTTTGCGGAAACCCATCGTGATCAAGCTAACGAGGCTAACATCCGCCCCCGAAGTATACGCCTGAACCCAGAGCTTTCCATAACGGGCGAAGGCCAATAATAATCCAAGAGCGATAAAGACAAGCACGCCGGCGCCGGCAATGAGCAATATCTTTCCGTTATCACCTTGCCCTACTAACAGATCGTGGATTTGAGTGGTGTTGATCAACTGCACGGACTTCCTCAGCATTGGTTTGAAGTTGATGGATCGAATTGAATTCGATATCTGCTCAGCTCAGTAGCTTCGCCGAGCTACCATCATAACGTATTTAAGCTCAGTTTACAGTTATCAATAGACAGCTTGTCCCTGCTTTTTTCCGACTAAACTGAAAAGCTCAATTCAAAAACAACCGCTAACACTGAAAAACAACCATTCTCAGCAGCGCTAATCAATCCAGCCGCCGCCCAGGACTTGATCTCCTGTGTAACAAACGACCGCTTGTCCCGGAGCAACTCCATTTTGCGGTTCGTCGAAATCAATTTTCAATCGGGAACCGGGAAGGACTTCTGCCGTGGCTGCATGGGCCCGACTGTTGTACCGAATTTGCGCAAGGCATTGAAACGGCTCACTAGGAACCGAAGTCAACCAATTCGTTTTGCTTGCGGTAAGATTTTTGCGACCTAACTCAGCTAATGAACCAATGACAACTTGTTTCTTAAGAGAGTCGATTCGAACAACGAAATAAGGTTCGCCCATAGCGACACCCAGTCCCTTACGTTGCCCGATCGTAAACCGCTCGATTCCAGGGTGATTTCCAACTACCGTCCCGTCAGTCGTGACGATCTCACCTGACAAAGCACCACCATGTTCGTCCAAAACATCGCCGCGCCGTTGCCGAACAAACTCGTCATGCTTCCCCGATGTCACAAAACAAATTTCCTGGCTGTCTTTTTTTTCCGCTACGTTTAGCCCAAGGGTTCCCGCAATCTCCCGAATGACAGGTTTTTGATACTGCCCAACCGGAAGTAACATTCGCTCGAGAAACTTTGGCTTAATCCCAAACAAAACGTAGGACTGATCTTTGCCTGGATCGACTCCCCGCAACAATTTTAAATCGCCATCCGCCCGAGCCATCTGGGCGTAATGCCCCGTAGCTAAAAACTCTGCTCCTACGCTATCTGCGTAATCAAACAATTTCCCAAACTTGATTCGATTATTACACATCACGCACGGGTTTGGCGTACGACCGACGGTATACTCGTCGACAAAGTAATCGATAATCCCTTTGAACTCTTCTTCTAGATTCAGCGCATAAAAGGGAATCCCCAATCGCTCAGCAACTCGGCGGCCATCCTCAGCATCGGAAACGCTGCAGCACCCCTGCTTATGATCGGCGCGATTATTGAGAACCGGCAGGAGGGGGGAAGACTCCATTTTTCCGTCGATCGAACAAGCTTCCACCGCTTTTTCACCATGCCTCATAAAGACGCCAATCACCTCATGACCTTGCTCGATCAACAGGTGCGCAGCGACGCTTGAATCCACGCCTCCCGACATTGCTAGTACAACTCTTGCCACCCTTAAGCCTTTTCTATTAGAAAATCCAAACGATCCACCAGAATCTCCTGCCCGCACCGCTCCAACCGCCGCAGACACCGGAAAAACCAGCCGCCCGAGGTAGCTCGACCTCCAAGTCTAGAACTAACCGCAGAGAACAGCAACCTTCACCAAGTCTCCGTTTCGCCTATCGGATCTCCCGTTTGATCGGTATGATTCTGTCTCAATTTATTTCTGACCTCAGCAACCTTTTCAATTGCCGGCTGAGCCCCAAGTCAATCCGACGATTCACGCAGCGGATTTAGCCATTATGACTGGCTTTCTTGGGATCAACCGCGGTCGCGACCCGAAGCGTGAATACAAAAGCAATCCCATGACTCAACGTAAAGACATTCGAAATATCGTCATCATTGCCCACGTCGATCATGGGAAAACGACTCTCGTCGATTGCCTGCTGCGTCAGAGTGGCCAATTTCGGGAATCGCAATTGCAGGGCGAGCGAATTCTCGATTCGGGAGACATCGAAAAAGAACGCGGAATTACCATTCTCGCCAAGAATATTGCCCTGCCTTACAAAGGTGTCAAAATTAACATCATTGACACGCCCGGACACGCTGATTTTGGCGGTGAAGTCGAACGCGTCCTGAAAATGGCCGACGGTGCATTGCTGTTGGTCGACGCCGCCGAAGGCCCAATGCCCCAAACTCGATTCGTGCTTGGTAAAGCGCTCGAAGCAGGCCTCAAACCAATTGTCGTTGTCAATAAAGTGGATCGCCCCGATGCCAGAACCGCCGAAGTGGTCGACGAAGCCATGGAGTTGATTCTTGAAATGGGCGGCGAAGAATACCTCGACAACTTTCACTTCATATACGCCTCCGCTAAAGAGGGATTTGCAACCCACGAACCCAATACGTTTTCCGGAAACATGGAACCTCTACTCGACCTTGTGCTTGAACAAGTGGCCCCACCTACAATCGAACCGGGAAAATTTCGAATGGGGGTAACGACCATGGACTGGTCCGAATTTGTTGGCCGAATCGCAGTCGGAAAAATCCTCAGTGGCTACATCAAAAAAGGCCAAACAGTGAACGTGATCGGCGGCGACGGGACGCCCCGACAATGTAAGATTTCAACGCTGAACTCATTCGACAAACTTGGTCGAATCGAAGTCGAACGAGCCGAGGCGGGCGAAGTCGTCGCGATCATGGGAATCGAAGATATCGAAATTGGCGATACGATTTGCGATCTTGAAGTCACCGAACCGCTGCCGAGAATTTCAGTTGACGAACCTACACTGGAAATGGTTTTTTCAATCAACAGTTC
>JAALLA010000168.1:3684-9569 GCA_011087765.1 Pirellulaceae bacterium
GTAATGGAAATGGTGGGAAATCGCCGAGGCGAACTGCAGGAAATGACTGCCCGCGGCGAGTTTACACTTGCCAATTTTGTCATTCCTTCGCGAGGTTTGATTGGGATGCGTACAAAAATGCTTAACGCGACTCAAGGGACCGCAATTATCAACCATCGGTTTCTGGAATTCCGCCCTCTTGAAGGTGAAATCGCCGCTCGCCCCAATGGCGTAATGATTTCAATGGTGCCTGGAAAAGCAGTAGGATTCGCAATTTTCGGACTTCAGCAACGGGCCGACATGTTCGTTTCGCCGGGAGACGATGTTTACGAAGGAATGATCGTCGGAGAAAACGCTCGGTCAAACGACCTCCCCGTCAATCCAACCCGTGCCAAACAGTTGACCAATATTCGCGCTGCTGGAAGCGACGAAAACATTTTGCTTAAACCTGCTCGCCTGTTTTCGCTTGAGTCGGCACTTGAATATGTCGAAGACGACGAATGGGTTGAAATCACCCCAAGCAACATTCGTCTCCGAAAGATGCTCCTCAAAGAATCAGATCGAAAACGGGCGAATCGGGCAGCACTTGCAAACAAGTAAAGGCGTCACGACGAGATCCAGTTGCCAGTCCTAAGTTGCCTGCCATGGGTTTTCCCATGATTCGCATTGCGTTAGATACTCGCCGTAAACTGGATGCTCCTCTGCATTGACTTCGAGCCATTCCATTGCGTCTCGAACGAGTGCCTGCTCGGCATCAAGAGAAATCTCACCGCACAAAACCTTGGTTCGTAGCAAGACAAAATACGTATCGAGGACATCGCAACGGCAATAGTCATTGATCTTGCCCAGCTCCCCTTTGTCATAAAGCTCTTGAACCATATGGCCGGCGATCCCCATCTTGCCGGGCTTGCCCAGCAAATTCGCCATCAGATTGAGGCCGCCATTCAAACGGGATGCACCAAAATTCGTGACCACTTCCTGAAGGTCAAAGTGAGACGCCTGATTGTATCGATTCCGTTTTTGCTCATAGGTTCTTGCATTGAGATTAAACCAATCAGGAATCCCAATTCCGAATCGAAATGCTGACAACTCCATTAACGGAATATCAAACGAACGCCCATTAAAACTCACAAGGGTTGGCATTTTATATTTGCGCCAACCGTCCCAAAAATGCTTGGTAATTATGTGCGGACGAAACTCCGGTGAGTCCAACGTGACAATATCGATTATTTTTAAATCCATTCCAACTTTGATCACGGCAATCGAAATCGGCAGGTGATACGTGTAAGGAATAAATTCGGACCCCGTCTGTTCGAGGCGTTCGCGGCAATAGACCTCAATCGCCTTCTCGGGAGTATAGTTTTCCGAGGGATACCGTACTTTCGAAATTAAATTTCCATCGGCCACACTTTCGATGTCAAAAACGAAATAGCTTACTGCTGGCGGTGGCATAGAACACGTACCCGTTTGGAGGATTAGAAAGTCTCATCCTATCTCACGATTGATCACTTGGAAACTAAGGCGAACAATTACGCCTACTGAGGTTAGTTTTGGTTTAGCGAACTCGTCTAAATTTGGATAACGTGGTAGATTTGTACTGCTTCTCAGTAAGGTTATATTTTCAAACATCGAATTCGAATTTAAATATTTGACTGCCAAAAACATGAACCAACAAAGACTTCTTGAGCGATTCCTTCAGTATGTCCAGATCGATTCCACCGCTGTAGAAGAAAGCGGCAACTATCCGAGCAGTCCTGGACAAATCGAAATTGGAAAATTGCTAGTCGAGCAAATGAAAACGATGGGGATTTCCGACGCCGTTCAGGACCAGTGGGGCATCGTTTACGGAACCGTGAAAGGCAATCTTCCGGACGCCCCTATCGTGGCTTTCAATTCCCACGTCGACACCTCTCCGGAAACTACCGGAAAAGGCGTCAAGCCGAATGTCATCAAAAATTTCGATGGACAAGATGTGCATTTGCCAGGTGACCCAACCAAAATAATGTCTACCGCGAGCTGTCCTGAACTGGCCGGTGCAAAAGGCAAGACAATCATCACAACGGACGGCACCACTTTACTGGGCGGCGATGATAAAGCCGGTGTCGCGATCATTATGGAGCTTGCCAACTATCTCATCGAGCATCCCGAAATTGAACGAGGAGATGTGCGTATTTTCTTCACCTGCGATGAAGAAATTGGACACGGCGTCGACCACGTGGATCTTGAAAAGGTTAACGCCACCGTCTGTTACAACTTTGACGGGGGAGGGCAGGGGGACATCGATGAAGAGACCTTTTCTGCTGACATGGCCGTCATCACATTTACAGGCGTCAACACTCACCCGGCCTATGGAAAAGACAAAATGATCAACGCGAACCGCGCGGTTGGTCACTTTCTGGCCGCGCTTCCGCCCGAATTGTCTCCAGAGTGCACCGACGGGAGGGAGGGCTTCCTTCACCCTTACGTTCTGGACGGCGGAGTTGCAGAATCAACTCTCAAAGTTTTAATTCGCGACTTCGATACATCGAAACTTAAAGACCACGCGGCCGTTCTAGAGCAAGCCGCTAACTCGGTACAATCAAAGTGCCCCGGCATTCAAGTAAACACGGAAATCGTTCAGCAGTATCGCAACATGGCCGACGGATTGGTCAATGAACCGCGTGCCGTCAATTTTGCAGTCGAAGCACATCAAGCGTTAGGGCGAAGTTTTAACCGCACCATCGTTCGCGGAGGAACCGATGGCTCTCGGTTGACAGAACTCGGCTTACCGACCCCCAACCTCTCATCAGGCCAACACAACATTCACTCACCTCTGGAATGGGCCTGTCTTGATGAGATGATTGCCGCTGGCGAAGTTGGCATTGAAATCGTCAAACGCTGGGCACAGGTTTGATGCTCAGAAGACACTTTTCATTCCCGAAGAACCCCTAAAAACCAAAGGTTGTGAGCGCCATCACATAATGCTGCTCTGAAATTTCTCTCAAAGTCACCGGACTAAACTGCTACAATGAGAACCAGGGCGGCTGAAATAATTAGCCGCCGTTGTTCATCTTTTTATAGACGGAACGATTTCGCGATCATGCCTCGGTGCCAGACTCGACCATTCCTTTTTTGGATTGCCACAATCATTTTGGCATGCAATTCCGCTCATGCGCGCGCCGACGACGATGCATTTTCAAACCAGCAACTCGATTTTTTTGAGAATCGAATCCGTCCGCTCTTAATTCAACACTGCATCGAATGCCACGGGCCAGTTAAATCAGAAAATGGACTTCGCCTCGATTCGAGATCCGCCATTCTCTTAGGAGGCGATAGCGGTCCTGCCGCCGTCGCGGGAACACCCCAAGGCAGTATGATCATCCAATCGATCAGCCACTCTGGCGATTATGATATGCCACCGAATAACAAATTGGCCGATCAAGAAATTGCAGTCCTTAGCCAATGGGTTGCTATGAATCTCCCTTGGCCAGCAAAACAACCTGAGTTAAAAGAGCTGACTCCGGCAGAAAAAATCTACAGCCATCAGATCCGTCACTGGGCATTCCAACCGGTGACCCCTCCTGCGATCCCTGAAGTCAAACAACCCGTAAGCTCTGTTCTCGACCGACTGGTCCTTGCCAAACTCGAAACCAAGAAACTGGGCCTGTCTCCCCGTGCAGACCGACGCACGCTTATTCGTCGCGCGACATTTGATCTAACAGGTTTACCACCTACCTTCGAACAAGTGGAACAGTTTACCCAAGACACATCCCCCGACGCCTACGAAAAACTAGTCAACCGGCTTCTCGCATCACCTGCTTATGGCGAACGCTGGGCGCGGCACTGGCTAGATGTAGCACGATATGCTGACACCAGCGGCTACACGCTGGACAACAAAGACAACCGGTATCCATTTGCGTTTACTTATCGAGACTATGTAATTGACTCGTTCAACAACGACCTTCCCTACGACGAATTCATTCGCGAACAATTAGCCGCGGACTATTTGAACATTCCAGAAGACAAAAAATCTCTGGCGGCGCTCGGATTTATTGCTGTCGGTCGAAAATACCTTGCTCGGCCTGACACCATCGACGACCAGGTTGATGTTGTAACACGTGGACTGATGGGTTTGACAGTGAGTTGTGCTCGCTGTCACGATCACAAATACGACGCCATTCCAACACAAGATTACTATTCGCTATACGGCATTTTCAACAATAACGAAGTCCCGAAAGAATTGCCATTACTTGGGACGCCCGAACAACGAATTCGATTCCAAGCCTATTTTGATTCTCTCAAAAATCTCAACGAACAAATCAAAACGCTTCGAAACAAACATTACGCATTGCGATTGAGCCACATTCGCAGCAATTTCTCCGACTACATCGCTCATGTTATCGTCCCCGGACAGGCTGACTTCATTGCATCTCAGCCATTCACAAAACTTACAAAAACCGAAATTCAATCAAACATTGTCAAACAGTGGCGAAGCTTTTTCTCGAGAAACCGCAATGAGTCGACGGTGGTCAAACCAACGCTTGCATTGCTGGCAATTCCCGATGACGAATTCGCTCTGAAGGCGAAACGCCAAATTGAAGAATGGGCTGGCTTACCGAAGGAACAGGCTCCAGCTGAGAAGTACCTCAAACGCCTAATTGCACACCCTCCCAAAGCCAAAATCGAGCTCGCTAATCTGATCGGCCAACTCTTTTCGGAGACCGTTTCCGCATGGATTGAAGCCGGCTCGCCACAACCTAACAACGGAAAATTCCCGCTCCCCAATGATGGACTTGCCAAATTAGTTTTTGCCAAAAATTCACCCGCTAATTTTCCATCTAAAGACCTTACCAAGTACCTCAATCCAACCGCGAAAATTGAGATCCAAAATCTCGAAAAACAGATTGGAGACCTCAACACCAATCCACCCTCCGGACTCGCGCGAGCTATGGTTATCCAGGACAAAAACAAAATTAACCAAACACGAGTGATGATTCGCGGCAATCAACACCAACACGGCGACGTTGCTCCTCGTCAGTTCGTCGCTGTTTTGAGCCCGCGAGAAAATGGCAAAATCAAAAGAGAGCCCTTTAGAAACAAGAGTGGCAGACTTGAATTGGCTAACAAAATTGCAAGTCCCGACAATCCATTAACAGCCCGCGTCTTTGCAAACCGCATCTGGATGCACCATTTCTCAGAGCCTTTGGTTAGTACACCCAGCGATTTTGGTATTCGCTGTTCACCTCCCGTTCAAAGCGAACTCCTGGATTATCTGGCTTCAGACTTTATGAAAAATGACTGGTCCATTAAACATCTCCACAAAACCATCATGCTTTCAGACACCTACTGCCAATCCAGTCAGGATCGACCTCTGTGCACCCAGGTTGATCCTGAAAATACGCTTCTCTGGAAAATGAATCGGCGACGTTTAGAATTTGAATCGCTTCGGGACTCAATGCTCGCTGTATCCCAACAACTCGATCCGCGGATGCACGGGAAACCTGAAAAACTCTTTGGCCCCAATCAAAGTCGACGAAAAACGATCTATGGGGAAATCGACCGCCAAAACTTACCCGGGATCTACCGGGTTTTTGACTTGCCGAACCCTGATCAAAGCGCTGCAAAACGAATTCGCACGACGGTTCCACAACAATCATTGTTTATGATCAACTCGCCTTTTGTTGCCGCTCAGGCAAATCACATCATGGAAAATGTCATTAACCACGACGAATCCCAACTCGGCCAAATTAAACAACTCTATCACACTCTGTTTCAGCGAAATCCGACTTCGCTGGAAATTGAGGTCGGTTCTCAATACATCAATTCCGCTCAACTCACTCATAAGCCCGACAATCTTGCTCCACTAGCGAGGTACGCACAGCTTTTACTCTGCACTAACGAATTTGAATTTATCGATTGAAGATAGA
>JAALLA010000169.1 GCA_011087765.1 Pirellulaceae bacterium
TGAGATCGTGAATTTAGAAATCTAGCGTAGACTAAGTTGCTTTTGGTTTAGCATTTCGACATAGTCCGCCGTGATTCTTAGAACTTCGTCGAGGTAGAAATTGCGTTCGATATCATTGCTTGGAAGCATTTGCTTTTCGATCGTTTTTTCATCTTCTTTTTCTGCGTTAAGTTCTTTCCGCCGAGCAATGAACTTAGCCTCATTGAGAGAAACGGCTTTCTCGTTTTTCAGCTCGATGTACTTATTAATCTTGCTGATTTCTTTTTGAAATTCGTCAGACGAATCAATTCTTTCTTTCGACTTAGTTCGAAGTGCGGAAGTAATGTCCTGACGATTCATTTTCATTTTTGCGAAGGATGCTTCGGGTACGCGATCGAATTTGACCGGGTAATCCAGATCTGCTTCGCCAATGTTGTCCATGTTGTCGGAAATGGAAGGTAGAACCAAATCAGAGAGAACTCCGCGTTTTTGGGTGCTATCTCCATTAGGACGGTAAAATTGCTGCGTCGTGATCTTTAACGCTCCAAATTCATTCGGAGGATTTTTGATCCGGCTGAACAGGATTTGGTTAAGGTTAACAAGGCTTTGAACGGTACCTTTTCCGTGGGTGGTCGTATCGCCAATGACTAAGCCACGTCCATAGTCCTGGATTGCACCGGCAAGGATTTCGCTTGCGCTGGCGCTGAACTTGCTGGTCAAGACAACCATTGGTTTGTCCCAGGCGGTTCCTCCGTTCTCGTCATTTAGCTTTTCGATTCGACCGTATGGATCTTTGACTTGAACAACTGGTCCAATGTCGATGAACAAGCCAGTGCAGTCGATTGCTTCGCGAAGACTTCCTCCTCCGTTCATGCGAAGGTCAAGAACAAGTGCGTCGACGTCTTTGGAGTTGAAGTCATCGAGGATTTTTTTAACGTCAGTGGTCGTGCTGCGTCCGCCACCACCGCCCATGTTTGCGTAGAAACTTGGAAGTTCGATTACGCCGATTTTCTTTGAAGCCTCCTCAAAAACTTCACCGTGAGCAGCGCTGTCTTCTAATTTGATTTTCTCTCGAACGATTTCAACGGTGTGCAATTCACTTTCGTTTTCAGACATTACCTGAAGTCGCACGACGGTTCCCGCCTTGCCACGGATCATTCCCACAACGTCATCTAGTTTCATTCCTGTGCATTCAACAAATGCGCTGCCGTGTTCTTTAAATAACTTGTCGTACGCCCGCGAGCCATCCTCTTCACCCTGGCCAACGGCGACGATTTTGTCTTCGACCTTTAAGCCGCCCTGAGTAGAGGCCGCTCCGCCGGGAACAATTGCTTTGATGACGGTGTAGCCTTCGTCCATCAGAGAGAGGGTCGCCCCAATCCCTTCCAATTCCAATCCCATTTGGATTAGGAAGTTTTCGAATGTGCCTTTACTCAGGTAGCTTGTGTGTGGATCAAAGCTGGTTGTGATTGCGGTGATATATCGTTCCACAATGTCTTCTGCATCGATCTGATGCATTCGCCGGGCGAACGATGAATATCGCTTGCGAAGACGATCTTTTGGATCATCTTTTTTCTTGACTGTTTTGTTTTTGTCGTCGTCGGATTTGGCATCAGACTCTTCGTCGTTGGCGTCTCCCCGCAGAACAAGCAGGCTGTATTTAATTCTTTTTCTCCAGTTGTCACGCGCCTCGGCATCGTTCTTGGCAAAACTAAGGAGGTCGGGATCGGTGATCATTTCCTCGTCAATTGTAAAGTCATGGTCTTCATCAATCAGTTCAACCGCGAGATCAGTTCGTTCGTCCACTCTTTGTAAAAATCGATCGAAGACTTCGAAGGCTGCGAGAAATTCGCCTTTTAGCATTTGATCATCGAGCTTAGTTTTCCATTTAGAAAATTCGTCGATGTCCGACTGCATGAAGTACGACTTGGTTGGATCCAAGTTTTTGATGAACATCTCGAACGCACGGTTCGAGATCGTGTCGTCCAGTTTCCGCTTGGATAAGTGATCGTCCTGCATCAATTTTGCCACGATGCGGGAGACTGTCTTAGAGATCAGTTTATCGCTGGATGACTGGCTAGTTGTTGCTGAATCTTGAGCGTGTGAAAGTGTTACGGCAACGCAGGCAAACGCCAAAGCGACAACAGCGAAGCGTATTTTTATGGTTCTGGGTTTCAAAGAAAGCATCATGAATTCCTGTTGGTTGTTTATAAGACAACTTAGCCTTCGTATTTTAACATACTATCCGGTACGAGAATCGTAGGGATTGGTTCGTTTACAAGCAAGAGTGATCTCGCATCCTGAGGTTCGGCAAGATCGATTTTCAGAATTAAATCGGATCAGGCTTCGCACTGTTGATGTACCGAGCAATCTTGGGGTTACCTCACAAAAAAAATATTTAATTTGTAGCGAACCGAAACATTGGGTCTGTCTCGAACGAGTCATTCGGCTGAAATATACCCTGAAATGTATGTTTTAGGAAATTTAGAACCAAGGGTTGCTCCGTGGTACTTTGTAAAAACCTTGGTATTGCGACTGCGAACCGGTTGAAACTTAAGGTGGGAGACCCGTATTTGATGAGTTTAAACAACGTCTCGGTAATTCGTTCCGATCTGTGTATGGAATTGGTCGACTTGGCGATAACTTGCCTTTACAATAGCGCACGGTGGTTCCCAAGTTGAATCACGACCCTCCATCCACTTCCAACGACTGTTAAGAAAAATACTCTCGTGCCAGCCTTCCTTGTTATGAATGCCGGGGCCAATGCAGGTGCCCGCTTTGAATTATCCGTACTCGAGGAAAATTTACTCGGGCGGGATTGGGAGTGTCGGATTGTCCTTAATGATCCGCAATGCTCTCGTGTGCATGCTGCCGTTTACCAAGATGAAGATGGTTGGTGGCTTCGTGATAATAAGAGTAGCAACGGGACTTATGTTAACGGCCAGTCCGTTGATCAAGCGAGATTAATGGAAGGAACCGAGGTTCGAATAGGTTCTAGCAGTTTCGTATTTTCGGAATCCAATCAACAGAGTGTTGCTAAGACGCTTTCTGAGGAACCGGAGTCAGAGAGGTGTTCAACAGGAAACCTCACGATTGTTCTCGATCGCTCGATGAATCCAAGAGAAACAGGGCAATATACACTCGATTTTCTAAAAGGTCACAACTGGGGCCAAGACTTTTTCTTTTTGTTTCAATTGAGCGTTAAACTGCTTTCCGTTGATGATCCCGAAGCGGTTGCAAAGGTTTGCATGGATCGATTGATGGAAAGAACCGATGCATCGGTGGTTGGAATTTTGTGGTTGTCGGACGACGGGATGCTAGCGCCGAAGTCAGTGATTCCAGCCGAAGGGGCTGACAAGCTTCAGTTGGATACAGATCTCACTCGAAAAGTTGTCAAAGAAAAACGAGCTATTCGGATTGAGCATGACGGTTCTGATTCTCAAAAACGAGCTGATTCGATCTGTGTGCCATTGATTGTGGAGGATGAGGTCAAAGGTGCAATTCATTTGTATCGTAATGTGGAACCATTTCGGGATTCGCATTTTCAATTGGCCTGTGCGATGTCAAATATCATGGTGCGTTCGTTGGCTCGGGCCAATCGTCATTCAACCCTGGCGGCATCGCATTCTCGGTTGGTTGAAAAGCATGCTGCGTTTGATGAGATGTTGGGTGAGAGCGAGGCGATGCAGTCGCTCAAATCAAAAATTGGACGCGTCTCTAAAGCTTCTGGGTGTGTTTTGGTGCGAGGGGAAAGCGGTTCCGGTAAGGAACTTGTTGCCCGAGCAATTCATCGGTCAAGTCCGCGAGCGGATCGACCGATGCTTAGCGTAAACTGTGCGGCGATTCCGAAGGATCTAATTGAAAGCCAGCTCTTTGGGCATAAAAAGGGTGCGTTCACCAGTGCCGATCGAGATCATATCGGTTGGTTTGAGCAAGCAGATCGTGGAACGCTTTTTCTGGATGAAATTGGTGAATTGTCGCTCGAAGGACAGGCCAAGCTTCTGCGGACGTTGGAGGGGCATCCCTTTCTACCTGTGGGCGGGACAAAAGAGGTCAAGGTTGACGTGCGGGTAATTTGTGCGACGAACCGAGACTTGAAAGAATTCGTCGCAGAGAAACAGTTTCGCGAAGATCTGTTTTACCGCTTGAGTGTTTATGAATTAATGATCCCACCGCTGCGAGAACGCGATAATGATATTCAGCGACTGATTGATTTCTTCCTGGAGCATTTTCGAAGTCAACATGGTCATCCAAAAATGAAATTGTCAAAAAAGGCAAATTCGCGATTGCTGGCCTACCATTGGCCGGGGAATGTTCGCCAGCTCCGGAATGTCATTGACAGTTCGATTGTCATGGCTGATGGCAACGAAATTCAATTAAGCGACCTTGGAATTCGCGAGCCTAACAGTGACGAATTGGGGACGCTCAATATTGCTGATTGGGAAAAACGATTGATACGCGATGCACTAAAACGGACCGGGGGGAATATTCCTCAAGCAGCCGAATTACTGGGGATTAGTCGTGCTACGCTCTATCGAAAACTCGATGACCATGAGGAATACAAGGACAGTTAAATCCGCTCTGAACTCAATTGAGGTTCAGAGGGAGATTTTGGTTAGAGGAATCTCATGCGGATTTTCGATCCTTCTGACCTGGGACGTCATGATTGCCCAGATTTTTGATGTAGATTTCCCGTTGCGGAAATGCGATCTCAATTCCTTTTTTCTGGAATTCAGCTTCGATCGCAACATTAAGTTCGTGTTGCACGCGGGCGAAAATGTCGCGTGAGGGGATGAACACACGAAGATCGAAATTCAGTGTGCTATCTCCGAATTCTTTAAAAAACACATCGGGTGATGGTTCGGTTTGGACGAGCGGATGGCGTCGCGCGACGGTCATTAGTGTGTCGTGGACGAGTTGGGTGTCAGAGCCATAGGCTACTCCGACCTTCAAAACAATTCGCGACCTTCGGTCCGTGAGCGTCCAGTTCATGATGTCGTCAGTAATGAATCGTTTGTTGGGAACGATCAGTTCGCGAAAATCAAAGTCTTTGATCGTCGTAGCTCTCAGTTGGATTCGAGTAACAGATCCTGTGACTCCGTTGACGGTGACCACATCGCCTAAGCGAATCGGTCGTTCAATAAGAATAATGATCCCTGAAATGACGTTTGAGAAAATTTCCTGCAACCCGAATCCGAGACCAACTGTCAAACCTGCGGCCAGCCACTGAACACTTGACCAATTGAATCCGATGATTTGGCAAGCAGAAATCAGACCTACGACACCGACAAAATATCGCAAGATAAAGGAGATGGCATAGCGACCGCCCCGATCCAATGGGAGGCGATCAAGAAGGGTGATTTCTAAAAGCCCGGGTAAATTGCGACTCAAAATTAAAGTGATTATCGCCAGGCCGAAGGCGATCAATGCGTGTCGAAGCGTCACGGATTCTTTTACGCCCTCGGCGTCGGTCGAGGCCCAGGGTAATTGCCACTGGTCTAGATAGTCAATGACTGGAAGAACATCTGCAAAAAAATGCCAGCCAATTAAAATCATGGCAACGGTAGCCGTAGCGCGTAATAGTCGGTTGACTTGGGTCGAAATTTCGGTGATGTCAATTGACTCACCGCTGTTGATTTCGCCTTGTTCATCTCGGCTCAATTGACGAAGTTTGATTCTGAATTGAGCAATTAGCATCAGATGGCTAAAAAATCCACCGACGATCGAAATTCCGATAATGAAAATTGCTGTCCACAGCATCCGCCAGCTCATTTGAATAGCTGTGAACTGAAAACCAATGATCGATAGAATGCCTAAGCTAATGGGGATGAGTGGAAGGCACCTGTAATTTAGTTGACGAAGATCGTGGAGCCAGTTCTTCGAGGTCACGCGGGAGGCGGACCACTGCCTCAGTATTTTTGAAGTTGTCCGCAAGCCGATGGTGAAGATGATCATTGAGGCGATGAAGAACAAGCGTCCCAGTGAGTCACTCCAAACTCCAGGAGTTGGTGAGGCAATTAATGGAGCACCATCATAAGTTTCTAGGCTAATGTAAAGAAATCGAAGAGGAAGCCAGCCCAGAACAATTGTGTAGACCAAGGAATAAAGTCCACGGCAAAGTTCAGTTGACCAACCGAAGCAACGCTCTGCCAGGCCATCTGAGCGCAAAGCTTGAACGAGCACCATACAGGCGAAGAGAGGCGGGCAGAGAATCCAAAGTCCGCGAGAGACCGAGCCTGCCAATGAGGTGATTTCTTCGCTGGGGCTCAGTTGGTAGGCGAGGAAGGCGACCGTTGCAGGTGCGACCGTTGCGCGAAGGATGGTCGCAGCCACCGATTTGTAAACGGGGCTATACCGGGAGAATTTTTCAATGTTCTCTCGAAGCGTTTCATCCGGGCCGGTTTCGTTTTCGTCAGATCGCTGCAACTGATCCACCAGTTCGTCCTGCGTTGGGTGGATGTTGTCCTGATCGTCTTGATTGTGGTGTGGTTGAGGTGGGGTCACGCATCACCTCGCAATCGCCGCGAGAATATAAACGCACACATGATTAAGAAGCAGGTAAAGAGAGTTCCGTACGGCCTTTTCTTGATATTTGTGGAAACGTTGTTCGCCAATTTAAGCCACTGCTGAGGTGAAAAAAATAATTGAATCGATGTCCAGGAACTTTTGAAGTCGGCAACTGACAATGGATCAGTACTGCGAACCCATAATGCGTTTTTCGCTGAATACTCTCTTGCCTCGTTGACTTTGTTAATGAGTTGAATCAAACGTTCCCGCTCATTTACCAGATAAGTTCGCAGTTTTTGGTAATCCAGTAGCAGGTCAGAAGAGTACTTCTGTTGTTTATCAAGAAGTTCATTTGCGAGGATTGTGAATTCTGATAACGGTAGACTGTCGTCTTCACCGTTTTCGGAGTCAGATCGCCCGGCTGTCAAACGTCTGATCTGTGCGTCTCGTTTTGACAGGACCCGTAGCTTTGCCCTCAGGTTTAGTTCGTTAAGTTGGCAATTTCGCAGTTCTGCATTGATTGAGTCAATTCTGGCCTGGCTTTCAAAAGTGTGCATGAGGTTTCGGCTCAGCTTTACTAATTCGATACCCCGGTCTTGCCGATGACCACCCGGCATCTCAATCTTATCTTTGATGCTCTCGAGGTCGGTGTTGATTTCTTCGTATTCTTGATCCGCAGCAGTGAATTTTTCGTTGCACTCTTCAATGTCCAGCGCAATGTCACTTCTTAGTTGCGTTATTTTGTGATTTTCATCAGCGATTTTTGCCAGTGATTTGTCAGTTTGAATTGCTTGAATGCTGGCTTGTTTTGCCTGTTCCTGCTGAAACGATATTTCTAAACTTTGTTTTTGATTAAAAGTTGTTTTCCACAATTCAATTTCGAGATCCAGAATTTCAATGTTGCGTTGAATGATTGCTTTTTTAATAGGAAGGAGCGCGCCTAATTGTTCTTGTTTGATTGTTTCGAGGCCAATCTGTTCTAGCTGTTTGTTGGATTTCAATTTTTTGGCATCAAAAATTAAACGAGCCTCATCATTGTTCGAAGTTGACTGACTTTCTAGGAACTTCTCTTTGGTTTCTTTTAACTCTTTAAGGATCTCTGTTTTGAGTGTTGGGTTTGTTGCCATTTGGGCTGCGAGTTCTTCGGTTTTATCATCGATGATGGATTGTTTTGACTTTAACTCATCTCGCTCTTGCTTTTTGTGTTTTAGTTCTGTTTCAATTTGTTTCGAGTTGTGATCGAGGTTGGGGGAATTGGGGGGAGATTTGAAATTGAGTTGCTCATTCAATTTTTTTAATTCAATCGGAAACGTCGTCCTGCGTTTTTCTTCATCTGAGATTTCCTTTTGAATTACCAAGGTCTCTTTGACGATTTGATTGGCTAGGTTCAGTTGAATCAGTTCATCTTGTTTGGACTTGTCATCGAGAGTGTTATTGGAATTGATGAGTTCAATTCGACCTTGAATCCGTTTTGCCAATTCGCTGAGTGAAAGTTCGGCGGCAACCAGTTGAGGTGAAGTGTCTCTTTCAGGGGTTTGCTCTGACTTTAATTCTAGAGGTTGAGTTTCTTGCTCGGCGTCCAGTGCTTGGTTTGTTGGTTTGACGGGTTCCTGAAAACTTGTAATCGTAAAATTGGGATCTTTGATTAGAAGATTGGGCTGAGGCGAACTATTTGTATTGCCAGAGTCAGAGGCGTCGGTGGATCGAGTTAGTGAGGCCACGGGTTCAAGTAGGCCCTTGCTGGCTATTTTAACTGTTGGTTTTATCGACGTTCTCGATGGATAGGTGTTGAGCAGGCGATTGTGGTTGGAGTTGATAAACGGTTGACCCAATGGGAGAAGTTGAGGGAGGTCTGGCTCTGAGGCGAACTGGAAATAATTCGTTGGATTTAGATTAACCGCGGCTGGAGAGAGATCGCCAATTTCCACGCCAGAAGAATCGGTGTGAGGCAGACGTGACGGTTCGATGGGCAGTAATAAGTCCGCGCTGGTTTCGGAGTTCTGGCCGAGTGCCGCAGGTGGTGTAGCGCAAGTTGCGCTGCCCCACAATACTGAGAGCAAAATAAGTAAGCGGTAAGTGTTTTCTTTAAACTGCACAAAAACTGCCGCGATCGATATCGAGTCGAAAAAAGGTGCGGAAGTCTAGAATGGGTGGGCGGGTGTAACAAGGCCAAAGGACAGTGTTGGCGGGTCGGATGCCTGATGCCCACTGTTTGCTACTAGCACCGCTATTGCGACTGGCAGCGAGGTAAATGAATTGCTGGCATGTCGCACTAGCTAATGGGGAATATAAATCTTGCTTTTGTTTTGACCAATAACAAGACCCACTTCCAACTTGATTATTGAGGAAAAACTACGGTAATTACATTACTTAGCCAGTTTGTCCAGAAACGGAACCGGGAAATCTGGTTCGGTGGTTCGGCTTGCCAAAAATCTGGCTTCTAGCTTTGCGACAATTTCAGGATGATTGCTGGCGACATCCTTCGATTCGGAAGGATCCGTTTCAAGATTGTAGAGTTCCCAGTCAAGTGGTTGTTTTCCTTTTCTTAAATTTCTTCTTAGTGCTTTCCAGTTCCCGTCTCGGATGGCAACAATTCCACCATAGCCATTGAATTCCCAAGTCATGGGTTGCTCACGTTTAGGGTTAACACCTAATTTCATCGCACTGGTAAGATCAATTCCGTCAAGAGATTGTGTTGTCTCGAGGGGAGCGTCAGCAATGTTGGCAAGCGTTGGGAACCAATCGGGGAAATAGGATGGTGTGAGAACCTCGGAACCTGGCTTTACTTGGTCAGGCCAGCGGACAACGCATGGCACGCGAATGCCGCCCTCGTAGCAACTTCCTTTAAATCCTTTTAATCCTCCCGTTGAATTAAAGAAGGTGGAAGCGGCACCGCCGACATGGAATTTAGGGTCGCGACTGCCGTGTGTTGGTCCATTATCGGATGTGAAAATGACAATAGTGTTTTTTTCAAGGTCGAATTTTTTCAGATTTTCGAGAATAGTTCCTACGTGTTCGTCTAGATCTGAAATCATGGCAGCGTATCC
>JAALLA010000170.1:0-3354 GCA_011087765.1 Pirellulaceae bacterium
CGGCTTGTGCAACCTGTCACAATAAAATTGACTCACTTGGGTTTGAACTGGAAAATTTTGACGCCATAGGTCGGTTCCGCAGCAATTATCGAGGACGCGCGAAAATTGATCCTTCTGGAAAACTGCCGAATGGCAGTTCTTTTGCAACGGTCTCTGAATTTAAAACGGCGCTTTTGAAGCAACGCGAGAAATTCGCCCGGGCCCTGATCCAAAAATTGCTGACCTATTCACTTGGCCGGCCATTGGATATTTCCGACCGTCCGGAAATTGACGCGATTCTGTTTGATTTGGCGAACCACGATTCTCAATTTCGCTACCTGATTAAACGGATTGTTTTGAGCGAAACATTTGTTCAGCCGTAAGTGATTGGTTTGCTGAGGCATTTTTGTTTTCACGCGTTTGGGTGGAGCTCACGAATCTAAGGGAAGTCCGGATTTCTATCGTTGTTTTACTTCACTTGGAATTAGATTTCTTAAGACCCGGCGCGAGCTGGTGTCTTGGGATTCGCCTGCCTTTGGTGTTTAATCAGAAAATCCAATGCAAGGGCGTCGGCAGCATCGCGGAGATCTGTTCGGATATGATGCCCCTGACCCTTTACTTTGCAGATCGAGACCTCGATACCAGACGAATTTCTATAGGTAGTAACAACTAAATCCTCACCGTGTTTGACAACGACCGGTTTTGAGTCGCATCGATTGAATTTGCACCAGACATCGATTCGTTCGTCGGCTGAGTACATGGTTATTTTTGGATTAGCTGATCCGTTGAAACTTTTGTCCTGATCCCCGATGACTTGGAGGATTGAAACAGGGGCCGTCTCTTCCGCGGGATTATGGGCTCCCTTGGCCATGCCGCAGCTCATTGGGGACAATGCAGCAAATAAGGAAGTCTCTTTTGCCAGCCGATAACAAAAAAGCCCTCCACTGGAATGTCCAGTCGCATAAATCGCTGAAGGTTTGGCAATTTTATTCGCAATCAAAATCTCAATTACCTTGGTAATGAATCCCACATCATCATATTCCTCGGAATGGAAATTCTCTTTGAAGTTCCATTTGGCAAGAGGTTGGACTGCTTCTGCACTGATGACAATTAGCCCCCGCCTATCGGCTTGCGGACTCCACCTCTTGCTTTGACCGTCCGCTTTGCCGCCGGCACCGTGAAAGCAAAATAATACGGGATGCTGCTGTTTGGAATCGAAGGACGCGGGCGTCGTGATGATTAATCGCCGCGTTCGCCCGTTGTGGTTGAATTGAACTTCATTTGCTCCCACTTGGAGAGTCGTGAGTCCATCAGTGGCGGCAGCCAAGGGAGTGGTGACCCATATTAAGGTGACCAGCAGTAGCATCATTGTTTTCATTTGGTCCACTCGCGCGGTGCGTAAGGAGTGCGATTCGGTGACCAATTGTAATCTAAGTGGACAAAATGCAAGTAATTAAAGATATTTTCTTGCTTTGCTCACTGATCTGGGAGGTGCAACTGCACCTAATTTAGGAGCCTCAGGTAGACGTTGTACAACTGGATTTGAATAAACGGCTTGAGGATGAGTCGGAACTGGTGTCGTTTTTACCGGAAACTAATTTGGACATCAGAGAAGTTTGAGACGAGTTGTTTGATGTCGGGTTGGCTTTCGAAAGCGCGTTGGCTAACGGACTCGATGCACAACCGGAAAAGCACACTGACACACTTGCAACTGTCAGGAAAATGATTTGAGTTCGTTTCACGGCTCGGACCTAAAATCGGAATTTTTTGAAAAAGATTTGTAAGCACGTTTTTATCATCGGGCTAGTTCGAAAATTCCAACCGTCGTTTCAAAATAAATTGCAACAATTTTTTTGAATCGGTTGGTAAAGTGCTGGCACATACACGCAAAAAGAACGAATATGGAACACTTGATAAGATAGCGAAGTTTGATGGAATCTCTTTTAATTGTTTGTAGATGCAAATCATTTTAGGTCCATCAAGATTGAGTTTGGATTTTCCAAGTTTTCGCATTCCTGTTATTAGTATCCTTGGCGTTTTTAACGCCGGTACTCAACCACAATAGATTCAATTATCACGGAGTTTTTTAGCATGACGCGATCGTCTATTTCTCGCCGCACCGTTCTTCAAACTGCAGGTGGTTTATTGGTTGCCAGTGGCATGGCGCCCGCGTCGGCTTTTGCGTTCCAGAATGAATCTCGCGAAGAGAAAGATAAGGATCTTATTTTTCGGTCTACGATGCCAAGAAACGCTGAGCCCGAACTGGCTAAGTTGGTTCAGTCCTGGCAGACGCCAACTGAGCTGTTTTATGTTCGCAGCCACGCGCCGAATCCGGTTATTGATCCAAAACAGTTCAAGCTCAGCGTAGAGGGATTGGTTCGGCGGCCGGGGACCTTTTCGCTTGATGAAATTAAGCAAATGCCCGCCGTGTCGACGACCGCCACGCTGACCTGCGCTGGAAATCGACGCTCAGAATATAATGGTTCGGAGTATCCGAACGTTCCCAATGTCAGTGGTGTTCAGTGGGAGGGAGGCACGATTGGAAATGCCACCTGGGTTGGTGCTCTGTTAGCGACGCTGTTGAAACGGGTAGAAGTTACAGAAGGGGCGAAACACATTTGGTTTGAGGGATTGGATGAGATTCCCAAAAAAGGGTCAGTGATCGGTTTTGGCGGATCGATTCCGATTGAGAAAGCGATGGTAGAGGAAGGGCCTGGAGCACCGTTGCTGACCTACACCATGAATGGTGCAGCGTTAACTCCCGACCATGGGTATCCCCTTCGAATGGTAGTACCTGGTTACATTGGTGCACGAAGCGTCAAATGGTTGGGGCGGATTGTCGTTAGTGATCGACCATCCCCGAATCACTACGTGGCTACGGCGTACAAAATTGTGAAAAAGACGAGTCCGATTGACTGGTCAGAATCCGGCCCCATCTACCGTTTTCCAATCAACGCAGCAATTTGTACGCCCGCCGCTGATTCCACACTCGCAGCGGGCAGCGTTAAACTCACTGGATACGCGTTGCCTTCCGGAAGAAACGGAAGCAGTATCAAGGACCTGCTAATTTCGGCAGACAATGGTAAGACATGGACGCGGGGGGAAATGACAGGTAAGAAGCAGGATTTCTGCTGGCAGCTTTGGAATGCCGAGGTAAACGTAAATGCAAACACTAAGGAGCTTTTACTTCGAGCCACCGATTCTTCAGGGGATTTTATGCCAGCTCGAATTCCGTGGAATGCGAAGGGCTATTTGCGAAATTCGTGGTATCGATTACCCGTCAATGTTAAGTGAAAATCTCTGTTGGAAAAGGTTTTAGTTGCCAGTTAAATTTTGGATTAAGAATTTGCACAATGGCACTGAGTTGGCCCGCCG
>JAALLA010000170.1:3454-9492 GCA_011087765.1 Pirellulaceae bacterium
CGCGTGTATGCTTGCCCCGCCAAACCTAAATCGTTGATTGCGACAATTGATTTTTCATCGAGCGTTTCCGTGTTCCAGTTTAAAACGTAAACCGTTCCGTTCATCACGGGAACATAGAGATTGTCGCCCGAAATCGTTGGAGAGGGAGCGGCGATATGTCCCCAACCGCTCCCCTTGGATCGTTTGTCGCCGAAAACAACAAAGCCGCGTGAGTTCGTCATGCTGTTGGGGACGACCGTCTGAGTCTCTATTTTTTTTTGTTTGGGATCAAACCAAAGGAACTGATCTTCCAGGCCCGGCATACGTGATAATTGTAACGGTAGCTCGAGGTATTCAACGTCGTTCGTTTCAACATTGACTCGGCCAAGCAGGGGGAGAGTGTAGTTTCGAAAGTAATTCCATTTTCCAACTAAGAGGTTGGATGTTTGTGTAATGTTCCTTGTCTTTGATCTTTTCAATGTCTCAAGACTGTGGGTTGGTTTGCTTTGCTTCCAGCGACAAACCGATACGTTATTAACCAGAGAGACTTGTTTCAAAATTTTTCCGCTAAAAGCATCTACCGAGAGGTGATTCGTTCCGTGGAAAAGTTGAACTTGATCTTTGTAAATTCCAAAACTCATCGTAGCATTGAAATTTTCAAGAGGGAGAGTCCAAATCGTCGCGCCATTCGCTAAATCTACAAGAGAAATGCCGTTGGGCTTTTCAGGTGGACCATGTCCGCCGCCACGCCCGGCGACGACAACGTCGCGACCGCTGCTAAGTTGTTGAGGGGTAACCGAAACTCCCATGTTGATCCCGCATTTAGACGTCCAAGTGATTTCTCCAGTTCTCATGTCAAGTGCTTGAAGTTGCGTCCACATCTCTTTCGGGGCTTCAGCATATTTGTGGGGAAAGCGGCCGTCACCTTCCGGCGGATAAATTTGACGGGTGAATATAAATTTACCGTCGTGAAGAAAGGGGATTCCTCTGGCAACCGATAAAAAATCTTGGTGCCAAAGCTTTTTTCCATCGATAGAAAAGCAAGTAATACCGGAGGAAGCGTTTACGAATACGACTCTTTGACCATCCGTTACCGCGGGGGGGCCAGTGCTGTCACCGAAGCAACCCGAGAGTTTAAGTGGATGCTTGCCAACAATTTCCTGTTTCCAAAGCACCGCCCCATTCTCGGCATCACAGCACCAGGCTGTAATATCTTTACCAATCTTTGAATCGGACGTAACTGGTTTCATGGTGGTGAAAAAAACTTTCCCCCTAGACACCACGGGGGTACTTTGGCCGGTTTCAGGCAGCTCGCGTTTCCAGACGATGTTTTGATTCCGTGCAACACTCCATTCCGTTTGTGCAGATTGTTGTGTCTGGAAATTTCCCTTTACACCGCTGCCTTGTGGCCAGTCATCAGCGTGCAAAAGAGGAAAGGCCGCTAGAATTGAAATCAGTAAGCAACAAGAAAGAGTTTTCATGGCGGCCTGTGGAAGGTTTCAGTTGGTTCAGTTCAGTACGCTCGGCAGCCTAGCGGATGTGTTTACCGCATACTGAGGGCGAAAATGAGTTCGATCTCAAACTAACTCTGTTAGTTCACCCGTACTGTCGACGAATGACTCCGTGGGAACACCAAGCCGATTTAGCATGGTCACGTGAAGGTTGGTTAATGGGACATCTTTTGAGTAGTTTAAAAGCTGCCCGTGTTTTAGACCCAGCTGGTTTCCACCGGCGAGTAACAGAGGGTAGTCGTTGTTGTTATGGGTGGTCGAGTTGGAACTTCCGTAAAGGACCATTGTGTGGTCGAGGAGATTTCCATCGCCTTCCTGCGTCGTTTTGAGACGGTCGAGAAATCGCGACAAGTGTTGAGCCAGATATTGATCCCATTTCCCAAGTGCTTCACCGCCCCCATTTTTGTTCCAGCCATGAGCAAGGCTATGGATTTTCTTACCGAACCCAAGCAATTGGGGGAATTGACCCGCGATAGAAGTCGCCCCGTTCATGTTCCCGAGTTGATAGGTCGCCACACGAGTGGAATCAGTTTGGAAAGCAAGGAAGATTAGGTCGTACATCGTCCGGATGTACTCTTCCGGGGAATTGTGATCGGAATCGAGGTGAAGGTCAGTCGTGGCCACCTTAGGTTTGGGAATGTCGAGCCAGCGCTGCGAACGATCGACTCTTTTTTCAATAGAGCGAACCGATTCGAGGTATTCATCAAACTTTTGCAAATCCTGTTTGCCTAGCTTCTTCCGTACGGTTTTGGAATGCTCAAGAAGCAGATCGAGCATGCTCCCAGAATTTTCTAACTCGTTCCGTTGCTGAACAACTGACTCGGAATTTATTCCAAAGAAACGGTTAAAAACCAATCTTGGTCGATTCTGTGCAGGGATGGGAGTGCCATTGTGACTGAAAGAGAGCGTGCTTGATCGCGTGGCTTCTCCAACACCGCCATCGGTTGACATGGTAAGGGATGAAAACCGCGTCGAATCGCCAAAATGTCTGGCTGCAAGTTGATCAATCGATACCGAGTTTTGAAAAGTCCCGCCTTTAAATTGGGCGCCTGTCAGCCAAATATCCGCGGTGTCATGACCACCCATTCGCCTCCCGTTTAAATGAGATAATCCTTTCAAGAAAGTCAGTTGATCCCGAAAGGGTTCCAATGACTTTAAACTCTTGTTAAAAACAAAATCTCTGCCTTCGCCCTGCGGCATCCATCCCCATTCTTTTTCCGTGGAATCTTGTTTTGGCGTCATTGCCCCATACGGAAAGTAAACCGCGCACAGGCGTTGGGGCCGTTTAAGATGATTTACCTCTTTCCCCATGCATTCCAACATAGGCAATGATAGAGATACCCCCGCGGTTCCCAGAAGGAAAGTGCGCCGATCAAGTTGCCAAGATTTTTTGCTCATGAAGGGTCTATTGGGTTTTAGTTTGAATTAGTTATTTACTTTGAAAGAGGGGATCTTGAACGATGCGCTGAATGAGTGCGCCGAGACGATAATCAGAATCAATAAAGGCGGTTGTTATTGAGTCTATATTTTTTTTGTCGTCAAACCCCAGAGAACGGCCGATTGCATAGCTAGTGATTCTCGAAGCGACCGCATGTGCGAATTGTTCACTTCGATGTTGAACCAAAAAGCTTTTTAAATCGACTGCCCCCGATATGTGATCACCGTTGGGCAGCACCGTATCTGCTTCGACGGGTATAAACTTTTCCTTTTTTCGATGAAGTCGTTTTACATTTTCTCTCCATTGGCCAACCGCGTCAAAACGTTCTAACGCGATCCCCCAGGGATCAATCCGACGATGGCAGGCGGCACAGTTCGGGTCCTCCCGATGAATCTTTAATTGCTCGCGAACCGTCAACTCGTTGAAATTCGCATCATTTGACTCAAGGCTAGGGACGTTGGGTGGAGGCGGGTCGGGAGGATCATTCAGCAAACGCTCACGTATCCAGACACCTCGTAAGACGGGATGGGAATCTTCGCCAGTCGAATTGCCTAACAAGATCGAAGCTTGTCCAAGCAATCCGCCACGATGTGAATTCGCAGGTAGATTGACCCGCTGATACGCAATCCCCTGAGGCCCGCCTTCAATACCATAGTGACGAGCCATGGGGGCGTTGAGCATCGCGAATTCTGAATCAAGAAAATTTATAGCGCTTAGATCCTCTTGTAATATCTCGGCAAAAAATTGGCGGCTTTCCTCTTGCATCCAGGGTTCTAAGGATGTGTCCCATTGTTTGTAATACTGAGGATTCACCGCGACTCGATTCACTGATGAGAGGTCCAGCCATTGGTCAGTGAATTGTCGGATGAACTGCCAGCACCTTGGATCGTCTAACATCCGTTGAACTTGGTTTGAGAGGACTTCTGGATTTTTGAGCTTCCCTGACTTTGCAAGGTCAAACAGTTGTTGATCCGGCATCGTGCTCCAGAGAAAATAGGAGAGCCGAGATGCGAGTTCAAAATTCGTTATTGGCGTTTTAGTTGCGGTGGCGTTTTTTGCGGTTTCGACGAGGAAGAGAAAGTCTGGTGACACCAGGATCAGCGCGAGCGTTTCTTGGATTGCGATTTCAAACGTGGAAGAACCTTTCCGTAGCCTGGCAAACAATTGGAGCATTGAATCGATTTCCCAGTTCTCCACGGGTCGTCGATAAGCGCGTTGCATGAATTTTCCGATCACCTCACGCGCGTAGGCATTCTCGCTTAGTTCCCGCTTGGGGGATTCAAATAAAATGCGGCGGTGATGAGTGGGTGGCCACGATTCGTAGAGTGGACTGGTGAATTCAACATTTTGGATTGTAATCGTGGGTACGTCAGGGTGTTGGATCAATTCCGTAGTTTTCCGTTTTCTAACTTTTCCATTTTTTTCGATAGTGGATTGGACCTGTCGAGTCAACTTCCGTTGTTTTCCATCGTTGAAAATGTTGGTTAGGAAAACCAGTTGACCGGGGAATTTGCTCTGGTTGCGGCTTTGAATTGGAAAGTCTTCCAATCGGCCACGGAATTCGTAGATGATCGGACTTTCCGAGGTGACTTCGACTGTGCCGATTTCTTTGCTGGGGAATTGGGTGTCGGCTCGGTAGCCGAAGGTAGCCTTTAAGCGGGGGAATTCTGCCCCATCTACCAAATTCGCCTGGGCGGTGACGAGGATTCTGAATTCGCCTGAATCTGGGAAGTCGTCCAGTTTAGCTATATATTCTGAGCCAAGCCCAAGTTGGTTTGATATGAAATTTTGGTTTTTCCCTGCAGACTTTGAAAGTGTAAGCTGTTCATTGAATACCTTTGGCTGTTCGCCGGTAACAATGGCTTTCGAAAGACCGGAGCGTGCTGCTGCGAGGTAAAATTCAAACGCCATCGGCGAGATGGTTAACGCGGATCCATTGTTCTGGAAACCCTCTTTGGACGGAGTGTCAGGCGGCAGATTGACTGAGTAATCGCCCTCGACTCCCAGTAAATCCGTCATTGTATTTTGATATTCGATTCGATTCAGGCGTCTTAAAACTACCGATCCGGATTTGGGTTTTCTAGATGCTTCCGCGGCTTTAAGTTGTTGACGAATCCAAAAGGTGATTTTCTCGTGATCCTGTTGGCTTAGTTTGGGTTGATCATTAGGTGGCATTTCACCGAGATCTAAACTGTTGAGTGCGTCGTGCCAGGTTTCGGCTGCTGGACGATTCTCAATTAGATTCGTCGAAAGATTATCGAATCTGATTTTCGCTTCTTGTTTCTCCGGACCATGGCATTGGAAACAGTGCTTGGCCAACAGCGGCCGAATTTGCTTGTCGAATTGCTGGGCAAATGAATTTTGTCCAGGCAGTAGCGCGGACGCAATTAAAACGGAAGCCGCTATTAGTTTTTCGAAATTCAAAACTTTCCTTTCCGATCCGCTACTCAACGAGATGTTATTCTATCTTAATAAATATGAAATTAAGTGGCATCATTAAACTAGCTACTTTCCATGTTTAAATTTGCTTTTCCATAGGGTATTGAGGGATTTTCGCATTTCCTTTTTATGGAGTTGGTAAGAGTATTACATCGTCTCCTAGGTTGAAGGTGATCTTCGGAGCGAGGATATTAACAAAACGATCGGGATAGAAACGGTTTAGGACATGACAAATAGCAGGAAATCTCAAGCTGACCTCAGGGGTTGGGTATTTTATGTTTGCCGGAATCTGGCCTTCATTTTGGTGTGGCTTGGTTTCGCCTGTGGTTACCCAGGGGGATTGGCAGCACAGGAAACGTCTCGCCAGCTAAAATTTGTCATTTGTTATCAACCCTCTGTTCCCTGGGAGGAACTCGAACCCTTCGACATTGTCGTCGTAGATTATGCCTATCCACGACAATCTGTTGCAGCGTTGCGACAGAGAGGGAAAACGGTGTTTGGTTATCTCAGTTTAGGGAAGGTGCAGAAACAGCGGCCGTTTATGGCCGGAGTTCAAGAGGCAGGAATCGCGTTAAAACAGGATTTAGATTATTCGGACAGCTTTCAAATTGATGTGTCTGATAGGCAATGGCACGCTCTCGTTACCGACTCGATTATTCCAAAAATGAAGC
>JAALLA010000171.1:0-1936 GCA_011087765.1 Pirellulaceae bacterium
TGGAAGGCGGCAGAGACATAACTGTAATGCTGGGCTTGATGCTGAACCCAGAATCCTTACTCCACGCAGCTACGTTAATACCTGCTTCCTTGTAGGCGGTGGTGTCCAATTCGGCTCGACGATACTGCTTCGGTGGACGCATCGAAAACCACTCCCCATCCACTTGGTCTGCCAGCACCTTGGTGGAAGTTGGTTTGATGGCCCAAATCTGTTTCTCTTGAACAGGCTCCCTCTCGGTTTGGGCCACGATATTTACCCACGACATTACAAAGAGAATAAAATAAATCATTGAATGAACTCAAATTTCGATAAGGACCAAAAAGTGTAAGGTTGACCGTAAATTAGCATAACTCAACCCAAGAAGATTCTGTTTTAGCTACACAAATTTCTCACACGGCGAATTTTAAGGCCTATTAGTTTTCAAAACGGAAAGACACTCAGTCTCGCGTGATAAAGGTAGCGATTGTGAAGGGAACAGTTTTTTAGGGCTTAAGTTTTCGATTCAAACCTTTCTTATCATCAACTTTCTCTGAATTTTCCATCGCTCAAATGTACCATCGATTAGGTGGAACCCTTTCACCTAGACTCACTTTAAATCGGCGGTACAAAACAGCTTGACGATCAACAACCATTCCAGATGCGTTCGACAAAATCAGCCCTGAGAACCTATAAATATCTAAGTAGATTTAAGCACTGAATGACAATTTGGTTGGACACTTGCGTTACCTCTGGTAGTTCGACAATTCAATAAAGCATTACTTTGCGACGGCGACAGGACGCGCCAGTAGGCTATCAATCACGGCCTCCATTCGAGTCATTGTTATGCTCCCACGGGATTGGGTGAAATACAGTACCATCAAATTTTGCTCAGGCCACGCCCATGCATAAGTGCCGTCGGAACCACTATGACCAAACGCGACCAGCCTTCCCGATTTTTCATAAAGCTGCATTAGCTGTCCATAAGAAGCGTTCAGTTCCGCAAACCCCGTCGGCATCGTTGTCTGAGATACGGGCGTGAGCATTCGCCCGATTGCGTCTTTTGACAATATTTGTTTACCGGATGCCGTTCCACCATCCATCACCATCTGCATAAAGCGAGCGTAATCAAGGGGAGTCGAATAAAATCCTTGAGCAAACATAGAAAACGAAAAGTACGGTTTACCTTGCCAGCTCCAGAATTGTCTCCACCGACCTCGTCCGCCCGCATTCTTTCCCGCCACACGAGAAAGCCTCGCTTCTCCCTTATTCAAAAGTGTCATTGAGTCAATCATTCCCAGTGCCTGAAACAACCGTCGTTCAATCATTCTCTCCGCGGGTTCACCAGCAGCTACCTCCATGACCGCCCCCAGCGTATCTACGTTGGCGTCGGCATAATGATACCGCTCGCCCGGGGTAAACAACTGGGGACCATGCTCACCCCAAAAGTCCGCAACCTGCCCAATATTTTCGTAACTTGAGTAATCGGACCAAAGCCTCCCAGCTGACTTCATCGGCAAACCGCTCCTGTGAGTTAACAAGTGACCAACCGTGATGGTACGCGAGCGATCGTTATCGAAAGACTCAAGATACTTGGAAACGGGATCTGAAAGATTTAACGCGCCTTCATCAATTAAAATCTGAGCCATGGCGCCAGCGAGAGGTTTCGTCATCGACCGAATACTAAAAATTGTATTTTTAGCGATTGGTTGATCACTTTTAGGCGCATCCAGCCCAAAGGCCTTGTGCATTACAGTGCGTTGGTTTTTTATAATCAACAACTCAGCACCGACAATTTCTTCGGCATCAACAAATCCATTAACCAATTCAGCTACACGAGCGAGCGCCGCGGACGGAATACCTTGACTCTCTGGCGTTGCATCGGGAAACGGATTGACCAAAATTCCATTTCGCCACTCAGAGGAATCAGGTTCTCCAGTAACTTCTCCCTGCCCCTGAC
>JAALLA010000171.1:2036-9396 GCA_011087765.1 Pirellulaceae bacterium
CCATTTCGCCACTCAGAGGAATCAGGTTCTCCAGTAACTTCTCCCTGCCCCTGACAAATTACAAGACATTCCTTCCCTTCCACTGTGCCGAAACCTAGGTTTACCAAAATTGAGAAAACGATTAAGAAATGCCACTCATTAATAAATTTCATTTTTCACTTTCGGTGAATCACGCGTCCATTCCCAAAGTTGGGGGCAAGAAACACATCAATCGACAACGGCGAAAACACTTTTCGATTAATTGAACACTCCGAATATAGGCGAGTTAAGGTGGTAACAACAACCTGACAACCCCCAGCTAAAAACTGACGTTTCAAAAGACTAAACCAGAGAAATATAAAATCTCCCGATAAATGTCGAATTTCAAACGTAAGCCATGAACTCCCCGCTAATCCGGTTTTACCTAAATCGTTTCGCTTGACCGAGGGCTCGAAAAAGTCGAAAACTGAGTATCACGCATTTTGCTTTCAACTCATTTCGTTGAAACCAAACAATCTAACAAATCCAACTCGGATAAAAAAAGATGATTCCAATGAGCAAATTAATATCCCGACGGGAGTCACTCAAAATTCTCGCCGCTGGTGGCCTAATCACCGTTCTTCCGCCAGCGACGGAGATTCCCACCGAAGAAAATCCGCTTCCTTGGAGAAATACAAATGACCGGGTCTGGCTGGGCGGTGAATTCTGGGCAAACCCCATGGAAGACTGGAGAATCGAAAACGGCTGGGCGCAGTGCATTAACGATGCGGGAAATCGCAGTATTCATCATTTAACCCACCAAATAACGGATCCCCAAAAGGGATTTGCAATGGCGGTTCGATTAGAGCCCGGCAAAGGCAAGGACAATGGTGGTGGCTTTCGAATCGGAATTAAAAGCGAGCTTAACGAATACCGAAGCAATTGTTTTGCAAATAGCGGAATCGATGCAGGGATTAATGCAAATCAGGACCAGTTATTTATTGGTAAGAAGACTGTAAAAATTCCAAAAAATAGCTCTGGTGAACAAACTCTCGTACTCTCTGGAAGACCGAACGGGAAGCAAATCGAATTAACTCTTGCGTTTGGAAATAACTCTGCTTCAGTGACTTCTACCGTTTCCAGCAACAGTATTCTCGGGAATGTAGCTCTTGTCAGTCAGTATACTGGCAACTCCAAAAAAAGCCGTGGCAAAAAATACGGTTATCGATTCACTGACTGGGATCTCGAGGGCGAAGCTTTCAAAGTTTTACCCAGTCAAGCTTTCGGGCCCATTCTTTGGTCCATGTACACCTTGAGCGACTCAAGATCTGATCGAGGTTTCATCATGAAGATGAGCGCCTTAACTGGACCGCTCGGCCAACATGACAACCAAACCGTCGAGCTACAGATTGACGAAAATGGAACATGGAAGTCTCTCGGGAACGCCTTGCTGGATAAAGATGCATGGGTAGCGACGTTTCAAATTCCAAATTGGAATGAGAAGCTTGCGTCAAAATATCGGCTAGTCTACGTCGAAAAAAATAAAGACGGATCAACCCTGCAAACTGAATGGTCAGGCATAATCAAGGCTAATCCAGCTGATAAGCCGCTGCGACTTGGAGCATTGACTTGCCAAAATGACTATGCATTTCCCTACGAGCCGGTTGTCGACAACCTGATAAGACTCGACCCGGACATGCTTTATTTCTCTGGCGATCAACTTTACGAAAACCATGGCGGGTTCGGGATCATTCGCGATCCCGCAGATTTGGCGATCCTGAACTATTTACGAAAGTTTTACCAATTTGGCTTGTCATTTCGCCATGCAATGAAGAACAGTCCGACCGTTTGTCTTCCCGACGATCACGATGTTTTTCAGGGAAACATCTGGGGGGAAGGCGGTGCCGCGATGAAGGATCTTACAAAAGGAGCCAGTTCTAAAGGTGGTTATCGCGAACCAGCCCGGATGGTCAATGCAGTTCATCGGACCAATACGGCACATCATCCTGATCCCTACGATTCAAAGCCTTCCTTACAAGATATTAGCGTATATTACACCGACCTTGTTTATGGGGGCGTAAGCTTCGCAATCATCGCAGACCGTCAATGGAAGAGTGGCCCCGAACGGGTCGAGACGGGTAGTGGGCGAGCGGATCACGTTCTTGACCCCGCCTTCGACACGACGGTACTCGACAAAGAAGGGTTGGTCTTACTCGGTGAACGACAGGAACAATTTCTCGCAAAATGGAGCGAAGATTGGCGGGGGCACTCAATGAAGGTCCTGTTAAGTCAGACTGTTTTCTCCGGAGTCGCCACCCACCATGGACGAAATCAACAATATCTTAAAGCCGACCTCGACTCGGGCGCATGGCCGCAAACACAACGGAACAATGCCATCGATATTATTAGAAAATCTATGGCGCTTCATATTAATGGCGATCAACATTTGACCACGCTCTCTCAATATGGAGTTGATAAACAACGGGATAGTAACTGGTCGTTTTGCACGCCAGCCATCGCTGCCGGCTATCCTCGCTCCTGGCTACCCGATGAAGTCGGCATGCCTCACCGGAATCGTCCAAAACATAATCACGACAACACCGGAGAGTATCTCGATGGATTTGGCAACAAAGTCTACGTCTATGCGGTAGGAAATCCCGCAACAGGTGTCGACAAAAATCGATACACAAAAGCACACCAGAAAGCCAGCGGGTTTGGGTTGGTTACAATCGACATTGAAACAAAAACATACAAACTCGATTGTTTTAAATTTGCAATCGATGCAACGCTCCCCAACCCCGACAATCAATTTCCCGGCTGGCCAGTTGTCATCCATCAATCCGAAAACCGAGGAGAGAATCGACTTTCTTAAATCTCGAAATATAAAAGGATCGGCCCGGCTTTATGCTGGTGAGGCCGAGTGCCCCCCCATGTCTAGGTGGTTGACCGTTCAAAGGACGGTGGTATTTTAATCAATTCTGTTTCTATTTAATGCGAGGCTGATTGCATGCGTAAACTACGGGTCGTTTTAGTTGTTTTGATGGTTCTGACCTTAGCCATCTCGCCAACCTCATTTGCTTGCACGGGAATTATCTTACGAACACTCGACGGAACGACGCTCATCGGACGTACGATGGAATTCGGGTTCGATATTAAGTCTGATATTCTTGTCGTCCCGGCAGGAACAAAATATACCACGCTGGGCCTGAACTCTGAGAGGAGTGGGTTTACTTTCGAAGCTAAGTATGGCTTTGTCGGGGCCAATGCCTTGGACAAACCCATCATCGTAGATGGCGTGAACGAAAAGGGACTTTATTTTGGCGCATTCTATTTTCTAGGACCCGCAAAATTTTCCAAACTTACAACCGCAAATCAAAACAAAGCTATTTCGAGCGAAGAAGTCGGAAACTGGCTGCTAAGCCAGTTTGCAACGGTAGCCGAGATCAAAGCCGCGCTACCGAGTAAAGTTGTTGTCGGAACCTTCGTGGAAGAAATCAATGGTATAGCACCCTTGCATTTCGCAGTGACTGACGCGACTGGAGCAGCTATTGTTATCGAATACACGGAATCGGGACTAACCATCCATGACAATACGGTTAACGCAGTAGCCAATAATCCATCTTACGATTGGCACCTCACCAACCTCAGAAAATATATCGGTTTATCAGCAGTCAACCGCGAGACAATAACCGTTGGACAACAAGAGCTGAGACCTTTTGGTCAGGGAACAGGAATGTCCGGTTTGCCCGGTGATTTTTCTTCACCCTCCCGCTTTGTTCGGGCGACAGCCTTCGCCAACAATGCTCTTCCATCTGCAGATGTTGACGAAGGAGTTTTCCGAGCGTTCCACATCATGAATAACTTTGACATTCCCAAAGGAGCCATTCGAGAATCTGAGAGCAAAACGCTGATGGATTACACTGTTTGGACCTCGGTCACCGACACTAAAAATGCCGTTTATTACTACAAGACGTTTAAAACCCAGGCAGTTGAATGTGTCGATTTACGCAAAGCGCTCGTCGATTTAAAATCACCAAAGACGATCAAAATGGAATCCAAATTTTCGATCACTGATCGTACCAGTGAGGTCAAATAGTTTGTGCTGATTCCTTTTCAACCCGCCCGTTCAGCCTCATCCATGGCAACGGGCGAATTTTAACGGTATTTAAACCAATTAAGAACAATTTGAATCATCGATCGCTTGTTCAAGTTCCGGTAATTGGCAGCAAAGAAACTTTCGCCGCCACCTGACCCACCATTGGTAAAAAATCGCTGAAATTTTACACTTGTGTTGGCAATAAAAATTCAACCAATCGCCTGGCTTCATCAACTCAGCTGCACACTTCAGTCATTTCGATGATTCCAAAATCGCAGCTTCCAGTCGGTTAACAATGTCAGGAGATTCTTCGGCACTATCAATTGGATTATCAGAATCAACTGACAAATCGTATAGCTTGGAAACTTTTGTTTTCTTGTTGTAAACCAAACGATGGTTCCGATCTCGAACGGAAATCGCATCATTCCAATAGCTGATCGCAACGTCCTCTTCACGACTGACCCCAGTTCGAAGCAACGGGCCGAGGCTATCTCCATCAAGCTTGTTTTGGGTTTTACTAAAGGCCGGTCGACACAAGTCGATCAAGGTTGGAAATAAATCGAGAGATTCCACAACCGCATCAGTTTTTACGCCTGCCGTTTTCATGCCCGGCGTTCTAATTATTAAAACGCTTCGATTGGCTCTTTCAAAGGGAGAATGTTTACCCCAAATCTCCTGCTCTCCCAGATGCCAACCGTGATCACCCCAGAGAACAACGATCGTCTCCTGTTCCAATTCCAGATCTTTCAGCGCGTCAAGAACTTTACCAACCTGACGATCGGTATAGCGAACGCAGGCGAGATAGGCGCGTCGAGATTGCTGGGTAGCTTCCAATGAAAGGGGCCGGGTTTTCTCATGCGGAGCTTGATACTTGTAAAACTCTCCACTTCTGTGCCAAAATTCCGAGTCAATTTTTTCTTGAGAAGGCAGTGGTATCTCAACTTCGGAAAACGCTTCCCAATCCTGTTTGGGTGCGACGAAAGGCAAGTGCGGCTTAAAAAAACCAAGGCCAAGGAAAAAGCGTTCACCGGTATCCTTGTAATTCCGTAAGGTCTCCACCGCCGTATCCGCCATCATTCCGTCCGGTAGGTCACTGTCCTGCTCTGCCGTAAACTGCATTAGATCTTTGTGCCCCTCCCCATCCTCGCGGTGCTTTCCGTCTGCATATGCAAAGAAAGCTCCCCAACCCCGCTTCCATGGACCAAAAGGCGTCGGCAAAGAATCCCACGCCTTGGGAAGCTCCATCTCGCCATCTCCGTTGCCGTTATATTGAAATTTTCGACCATCGGGAGAATGCGATATCTTTCCGATACAGGTCGTGTGATAGCCACTGCGCCGAAAAAGTTCCGGCATAAATCGCGCACCTTCTTGTGGTTTTCGTCGGCCCGCGCCGGGACTGCGCCCAGTCAACATCGATAGTCGCGAGCTGTGACAGGTGGCCACCTGAACGTAATGTTTATTGAACAACATTCCTGTGCTGGCAAGATTGTCCATGTTTGGAGTCTGCGCATACTCCACTCCATAGCAACCCAATTCCGGGCGCAAGTCATCTACCGCAATAAATAACACATTGTAGCAGTTCGTCTGTGCTTGAGCCGAATTGACAACCATGAATAAAACCAGAAGCATGATTTGCTTCATAAACAGATCCGTCCTTTAAAAATAATTCTTATTCCTTTGGCTCAGCGAATGAGCTTTCGAAATTCTTAAACCGTCCGCCCATTACATAGCGCCATTCCTGAGGAACGTGCGTTTGTAATTTTTGGCGTTCACGCTGATGCGCAATATCACTGGAGAGATTCGAAAACTCCCCCGGATCCGATTCAATATTATAAAGTTCCTCACTACCATCGGCATAATGAATCAGACGCCATACTCCTTGACGCACGGCAAAATTCCCAGGGCCGTGCGATGTAATAACAGCCTTATCCCATGCTATCTTAGGATCCACCAGCAAGGGCTTCAGATTATTGCCGTCAAGGTGTTGGTCTATTTGAATTCCACACAAGTCTAACAGGGTTGGAAAAATATCCTGCAAACTGACCGGAGCAGTAACTCGACTTCCATTACCCTTCATTCCAGGAGCTTTAATAATAAAAGGAGTCTTTGTCCCCCGTTCCCAAAGCGACATTTTCCGCCAATGCTGCTTTTCACCCAAATGCCATCCATGGTCACCCCAGAGGACAACAATGGTGTTTTCTGAATATTCACTATTTTTGAGCGCATCTAACAGACGCCCAACATTGGCGTCAGCAAAAGTACTGGTCGCAAGGTATGCCCTAACCAATTTTTGCCACGCTCCTTCGACATCGGTAATCGCCTTATGATCGTCTTGACGGCTAAATCCGACTCTGGTCTTTGCAAACAACCTACCCGCTTCCGACAAATCCGTTAAATCGTCAATCGGTACATGCGGCAGTTGAATGGATTCAAGCTTCAAACGATCGAAATACTTTTTTGGCGCATCCCAGGGCAGGTGTGGCTTGTGCAATCCGAGCGCGATGAAGAAGGGTTTGTCATGGCGGCGACCCAACTGTTCAATTGCCCAATCCGTCAGTCTACCGTCCCCCGTCTCACTGTCATTTTCTGTGTCGAGAACACCGTATCCAAGCTGGATTGCCTTTCCTAGTTCGTCCTTTGTTTTCTGGGTTACACCATTAATATATCTTCTGTACTCGTCCCAACCACGTTTTTCCGGGTAGTGAAAAATCTTGCCACATCCAGCAGTGTAATAGCCACTTTTTTGAAACACCAGATTTAACGGCAATTGATCTTTCGAAATGAGATTTGCTGGATTGTATATTTCATGATGGCCGTACGACCCGCTCTTGTGTGGGAAAATTCCATACATCAAGGCGGTCCGAGACGGACCACATACAGGAGCGGGACAATACGCATGGGTGAAGGCAATACCCTCATTAGCCAGAGTATCAATATTTGGAGTGTAGCCTTGAGGATGGCCTCCCAAATAACCAACCCAATCATTTAGATCATCAACCGCAATAAACAAAACATTAGGAAACTTAGAATCGTGGGCCCTTACTGACCTAACCTCGAAACCGATTACGTTGAAGCAACAAAACATTGCAAGCAACAAGTGGACACAAAATATTTTCAAAACTCGTTTCATAGTTTCCGCAATTGGCTATTTTTTTATTTACTCGCAATCATTTAAATGACTTCCCTAAAACCCTGCAACCAACGTCTTCAGTGTCCGGTCGAAAAGTCATCGATGGAAACTAGCAAACGAACAAAACTTTTGAATGATACGATTGCAATGGAATATAACACAAATCATCGCAGCTA
>JAALLA010000172.1 GCA_011087765.1 Pirellulaceae bacterium
TCGATTGCGTCGGTGATGTATTCTTCGACATCTTCAGCCGATATGCGATCAACCGGCAGGTGAAACAGGAATTCGTTTAATTTTGTCTCTACTGTCAAATCTGGGTGTGACAAAAAGAACGGAATTGCCTTCACGTTAAAGAATTTTCGGAAATGCACTTCGTTAGGCGAACTTACCAAAAATCTACTTGAGAACACCGGAAATTTATCGAAGTCGATATCTTGCCAGCCAATCCCGATGGAATGATCCAGTTTGTCGAGGAAAGATTCTGGCTCAACGCGGAATTCTGGGCACACTAAAGTTTTTGATCGCAATAATAGATACGCTCGATAAGTCGTGTGTGCTTTTTTCGAACCAAGATTATAGCGAACATTGAAAATTGAAAGATGGATTTTGCCAGTATTGCCTTCAACGACGTTAGTGATCCAAAAGCCAACTCCTGGTTTACTTCGTTTGGACATGAAGTTAAATCGGGCGAGGCGGTTTTGTAGCCTTTGACTTCCTCGGTGGGAAAAGTTTAATCCCATCTTTTTAGCGATTTCCTGGAGTCCTTCCGTTCGTACCTTATCCCGTTTGCTCTTTAAAATTAAGAACAATACCCAAATGATGAAGATGATCGAAGTGAAAAACAAAGACCAAAGTTCACCATTAATTTGGAATAAAAGCATTGGTGTAGCCAGTTGGTATCAGTTGCCACGGATTGGAGAAAATGAGATTCGTTTAAGCGGGGAATCGGTCGAGGATTTCTGGTTGTTGAAACAGGTCTTCGGTGATGTGTTCTCCAAGAGAACGGTAGACTTCAAATTTAGTTTCATTGAAAAACTGATCGCTCGTCGATTCGTGCGGAAAGCTGTTGACCTTCCGTTTGTAAAACTTTACGTACTCGGATTCATCCCCTGAGTAAGACAGTTTTATATAGATAAAGACTCCCGTTGTGCCGTCATGGTATTTGATTTCACCGACTGCAAAGTGTTGTTTTGAAACTCCCTCCTCGTTGGGCAGTAGGTCCGTTACGTCGATTTTGATTTTCGTATCCATGTCGATCTGAGCGTATCTTTGGATAGTGGTCAGGTCAAAGAACTCAAAATTTGGATCAGCACTGCCATCCACGCATATGATTGTCTTGCAGCGGCGCTGCAGCAATTCGTAAACCCCTAGGTTTTCGATGTGGCCACCGTCCGAGCAGTTGACGAATTTTCCTCGATCACTAACGGCGCCACTTGCTTCAGCCATTAGAGAGAGCAATCCGGGGTTTCGCCGGAAAAGCCATTGGGTGATTGTTTTACGATGCGTCCTGCCGGGGTGGGGAAGCCAGTAGTTTAAACGAAAGTTCAAAAGCGCCATGATAAACGAGAGAGAGCGAACGGTTTTCGCTCCCATCATCGGACCTGCTGCTGCAGCGGAAATCGCCATTGCTGTTCCAAGGTCGAGGTTGCGATCAAACTCTTCCATCGATTTTGTATCGCAAAACCCGGTGTAGTTACTGCCGCAAAATCGTTTGGAAAGTAGAAACGGGACAGTTTTGCGTTGCCGTAATTGCGGGTCAGAACTTCCCTGAAGGTTCAAGGCGGTATTTATCAAATGGTAAGGAGCATTACTTCCATTTTGGGAGAGTTCGCTTAAACGTATTGCATCGGCGGAAATAAGCTTTTCATCACCGCAGGTTGTTTCGTTATCTGGATCAGGTTGGATTAGGAAAGTTTTGCTAAGTCGATCCCTGTAAACCGGGTGAAGTGAAATGTGATTGATATTTGCAAACAAGTAATTGAACAGTGCGAGAAATGCTGCAATCAAATAGATGTCCCATTCCGTTCTCAGACTCAGGATGGATAGTTCAGGGATAGAAACAACGTCATCCCAGTAAGAGGTAATGTCCAGAGTGAGGTCGCTTTGGTGTCGTGTTGAAAGTGCTCGATAAACGGGGAGTAGATCTTTAGGGGGGATATTTGCATCGTGTTTGTGAGAAATTTTTAAAATTGAATCCTCAACACTTCTGGGATTCACTGATTGAAAATCAATGTCGTAATGCGAAGGATCAAATTGTTTCTCTTTTAAAATACTGTTAACGACGGTGCGCAGCTCCGTCTTTCTTTCAGTGATATCCTTGATGGTCGATTCCGGGTCGTCAATTACTTTTGCATAACCCTTGAGCGCAGCGATGTAATTCTGACTGGTCGCTGTGTTGACGTCGGGTGAATTAATAACGTAGACGCAGCAGATAAGATAAAATCCAACGAGGATAATGGGCGCGATCGCTCCCACGCTCCAGTAAATGACGGTGGTGCGAAATCGAATGAGGCCAATGACCAGTAAGACTGCGAGGGCAAAGAATCCCCAAAGAACGGAGCTTCGTAGTCCAAGTTGAGCGTGGTACTGAATGGATTCACTGACGTTTCGGATCACGTTTTCAGCATCACTGTTCACTAGAAACTCAAGGCCCGCCAGAAGGGGGATGGTCAGTAATGAAATGACAGCCATGACGAGGAAAACCCCTGCTCGTTTTTCAGCTCGGTTACGTTGCTGCCAGGTTAGTCGTCGAGAGTGGGTGATTGGGCGTAAGAAAACGGTGCCGATTAATGGCAAGATTCCGAGAACTGCTAAGAGATACCTCGGTACTCCTAAACTAGTAAGGCTTGAGAGTTCAAAAAATATTTCGGATAAGAAAACGAAAAAAATAATGATCGGTACGAATAACAGTAACGTCTGAAATACGCCGATAATAAATAGTGCCGGCATGCGGAGTTGATTTAGGAGGCCGCCCGATACTAAAAAGTTACTGCCATTTCTTAAGTGATTCAGTGCAGCGGGTTCGGTTTCACCGGCGTGGTCAACGATCAATCGCTCTCCGTTTTGGCTGCCATGCGTCAGAGCGGAGAGGCACGCACCGGTGTAGCCGCCTCCTGAAACCGTGGACAAGTAGTCCACCGCATTAAATAAGCCGGATTTGATCAGTCCCTGGACAACCCCAAGGCTGAAAGAGGCGGACCGAATTCCTCCCCCGGAAAGAGCGAGTCCGATTAACTCGTTATCAACGCTGGGCGCAGTTTTAACAGCTTCATCCGGTAACGCTCTGGGATCGCCAACCGTCGATCTGCGACGTCTCACCTCGTCAAGTTCTGCAGGAAATACTTCTTCAATGAATTGATTTGACTTGGCTTCGTCTGTCATTGCAGGGTCTTTTGGGGAAGTTGGGAGGTGAGCTATATTGGATAGAGTGATCACCCTTGTCAAATCGAAGTGCGACTTGTTGGCAATAGGCGAATTTTGATCAAGTCTTGGTTGCCCCATGGGGCAACCAAAACGATTTTAATTGATAAAGAACCGAGTTGCTAGAAACAACTGAGAACAGGGTTACTTACCGGAGAAATATTAGCGCGGGGAGTTGCCAGTGCTTTTACCCGCTGTGGTATCATGAACTCAGAAATTCTTGTGAGTTCGCAAACGACAATGCCGAATCAGTTTCACGCCTTTGTGAAAATTTGGCGGGATTCCAATGTCTGATTCGAACTAACAACACTAAGATTTGAGGTTGGTAATTACATCATCTATCATTATTTTTCTTGACCTTATGAAGATGTGTTAGAGACTTGGTTAATGATCCCGCAACCAATGGCGATTCGGGCTTTTGGGCTTTGGGATCAGGTAGAGCATTTTAATTACGCTTGATCCCGGGTTCAGGATCGCTGGTTTTTGAATAGAGGATAGCTCATTATGATTCGTTTTTTTCTCTGCGGTGTAATCGTTTTAACAATCGCTGGTAGGGTGGGAACGCAGTTGTTGGCGGATGAGTCAGGGAAATCGGGGGATCAGCCAAATATTCTCTGGATTGTGGGAGAAAATTTAAAGCTCGATTTGGGATGTTATGGAGCCAAGAACGTTCGTACTCCGAACCTCGATAAACTGGCAAGCAATGGAGTTAAGTACACACGAGTGTTCTCTACGTCACCCGTATGCGCTCCTAGTCGGAGTGCTTTTTTTGTGGGGATGTATCAGACGACGACCGACATGCATAACATGCGTTCCCATCGAATTGACGGCTATCGATTGCCGAAAGGAGTGAGGCCGTTAACGCACCGTCTGAGCGATGTTGGATATTTTACAGCGAACATCAAGACGATTGGAGACGAAGTCGTTGGCTCGGGAAAACTGGATTTGAATTTTGTTGAAGAAGGGAAACTTTACGATTCAAGCCGCTGGGAAGATTTGAAATCAAACCAGCCCTTTTTTGCTCAGGTCAATACGCTTGAGGCGGAGTATGATATTTACGATCGGCAGACATGGCGTCAGCCTCGCGTAGAATGGAAGGGAGAGAAAACGCATGAGAAGATTGCAACCGAAGAAAACGTCACTCCCCCACCCTACTACCCAGATCATCCCCTTGTCAAAAAGGAATGGGCGCGCTACCTCAATTCAATTTCGGGAATGGACCGATCGATTGGCAAGATACTTGGCCAGTTGAAAGAAGATGGACTCTCGGATAACACGATCGTCATGTTTTTTGGTGACAACGGCAGGATTGAACCTCGGGGGATACACTGGTGTTACGATACTGGGTTGCATGTTCCCATGATTATTCACTGGCCTGTAAATTTCCCCAAGCCGAACGGTTATCAAGCAGGAACAGTGAATGAGCAAGTGATCAGCTTGATCGATTTGACACCAACGACACTTGGATTTGCTGGAATTACTCCGCCATTGGGGATGCAGGGTCGAAAATTCATGGGAACCGAGTTGCCGCCGCCGAGAAAGTATGCATTCTCAGCAAGGGATCGGATTGACGAGACCGTTAATCGCATTCGCAGCGTCCGTGGAGAGCGCTATCACTATATAAGAAATTACTATCCCGATCGGCATTTTACATCGCTCAATCGATACAAAGAAAAGTGTTTTCCGATCAAGCCGTTGATGAGAAAGTTGATGGCCGAGGGTAAGTTGTCGGGTGCTCCGGCTGAGTTAATGGCGCCAACGGTTGCCCCGGAACAATTGTTTGATACTTGGAGTGATCCGCATGAGATCAAGAATTTGGCTGAATCTGATTCAAGTGAACATCAAGCGGTGTTGTTGCAAATGCGACAGGCATTAGATTTGTGGATTGTAGAGACGAATGATCGCGGTAATTTCCCAGAGCCGACCGAGGTTGTTGCTCCTTTTGAAAAAGAGATGCACGACTGGTTCGGCACTCCAGCCTGGTATCAAAAAAAATAACCAAAGCTTCAGTCATTTATTTCGAAGCTCTGAGGGGACTAGTGATGGATAAACAACAGCTTGTAGCCGATTTGAGAGCGACGCTCGAAGATTACAGAATGACGCGAGGTGAGAAACGGGCATTAAAGGAACGAGTGGCGGAACGCTCTCAATCTGATCGAGACAGTTTGCGTCACGAGGCGTTTGAGTTGGCGCGTGGAGAGTTGACGAGCCCACAGGCAGTAGAAATAACAAAATGGCTAGAGTCTGTCGTCAAGCTTTTGGTGCTGGAACCAAAGTCGTCCGATGTGCAGTCGGAGGCGTTCTTTAGCCCGGAAGACAATTGTGTCGCAAAGTTAGTTTCGTTGTTAATGCTCGCTCGCAAGTCGATTGATATTTGCGTATTCACAATCACGGATGATCGGATTGCTTCGGCTATCCTCGATGCGCATCGGCGCAAGGTTGCTATTCGAATAATTACGGACGATGAAAAGGCCGAAGACCTCGGTTCCGATATTTACCATCTCAAGGAAATGGGGGTCCCAGTGCGTACCGATAAAGACCCTGATCACATGCACCACAAGTATGCTCTCTTTGATCGCAGGCGACTTTTGACGGGAAGTTACAACTGGACTCGCAGTGCAGCTCTTCGCAACGAAGAGAACTTCATCGTCACGAATGAGGTTAAATTAGTGGACCGGTTTGGTGTTCATTTTGACCGGCTTTGGGGAAAGTACTAAGTGTCAACAACGGAACATCTGGTTTTAAAAAACTCTTCCAACGGAATCTTATTGGTTCCTGGTGTTGCCCAGTAATGGTGGCTTGTCGTCCGCTAGTGGGGTGATCTGTCAGGGTACGGGGTGGATGGTAGCCAATCGGAACGGTTTGGTGGTTCCTGGGCAAGAAATAAAAATTTGCAATAGTGAACGTTTTGGGTGATACTCCGAACACTTCCAAAATTGCTGTTTAGCCTTGAATCTAAAATGAAAAACCGATGTTACACGGGTGCGGTCTTGTGCCATCTTTTAGTCTGCTGCTTTTTGATGACGATCGGTTGCGATGCACCGCCTGTTTCTGACAAACAACAGGGCGATGTATTTGGGCAGTTGAATTCAATTCAATCGTGCTATTTGCAGTATTCAATGCAGTACAACAAGGCGCCGGCATCGCCCGACGATTTGGCACCACTCCTTGAGCAGGCCGGTCTAACGGGGCCAGATGTCTTTCGTTCCTCGAGAGATGGTACAGACTTTGTGATTTTCTGGGGAGTGAAGCCTGATCTTCAGTCGGGCGGCAATGTTGTACTTGGCCACGAGGCGTCCGGGTTGGATGACCAGTGGGTGGTCATGACATCAATGGGGGTAGTCGCGATGTCGGCGTCTGAATTCCAGGACGCTGAGTTTCCCTCGGGCCATGTTGCCCCAGCCGAATTGACTGATCCGGAGTGATCGGTGAGTCGAGAGATCTGAGTTCATTAATTTTTTTATTCAGCAGCGAGTTAATCTATGACCGGTTCACGAAGTAGGGGTTTTACCTTAGTAGAATTATTAGTGGTAATTGCCATCATTGGGATTTTGATTGGAATGTTGTTGCCGGCGGTGCAGCAAGTCCGCGAGGCCGCCCGACGGACGGCTTGCTCAAATAATTTAAAGCAAATCGGAATTGCGGTACACGATTATGAAAGCTCTTTGCAGTTGTTTCCTGACGGAGGCAAGAACTGGTGGTCTGGGCGAAGAAAGCAAGGGGGCGTTCCTCGGATGGCGCCCGATCAAAACTGGGGTTGGCTCTATCAAATTCTACCCTTCATCGAGCAAAATAATCTTTATGAAGAACCCAATAATGCAATCGTGAGACGGACGCCGGTTCCCGCTTATTTTTGTGCTTCACGTCGCCCACCCACGGTTTTGGGAGGAAGTCGGGCAGTCAATGATTACGCTGGAAACGCTGGGTTAAGGCTCAACGGAGGCGGGCTCGGTAATTGGGGGGATGGCAAGAATGGCGGTGTGATTGTGAGAGGCGGTTTTGCTCCCAAAGTAACTTTTGGTTCCGTCACTGATGGGTCTTCCAATACCGTTCTCGCCGGCGAGAAGGCTCTTAATCCCATGGATTATGATCGATTCAGTACAGCTGACAATGAAGGTTACACTTCTGGTTGGGACTGGGATATTGTTCGGTGGGGGGATCTGTTGCCCTGTTCCGATCGAGAGGCAAACAGTGCTGACTATCGGTTTGGGTCTGCCCACCCTGGCGGAGTCAATATGGTCTTTGTCGATGGTTCAGTCCATTTTATTCGACGCAATGTCGACCTCGATGTTTATAAAAACGCGATGCAACGCGACGATGGAAATGCTACGAATATTTTTGAAGAGTGAGGAACAAACAAGTTACGCAATAATTGTTGTTTGGCGTGATGTTTTCAATTTAGATAAGTCGATGGTTTGCTAAAAATCATCGGCTTTTTTTGTGCTTGGATTTTCGTGCTTCATTGACACTATTAAATTCTTAGCGGTGAACCGGTTTGTCGAAGACGTTGGCTAATTCTTCTTTATGAACTGCTAGCGTCAGAAGTTGTGTCTAGTATGTATTTACTTTCACTTGCGGCACCAGATGCCAGCGACCAAGAAATCAGGGTAGGTTATCAACGGTACTTGATTTAGTTTATAGGCAATTCGGCGACCTGTTGTTTGGGTAAGTTCGATGAGAAGCTCGACTCATTAGAGAGGAATCTTTAGCGGGGGCGAGAGGTAGTTTCCGAAGGATCGGAACGCTGGAATATTTAGCCTCACCACCATGGAAGGGAGTGCGCATGAGCGTGCGACTGATTCAAGTTTGTTGTCTGTTTAGTTTGGTGCTTGGATTCGCCGCTTCTGAAATAGCCAGTGGTTTTGATGGGCGCGGGCAGTCGCGAGGAAGAGTCGAGAGTACAAATTTCGTTGTTTATGCTTCGGATTATCGTTTAGCCACGCAGGTCAGTCAGAGAGCTGAAGCATATCGTAAGTCTTTAGCAATTGAATGGACCGGTCGAGAATTGGCTCCCTGGAGTCAGAAGTGCCCGATCGAAGTGGAGCTAGGGGGCGCCTCGAGTGGCGAAACCAGTTTTGCGTTTGTGGATCAATCCAACGGACGCGGGTATCCCATTGAATGGCAGATGAAGATTCGGGGCCCCTATCAGCGAATCCTAGATTCGGTTCTGCCTCACGAGATTACACATACTATATTTGCAACGCATTTTGGGCAGCCGCTACCGAGGTGGGCCGATGAAGGTGCGTGCACGATGGTTGAGCATGAGTTCGAGAAAAACAAGAATCACCAATTGCTGATGGAGTTCTTACATTCTAAGCCATCTATGGGGATCCCGTTTAATCGGATGTTTGTAATGCGATCTTATCCTCGTCAAATTCTTCCGCTCTACGCACAGGGCTACAGCGTAGCGAAATTTCTAATCTATCAAGGTGGTAAGCAAAGGTTTGTTGACTACATTGGGAAAGGACTGAAGCAGGATGAGATGAATCGCGGTACTGCGGGGTGGAATGAGGTGACGGCGGAATTCTACGGCTATAAAGATTTATCTGAGTTACAGACTTCCTGGATTAAGTGGGTAGGTGATGGAAGCAACAAAATTGCTTTGACAACCAATGGAAATCAGTATTCTAAAATAGGTGCCGAGAAAATCGCTGATTCCACCTATGCGATTAATTCCAAGCCATCGCAAACAGTTGCTGCTTTGAGTATGGGGGGAGCCCAAAGCACGTTGTCTGAACAGATGACACCGTCGACCGGTAAAGATAAGCCACTGGAGGGTGGAGAGCCACGCTCCATAGATACGCCCATCTATCGACACCCCAAAAATATCAGTCAGGGTTCGGCCCAAATTTTACGTTAAGTTCTCCCGAAGTCGATTACGACTTTTATAGCCAGATGAATCGTTCTAGAATAAAGAAATGGGTATTTGGAAAGTCTTATTCGGCAAGCGTCAATTTACTTACTTTGATGATGCCTATGCTTTTACGCGTGAATCGTTATGGAATTCACTTCAAAGCACATTGAAATCGAATCGCTACGCAAATCAACCGGTATGGCTCGTTGTCCATTTTTTTGACACGTTTAGTTGGTTACAGGATCGACTGGATGAAAGTGATGTTCCTTACGAGATTGAGACATCCTCAATCGATGTAAAGCGATTAGTTTATGATTCGCTGGTCACAC
>JAALLA010000173.1 GCA_011087765.1 Pirellulaceae bacterium
CAGGTTTCTTTGCTTCAGGTTTCTTTGCTTCAGGTTTCTTTGCTTCAGGTTTCTTGGGAGGCTCGACAACAACGGGTTTCAGCTTCAATTCACCAACGACCATGAGTTCAGGTCTGTTTTTTTGAAGTGTGGCAATACCTGCTTCGGTTACCTTTGATTTCCAAACATATAGTTTTTCTAATTTAGGAAGTGATTGGATGTGTTTTAGGCCAGCGTCTGTGACTTGCGTCCCGTAGAGGTTGAGGTAAGTCAGTTGCGAGGCGGCTTTGAGATGTTTGAGCCCTTCGTCACCAATTTTAGTCCGTTCTAAATGGAGTTTCTGAAGGTGAGGCAGGCTGGCAAGTTGTTTTAGACCGGCATCTGAGATTTCGGTGCCGGCTAAATTGAGCCAGATAATGTTTGAGATCGAATTGAGGCCGGCTAATTGGGCATCACCAATGGGTTTGCTTGAGAGGTAAAAGCTGACTTCCCGGGAATCGTCAGCGGCTGATATTTTCAAGACGCGACCTCCGCTGTCTTCCACTTGCTTGATCGCTTTGTTTTCGGCAGAGCTTTTGTCTTGTGCGTCGCACGGAGACATAAAGCATAGGAGTGGCAGGTAGGCCGCGGTGACGCCAAGTATGACGAATTTCAAAGACCGATTGAGGCGAAAGAGGTTCATTTTCATTTTGTATTTCTCGGTAACAAGGCTCACGATCAAGTTCGCATTGTAATCAAATGCGTATGCCCAAGTCTTGGCGAAAGTGTAAAAACCCAGCCCGATATCATTTTTTTTGAGGTTTCGAACAGACTCAGAGATGGCTGACTGAAACAGCAACTTGGAGCGACCGCGATTTACTTTTTAAACTCCAGCGGTGGTCTCATCCCCAAATGGGTTCTCGTTATGAGGCATCCACTTACACATCGCAACTCCCATGAAGTACAGAAATGTCAGCGGGATTGCTAGTAAAAGCATGCTAATTGGATCAGCGGGGGTTAGAAACATCGCCAAAACAAAAATGACAAGAACTGCTACACGCCATTTACTCAGGTAGTTTTCCACCGTGAAGAGTCCAATTCGATTCATGAACAGCATCACCAAGGGAAGCTGAAATGCCAGTCCGAATCCCAGTGGGAGGAACATAACGAAGCTGAGCCAGTCGTTGATGCGCATTTCTGGCGCGATACCCATTGATCGGTTAAATGAAAACAGAAACCCTAAAACCGGTTGGAATACAAAATAGAATGCCAGGAGAACGCCCGAGACAAATAGTAAAATACTGATGGGCAAGAAGACGTGAATATATTTTTGTTCGTGAGGATAGAGTCCAGAGGCGATGAAAGACCAAATCTGAAAGAAAATCCATGGTCCTGATAAGATCAGGGATGTAAACAGGCCTGCTTTCAGCCAGACCGTAAAAGGTTCGGCAACGCCGAGTGCGAGTGGTTCAAATTCTCCACTTTCCCAGATTTCAATTGGAACCAAGTCCGCTTTGAAAGGGGGCATTTGTTCGCTGAAAACATAGGTGATGAGTGCGCGATTTAAACGTTGAGTAAGAACGGGATCATTTTCTTTGTTTAATTGCTCGCGAACGCTGGCCAGTGGTTTGGTTTTGGGCGGTTCAAGCATGGCCCACAGCCCTTCTGGTTCTTCCGGTTCAAGCAGATCGTCAAAGGCAGCAGACTGGTGGATCGCCTGATCTTGAATCAGATGATTGAAAATCAGAACAACCTGAGCCAGATCTTCGGAGCTGGTCGTTGTTTGCGAAGCGATGTTTGCGAGCGTTTTGCGATCTTCAGCTGTAAGGGATTCGTTGATCGCAGCAATTTTCTCAACGCTGGGAGAATTGCTGTCGGAGGGCTCAGTGAGTCGTTTACATAGATTCGCGAGCTGATCGGATCGGAAATGGTTGGCTCGGAAACCAAACGGGTCTAGGTTGACCTTTTCCGCAAAGTCTGGAATGACAGTTTTCAAGGCGAGCGCGAGTTCAGCGGGGCTGATTTGAACTTGTTTAGGAATTCGTTGGTCTTGTTGCATCCATGGAAGGTATTCAGGTGGCACAAATCCATAGCGATCTACCAAATCGTCGGAGGCGTCCTCGAGGTCAAATTTAAGGATCGCCTCAACGAGTGGTTTTTTTAGAACTTCAACCACCTGGTCGGCAAAATAAAATCCGAAAACGCTGGCAATGGCAACGCCAATCAGAGCCCGAACGAGAACGCTGCGAAGTTCTTCTAAATGCTCACCAAAGGACATCCGGCTTGACTCAAATAAATCTTCGTTAGATTGGCGAAAATTCATATTCGAAAGGTCCGAAGCCGAAGTGCATTGATCGTGAGAAAACTTTAAGGACGCTTGTGAAATAGGAATTTTCCTAATTTCAAATCACCCATTGGCGTCCCTACGATGTTAACATGGACAGGCATCGTCAACAATGTTGCTTGCCTGTTGTTTACCGCTTGCTCCCGAGTGGAGGTGGGTCGCATGTACGGTCACGTGATTCGTAAGGGTCATGCAGGCTTGGCTTGTTGCCATCAGCCGAAATACGTGAGGTAGTAATTGAATTCAGGCGGGCGTCTGCGCGATGCCCGTTTTACTCATCGATAGACGAGGATTTGAAATTTGTATCCGCTGCGCTTCGAACCAATTTTTCAACGCTATGTATGGGGCGGGCGCCGTTTGGGTGAGGTTTTTAACAAACCAATCGGTGAAGCGGCGGCGGCAGAGAGTTGGGAAGTGGTCGACCATGGGGATGCTCAAAGTGTCGTTCGCGAGGGCGATCTCGCCGGTTGGACATTAAGCCGTTTGATAGGCAAGTTTGGGAATGAAATCTTAGGTCCGGAATTGTTTTCCTCGACAACCGCTGATCGGCTTCCCGATTCGTTGCGGGCTCGATTTCCATTGCTGTTGAAGTTTCTCGACGCGAACCGAAACCTCTCGGTACAAGTGCATCCGGACGACCGGATGGGGGCATCGCTGGTTCCGCCCGATTTAGGAAAAACTGAGGCGTGGTATGTGATGCACGCTGAGCCCGGCGCTAAGATCTTTGCCGGCTTGAAAACCGGAGTTTCAAAAAATGAATTTAGGTTAGCGATTGAAAGTGGTGACGTTGAATCGAAATTACACCACTTCACGCCGTCCAAAGGGGATTGCGTTTTTATTCCTGCCGGGACACTTCATGCCATTGGCGCGGGGTTGTTGATCGCAGAAATTCAACAGGCGAGTAACACAACATTTCGCGTTTATGATTGGGGGCGAGTCGGGACCGATGGGAATCCGAGGCCGTTGCACATAGAACGCTCGATCGAAGCCACCGATTTTACACGTGGCTCCGTTGTCCCTCAGGTGCCCGTTTCGATCGCAGGGACTCCCTGGGAGCGTTTGGTGGCCTGTGAGAAGTTTGAAATGAATCGGGCGTTTATCAACAGCCCCATTGAAGTAGGTGGAGACGGTCGCTGCCGGATTCTTGCGGTAACGGAGGGAAGTTTGCAATTAAGTGCAGATCCGTGCACAGAACCGCTGAGGCTGGCTGACACTGCATTACTGCCGGCTTGTCTCGGGGCGACAACTCTTCAGCCAGGCGATCAAGGTGCCGAATTGTTAGAGATTACGATCCCCAACTGCTGATCGTGGGGCAGGGGGGTGCTATCAAACGGAAGCTATTGCCGAAATCTTGTGCTGACTCTAAAGTTCCCGCTGAGAGAATTCAGAATTAAAGTTCAGAATTAGAATTCAGTGATTTAGCGGTCAGTGATTTGATTTTATGGCGGGTTCCATGGCAGATCGATTAACAAATATTCGTTGTGTTGCGCCGAGAGTGTTTTGGGTTCTCGGGGTAATCGTGCTCATTTCTGCAGGTTGTCGAGTCCAGCCGAATTGGGGGCCGCAGGGCACCATTGGCCAACAGCGTTCCAACGCGATCCAGCACGATCCCTTTCCGAGTGATGATTTAGCTCCACCTATTCTTGGCGGTCGCCCTCCCGGTTTTGAGCAACCAAAGTCTGAGGCCGTGATTGCGCAGGGGTCTCCGTTTCGGAGCAAGCGTCCAGGTGGAGGCCCCGTTCAGCCAGCCTATGGGTTTTAAGCGACCATTGTGATTCGGTTGTTGGGCAACATGGACTTACTGCATTGTGTTACTTCGGCGGGTTGCGTGCCATTTTGCATAACGTCTCAATTCCCCGATCGATTACGGCATCGTCGACGGCGTAAGAAATTCTAAAGTGCGTATCGGCATCGCTGAAGATGTTTCCTGGGATCACCATCATGTTGTTGGCGATTGCTTCTTCGATGAAGTCTTGCCCGTTTCCCCACGGTAATCTTGGGAATAGATAAAACGCTCCCCCGGGTTTTGCGATCTCGTAATCGTCTTTCAGGCCTTCGAGCATGCGGTCGCGTTTGGCTTTGTAGGTAGCGACATAGGGTGACATGTCGACGTCCATTGCGGCGGCGCCCGCCCATTGCGCGGGCTGTGGCGCGCAAACAAAAGTATATTGCTGGATTTTTAACAGGGTTTGCATGAGTTCCGCGGGGCCATGGACGTAACCGACTCTCCAGCCCGTCATCGCATAGGTTTTGGAGAATCCATCGATAACGATCGTGTTGGGGTTGTAGGTTGCCGCCGAGATATGCGGTTCGTCGTAGGTGAATTTGCTGTAAATCTCATCCGATACCAAGCAGATGCCGCGTTCGTGCGCCAGTTCAGCCACAGCTTTTATTTCTTCTGCGGTGGGGCAGATCCCCGTTGGATTGGAGGGGCTGTTTAAAATAATCATCTTGGTTTTGGGGGTGATCGCCGCTTTGACTTTTTCGATGTCAAGTTTGAAATCAGGGTAGGTGCTGATTTTGACGCTCTTGCCTCCCGCCATTTCAACCATCGCGGGGTACATCACAAAAAACGGGTCAAAATAAATAACTTCGTCGCCCGGGTTGATGGTTGCCAACACGGCGAGGAAGAGCCCGCCACTGGTTCCCGAGCAGACGAACAATTCCCGGTCGTCGTGTCCAAATTGAGAATCGACTTCAGCTTGAAGTTTTTCTCGTAAAACAGGCATCCCTTGCGTGGCGGCATAGCCGTTTTTGCCTTCATTGACGGCGCGAATGAGTTCTGTTTTTACTGCGGGGGGAACGTCAAAATCGGGTTGGCTAATCGAAAGATTGACTGGATCCTTCAGTTTCGCGGCCAGATCGAACATGCGCCGGATTCCGCTGGAATCAAACCCTAGGGTACGCTTCGCAATCCAATTTTCGAAAGCGGGCATCAGATCCTCCGGTAATAAAAAAATGATAGATAAATTAAGCAATCGGCCATATTCTAGCGTCAATTTAGAAATGTGTCAGAGCCAGCGAGACCTAGATTGTAAATCGGCGGTTGTGAGATTGATTATGCGTCACTAGAATTCGTTCTAACCTCGATTCTGGCACTTGGAAACCTCGATGAGCGAACTCCATCACGAGTGCGGCGTTGCCGCAATTTATCACCTCCCCAACCAACCAGTTAGTGATCTTTGCCCGGGAGGCGTAGATCAGGCATCGTCGCTCATTCCTCGAATGTTGCTGGATATGCAAAACCGGGGGCAACTTTCGGCTGGGATGTCGCGTTTCCATTCAAACCCTAAGAACGGCCAACTGATCGATACGTATCGCGAGTTGGGAAGCGTGCAGGAGGCCTTCCGGCTTTCTCATGCTGCAAAAGCGACGAGTTTAATGGAAAAGTACGCGGGCCCAGCGGCCATTGGGCACGTGCGTTATGCGACCTGCGGAAAAGACGATCGAAGTTACGCACAGCCCTTTGAGATTCACCATTTCAATATGCGAAAGTGGTTCACCTTTGCTTTCAACGGCCAGTTGTCGAATTATCCTGAACTCGCTGCCGATATACTTAGCGACGCTGACAACCACTTGGTTCGGCAGACTGACACTGAAGTTTTGATGCATGAGATAAGCCGCCAATTGGAGGTGCAGGATTCTGATTGTTTGGTCGAGATGATTCGTAATGTTTCCAAGCGTCTGGACGGGGCCTATTCTCTGGCCATGCTGAATGCGAAGGGGGATATGCTGATTGCCCGAGATCCCCTCGGGATTAAACCGATGTGTTACGCCATCCAGGGGGCGATGTTTGCTGCGGCCAGCGAGAGTGTTGCTCTGTTGAACCTCGGTTTTAAAAGAAGTGAGATTAAATCACTCAAGCCGGGGCATGCGATTACGATCATTGATGGTGAAATTAAGATTGAGCAGTTTGCTGACAATCCCGGTCGCGCCCATTGCTTTTTTGAGTGGATTTATTTTGCCAATGTGGCGAGTACGCTCGATGACCGCGGAGTATATACGACACGCACCGAGTTGGGAAAAGAGCTGGCGGCTCAAGAGCAGCAGTGCGGTTTGATAGAAATTGATGAAGATACAATAGTCGTGCCAGTTCCGGACACGAGCAAGGCCGCGGCGGATTCGATGGCGTTTCATCTTAAGGTTCCTTCCCGCGAAGGCTTAATACGAAATCGTTACAGTGGGCGAACATTTATTGAGTCCTCCCAGAAGACACGGGCCCAGCGGGCGAAAATCAAATACACCCCGCTCCGGGAAGTTTTGGAAGGGAAACGCGTTATTTTAGTCGAAGATTCCATTGTTCGTTCGACAACAATGAAAGCTTTGCTAAGGCGAATTCGTGAGGAAGGTGGTGCGCGCGAGATTCATGTTCGCGTTGCTTGCCCGCCGATTGTTGCGCCGTGTTACTACGGTATCGACATGTCGACGATTAAGCAGTTGTTTGCCCCAAAATTCTATCCGCCAGGTGAATTGTTAACCGATGCGATTCAGGATGAGATGGCGGCTTCTCTCGAATGTGATTCGCTCAGGTATCTCCCGATCGAGTCGGTCGCGCGCGCGATTGGGATTCCAAGTGACGGCCTTTGTCAAGCTTGCATCAATTGTGATTATCCAACGCCTGTCGGGCAGAAGTTGTACCAGTTGGATCATGACTCCTATCGCCAAGAAGCGGATCCCTCAGTCATTAGCGAATCGGGCGATCGCGCCGTCGATTTAGGACTGTCCTAATTCCCACCTCCGCGGCATTAGGACTTGTGAAACTGAGCTCGAAACACGTCGTGGTCGTACTTACGCATGCGTCTTTCAAAGTGTGTCCGATAGTCCATGTCGTGTTCGGCTGCCGTTTCCTGGACATGGATGGGATCGGAGAGGTCTGAATGTTCCTTCATGAGTCCGACCGTTTCTTCGAAATACTCTTCGACATCGGTCCAGAAGTGAAAGATACCGCCGGGAACGAGGACGCGTTGCAGATCACCAATAAACCCCTCCTGCATCACTCGGCGTCTCCGGTGACGCTCTTTCCACCAAGGGTCGGGGAAATAGACGTGGACGGCAACGGCGCACTCACTCGGAAGCAATTCGCGGAAGAGTTTTAGGCCGTCACCACGAAGCATGTGTGCATTGCTTCGTCCTTTTTGAGCCAGTCGATATGCGGCAAAGCGACAATACTTTTTTGCTATTTCGTTGCCGAGATAATTGCGATTAGGGACTCGTTCGGATTCGTTAAGAACGAATAATCCTTTTCCGCTTCCAACTTCAATTTCCAAATCTGAAGTCTCGGCAAAGAGGCTTTGCGGGCAGAAGGGAGTCTTAAGATCGTCAACTTCAGTAATGTGTTGACGGAAGTCAACGGACGGGTCGAGTTTGGGTAATGTGCGTCGGCCCATAATGTTGATAGCGGGTAAAGGCAGTGAGAGGATGCAATGTTGCAGGAATCGCGAGATGCAATATTGATTTCAATAGTAGGGTCGTTTCTGGAACCATGAAAGGGTATCCCAATAGCTACAAAAAAAACGGCAGCGATGCCGTTTTTAATGATTCCAGATTTTCCGCACACGAGTGTGCGGAAATAAGTCTAGATCTATGGAGTTTTGATCTTTTTGTTTTTTGCCTTGCGTCCACGGTTGTTAGCAGGACGTTTGCCGTGATTGGCTTTTTTTACTTTGTGACTTGGCTTTGCCATGATTTTCACCTCAATTACATAAATTAAACGAGCTACAAGGGTACCAATCCAATCGGCCCCTCGATAGGTCTAACTCGCCTATTTTTGTTAAGTTCACGAAAATAGCACTAGTCTTTATTGGTCAATTCCTTGAGTTCTTCGAGCATTTCGGTCGCTTGGCCGTTATCAATCGCTCTGCCGGCTCGCTCTGCCCCTGATTCGAGTCCATCGCACAGGCCTGACACCCAGAGAGCGGCCGCCGCATTGGCAATCACAATGTCGCGGGTTGGGCCGCTGTGCCCCGCAAGGACACGTTGAATTTTATCGGCACTTTCCGCTGGGTCGCTGGCCGAAAGAAGTGTGAGGTTGCCGGGGGTGATGCCAAAATCCTTGGGCGCCAGTGTACCCTCGGTAATGTACTTCCCCTGGACTTCAGAGACATCTGTAATATCGGAGACGGAGATCTCTCCCAAGCCGTCTCGGGAATGAACGACGATTGAGCGTTTTGTGCCGAGCATGGCAAGTGCTTCTGCCAGTAGTTGGCGGGTTTCACCGCGGCCCGCCCCGAGGACCTGAAAGGGGGCGTTGGCCGGGTTACAGAGGGGGCCGATGAGGTTGAAAATCGTTGGATGAGAGAGTTTTTTGCGAACATTCATCACGTGTTTTACGGACGGGTGAAACAAAGGGGCAAAACAAAAACATAGCCCAAGTTGATCAAGGCACTTTTTAACCGTGGCGTTGGAGCACTGAATGTTGACCCCGAGTTCGGTGAGGACATCTGCGGAGCCGGTTTTACTGGTGGATTTGCGATTCCCGTGTTTGGCAACTGAACCACCAGCGGCGGCAGCGACGATTGCAGCGGCGGTGCTGATGTTGAATGTTCCAGACTTCCCCCCGCCCGTGCCACAGGTATCAACGACATTTTCCCGTCGCGTCTCAATCGGATTCATGTGCATTCTCAAAGCGCTTGCCGCACCGGCCAGTTCTTCAACCGTCTCTCCTTTTTCATGAAGGGCAACGAGCAGTCCTTCGATTTGTTCGTCCGTGCAGTTGCCTTTCATAATTGCATCAACGACTTCGGTCATCTGTTCACGATTAAGAGACTGGCCACTTTTCGCAATTTTGGTCGACTCTATGATCACTTTAATTTCCTTGTTTGAACGATTGGGTAGAAGGGCGTGCGGTGAGACAAAGAACTGGGACTAATGAAGTTTAGCAGACGTTAGCGCCGGAAGCGGAGGCAGATTATATTTTTCCCTTGTTTGCTGCGGCTCGTCCATCTAGAATTCCAAGGGTACAAGAAAAAGCTTCACCACTCAGGCAAATCTTGCCGATTCAGGGGGACGGATGCCTCGAAAAGTCATCATAGACTGCGATATGGGAATAGACGACGCAGTAGCGCTGTGCATGACGCTATTTGATTC
>JAALLA010000174.1 GCA_011087765.1 Pirellulaceae bacterium
AGTTCCGTCGAGCGCTTTACCCGTTGAATTGCAATCATGAATGCAGCGGTCCGCAGACTTACATTTTTTTCGTTTGCCAACTGCCAGACATCCTCAAAGGCCGAAGACAGAATTGAATCAAGTTGCTGCCTCACACGATTCAAATCCCAACTGTAATACTGTCGGTTTTGAACCCACTCAAAATAGCTGACCGTTACACCACCAGCATTGGCAAGAATATCCGGAAGCACGGCGACCCCGCGTTCAAACAATCGTTGGTCTGCATCGGCATCAACAGGCCCATTTGCTCCCTCAACGATGTATTTTGCTCTGATTTTTTCGACGTTGTCCATCGTCACGACTCCGCCCAGCGCTGCTGGGACTAGCAAATCGCAATCTAATTCCAGTAATTCGTCGTTGGTAATCTTCTCTGCGTTTTCGAACCCTTGGAGAGACCGATTTTCTATCACGTGGTGAAGTGCTGCGGGAATGTCGAGACCATCTTCTCGATAGTAAGCACCGCTAATATCACTTATGCCTACAATTTTGAATTCAGACTCATGCATAAACTTCGCCGCATGCGATCCCACGTTTCCAAATCCCTGAATAACAACTCGCGTATCTTTGGGCAACCTTCCCAAACGCTTTAACATCTTGAACGAGAGAATTCCGACGCCTCGACCGGTTGCCTCTTCGCGCCCCTTTGCACCGTAATCCTCAACGGGCTTTCCAGTAATACACGCTGGATTAAATCCGTGGTACTTCTCCCACTGATTCCTAATCCAAGCCATCGTCTCCGAGTTAGTCCCCATATCCGGTGCAGGGATGTCACGATCAGGTCCAATAATATCATGAATCTGATCAATAAATTTTCGCGTGATTCTCTCGTTTTCTTTTCGACTCAATTCACGCGGTGCCACACAGATCCCACCCTTAGCTCCGCCATAGGGAATATTTACCACGGCGGTCTTCCACGTCATCAGGGACGCCAACGCCCGGACTTCGTCGAGATCAACGTCCGGATGAAATCGCAAACCACCTTTCATAGGCCCCCGTGCATTGTTGTGCTGGACACGATAGCCGACCAATGTCTCCAAACGCCCGTCATCCATCTCAACGGGGACTTCGACGGTGATCTCACGTTTCGGCATTTTTAACAATCGCCGCGTGCTCTCCTGGAGATCCAATGCGTCCGCAGCACGTTCAAAGTAATGGAGCACCGTTTCATAGGCATTCATATGTTTACGATTTGCAACATTCGAATTCATCTAAGGCTCGCTGATCTAAAAAAAGCGGTGGGGTCCCTTGGAATTCTATCCAAGCTGTAACGAACTAACCGCAATTAACCTATCTTGTTGTTATTGCATCAATTTATACAAGTTTGACACACTACGATTTACCTGATTTTTGACCTACAATATAACATCGGTAAATTACCGCAATCAGGGCAACTAAAAAGCAGTTACCCTGACAAACGAAAACAATCACAGTCAAGACTGTGGTGTAACCTGATTTTTTCTAATTAGGCGGCTCGTGACTATCGACATAAATCAATTCTGGAACCTCCTGACCGAAAGCAAATTGGTAGGAGTCGCTGAGACCCAGACCTTATTCTCGGAATTTTCAGAATTCCCGGAAGAAAAAAATCCGGATTCTCTCGCGGAGTTCCTCGTCAGCAAAAAAGCGATCACTCGTTACCAATCAAAAATTTTACTGGCAGGCTACAACGGCCCGTTCCAATACGGCAATTACGTAGTTACCGAGCAAATTGAATCTGGTTTTTTCCGCGACCAGTTCAAAGCCAAGCATAAAAAAACAGGCTACCCAGTATTCTTACAATTTATCCCAGGATCCGAAACTTCAGACTTGGAAACCTGGGAAAATATTGAAAATCATGCAGCCCAACTGGTTCCAATTCGACACCCCAACCTGGCAGAAACCTTCGAATCGGTGCCCGCTGCCAACCATCGCTTCGTCGTCACACAAATAGCAAAAGGGGTAAACCTTCAGGAAAAACTACCCCGCAAGTCGCGACTGCCCTGGAAAAAAGCATGTGCCGTCATGGCTCAAGCGGTCAAAGGTCTCGAGCAGCTTCACGCAAACAATATTGTCCACAATGCGGTTTCTCCCAGAACCATCTGGATTGCTAAGAATGGTGCGGTTCAACTTCGAGCCAACCTCGCTCACGACTCAGAATTTGATACTCCCGATGAATCCGAAAAAGGAAGTGAATCAAAATTCGACTACCTTGCACCGGAGGCGTGGGATAATCCAGATATGGATTGGACGGAAGAGCAGGCAATCGCTCAAGACTTATATTCAGTCGGCTGTACGCTGTACCGGATTATTTCCGGCAAGCCTCCTTTTTCAGAACCCGATTTAGAAGAGAAGAAAAAAGCCTGCCTGAACGGCCGTCCAGCCGCGCTCGATAAATATGATGTGCCCGATGAATTATCCTCTTTGATGAGTCAGTTGCTTGCGAAACAACCAGGTGATCGCCCAACCTCGGCGCAGCAAGTCGGAAACATGCTGGCATTGCTTTCGGGAAAGGCAACAGAGATCGAAACCCTTGCCGCCGCTCCATCCAAATCGCGACTGATTTTTCGAAAGTCACTTAGCCCTGCCTTTCCTGGCCAGGCCCCAATTTCTGAAAAGTCCATTCCGGAAATTGAAACGGGAGACGATGAAGAATCACTGGAGAATTCTTCCGAACGCTCCATTGAACGCAGTGAAAAAATCCAAGCCGCCGCCGAAGCTGCTCAACGCCGCAAAAAAAATCAATGGAAAGTACCAGCCGCCATTGCCGCCGGCCTATTGGCAGTATCCTCGGTGACCGCATTTCTAATTTACAACGCGTCCCAAACCACCGTTGTTGACATAATACCCAATGAAACCGAAACAAATACCAACGACCCAGCCAAACCGAACCCAACAACAACTGACGAAGCTCCGCCTAACAACACCGTCGTCGCGCCTGAATTACGCCCAACTCTGGTTCAAAAATTGATTGAAGATGACGATCGCTCTCTTTGGGAAACACCAACCAACGGTCCTCCCTTAGCCGTTTCTTACCTGCCGCCGGGACCGAGAATCTTATTTTCAATTCGGTTATCAGAACTTTTGAGTTCAGCCGAGGGCAACCTGGTACTCCAGAGCCTTGGCCCGTCCATGGCTGAGGTCATTAAAAACTTTCAAAACCAAAGTGGAGCTGAACTTGAAAACATTGAACGGCTGACGGTTTCATTTCAGAACACCGGAGAGCTAACCTACTCACCTTATTTTATCGTCAAGTTTCGGGAACCCATCGACAAATCTCGTCTAATGCAGGCGTGGAACAGGCCCACGTTGCGAAAATTAGAAAACCAGCAGGAAATCTATACATCCAGCGACGATAAAACCGCCTATTATCTGATCTATGATGAACCGTCCGATGCTCCGGAAGCAGTCGCTTCAGTAGATGCACAATCCACCGAAGACCAAGAGGAATCGGCTGGCGAACAGAAAGCCGAAGCTCAAGTCACGCGATTTGCCTTTAGTGAAAAACAACTGATTGAAGATGTCGCGCTCAACCTAGGTGCCTCGATGCTCGCCGGCTCTTTGGGTGATTTACTGGAATGGACCGACCGTGATCGCCACGTCAACATGCTCTTTGTCCGTAGTTCATTGTTCAACGATCAAGGTCAAAGTCTCATGGGTCCCAGAGCAAAATTGCTCAACCGAGAACTGAGCATAATGATGCCCGACGAAGTCCGCGGTGGACTCGTTAGCTTCCACCTTGACGGGGAGTGTTACTGCGAATTGATACTCGACAAAAATGTCGATTTAAAAGCGTTGGATCTTCAAACAATGATGTCCGCCGAATTCAAAAAACAGCGAGACCAAATCATGCTGTTCGTCGCAAAAATACCATCCAGCCCTTATTGGGATGTGGTCCGAATTCGCTATGGCGGGATGCTCGCCGACTTTTACAAAAATCTACGTTGGAACGTTGAACATGGGCAAGTGGTTGCCAACTGCTGGCTTCCCCCGATGGCGGCCCACAATTTAATTGCAGCAACCGAACATGCGATCTCATTTTCCGCTGGTACTGGCGGCTCAGTTGCACCCGTGTACTCGGGACCTAAAACACTCGACGAGCTTCTCGCAATGAAGCGAGACCTGAATATCGCCAACCCTCCCGACTTGAACGTGCTCATTGCAGACCTTCAAACCGAAATTAAAGACGATCTTGGCAAGCTTCCTTTTGAATTCAACATTCGCCTGATCGGAGGGGACCTCGAGAAAGACGGCATCACCAAAAACCAACGTCCTAGCGAATTGGTCATTGAACAAAAAAGCGTTGCTGAAATTCTGACATCGATCATGATAGCCGCCAATCCTTCCAAGGATATTTCCGGGGCGAATGATCCAATGTGTAAGCTAATTTGGGTCGTTAGCGACGATCCGGAGAACCCGGGTCAAAAGGCTGTTTTGATTACAACGAGAGCCGCAGCTGCGGCCAAATCGTATCAAATCCCACCCGCGTTTCAGGTGCCTGAGCTCCCCTGATTCAACTTAAGTTTTGGTCATTGCCCGCTTCTTACCGACCGGCAAAACACCTGATTTTCTCTTCAATTTGACCTTTCCCCACGTACCACACCGAATCCACAACTCGGTTGGTCGCTGGCTAAGTGTCGACAGATAATTGCCAGTGAACTTTCCAGATCGACCCGCAGAACGACTGAAACACAAGTAAATCGATTGCTTTCCATATTTCGATTGAAAGATAGCGTGTGCAATGACGACGAAAACCTTAGAATGCAAGTGTTCAGCGAACCGTTTAAAAAAATCATGATCCGTTTCGTCGCCGTTCGATAAACGACTCAATTCACTCGACGAGGTTTTCCGGTGCAGCCATTTTCCCTCATCTGTAAGTCATGTGCAGCTCGCTTAAAGGTCACCAAGGCGTCGGCCGTCGGGCAATTGTTGGCCTGTCCGAAATGCGGAACGATGTTGCACGTCACTCCGCCGGCTGGCTGGTCACCTCCTCCATCACAATCTGATTCACAGATTTCTTCTGAAAGGCTGGATGAATCCGCAGTCGCCGGTGATGGTAATTTTGAGGATATCGAAGATCTCCTGACCGACGCCTTACCTCCTGTGAACTCCCCAAGCGAACCCGCATCGGCCAACACAGCGCATTCCTCAAATGTCGCTGGACAATCGCCCGCTAAGAATGCCAATCCAGCGGAAGCATCTCAACACGATTCAAGCCAATTAGTACACGGGGCAGTGCTCCCAAATGAACAATGGACGGGAGAAGGAACTCGGCGTCGCAAAACATTTTTACTTGTTTTATTTGGTGGGTTAGCAACGATACTTTTGCTTTCCGCAGTTTGCGTTGCGATTGTCCTCAACGCATCTTCGAAAAATTCTGAAACTGCAAATGCAACCGATTCCGAGCCATTGCCTAATTTAGATCCGGTCGCCGAAGTAAATGAACCCGAAGGCATGCTCGATGAAACGGACTTAGTTGATGTTGGGCCCTTTGCCGAGGCTCCCGTCGAAAACCAGGTTAATCCAGATGTTGGTGATGCCCCCCCTGTAATCGAGGCCCGTCCGAATGCCGGCGACGACCAAACCGCGAACAACCCAATCCCGAATAACAATGCGCAAGCCGCCGAACCAGCTAACAATGTCGGTGGCAAGCCAACCAAGCTTCAGCAGATGGGCGCCCCCGGGATTGGTGAAGTCGGCAACCCCAATCAGGAAAATGGAGCGGATAACGGTCAAGAAATCAAAGAGATGGAAGCACCTCCGAAACTATCCGGGGCCAGCCCGTTCTCGGAGCCATCGCCCGAATCTCCATTGGATATTGAACCCACCGAGGATCCTCCCCCAAAAACCCAAATCGGCATGGTTGAGGCCTTCGAAAATGATCTTGGCAACCTATCCGACTTACTTGCGGGCGCCGGCACTTCACTTCTGGAATTCAAAGATCTAACAGCGGCCATTCGCACCCGAGAGAACATTGGAATTCCCAAATATGTAATCAGCAAACCGGAACTCCCCAAGGTAGAAATTGAGGAACAGCTTGAACTATTCGTTCCGGGTATAAAATTTGACAACCCGGTTCACCTGCAGCGAATTCTCAGCGACCTTTCTTCACTGTCGGGATTGCCGATAACGATTGACGCCCGCTCAATTACAGCAGCAGGCATGCCTCCTAATCCTCAAATCAAGTTCGAAAAATCAAATGCCTCGCTCAAAGAAACTCTGGATGAGCTACTAGCTCCGCTGGAGATGCAATACCAAGTCGAAGGCGGTGGAATTTCTGTTGGAGTTTTCCCCGCGAATCAAAAATCTCAAAAGACCTTTGATTTTCCAGCCGTTATTGCGTTAAACCCTGATTTCAGACTTCAGCTCATCTCTGAGATTCAGGTTCTCATCGCACCCGAGTCTTGGGCTGTCGCTAACGACCCGGCAACCATCGCCGTTCAAGACAATCAGCTTGTCGTCAACTGCAGCGAGCCGGTTCAAAATCAAGTTGAAAAACTACTGGCCAAGCTAAACGCATCGCTAAAACTCCAGGAGAATTCGGCCGATCAAACGGCAAACAACATCTTGGCGTCTAAATGGAAACAACTTGAACCCGGGCTTGCCAAAAATTCCGGACTGAAACAATCAGTCCAATCTGAAATGACCGTTTTTCTAGAACGCCTTAGTGAGCACACCGGCATCACGACGATCCCTGACTTCAACGCTCTCTTGAGCGACGGCTGGGGGCCACAAACCTCAATCCCGGGCAATGTCGTCGAATCCACAGTGCAGCAGACGATTGAGGAATTAACTCGATCCATGAACCTCACTTACACCGCTGTCGACGACAAAACCCTGATGATTACCACCTACGATCGCTCAGCTCGTTTGATCGATCTTGAGGTTTACGCCTTGAACGGCTTGGTTCCAGCCCGACTTCCAGCGCCTCAATTTCAACGATTAATTATTGAAACTTTAGGCTCACAACTGAACTCCGAAAAAGTTCGCTATATCTACCAACCCGTCTGCAATTGTTTGATCGTGACGGCTCCCCAACAGATCCAGCGGCAAGTCGAAGCGCTAATCGAACGCTTGAAAGAAGAATTAAATAATGAACCGGCCGAAGATCTCAATTTAATTCAAGCGGCACAAAAAGATTTCCTAGCTGCGTTATTGGCGATTGGCTCAAGAATCAGATTCCTCAGGCGGTGCAACTGATTCAAACTGCCGGCGAAACGCATTACCGTCCTGTATTCCGTAGTGCTCACTTTGAAGCGAGTAGTGACTGGAAAACCAATTTTCAATCGACTCATTCCGATGCCGGTCGTAATTGGGATTTGCCATCAACGTCTTCCCTTCGACGGTTTGGCGAATTTCCGTATCTTCGACCAAGACCCTGCCACCTTTAATTACCATATGAGGTAATTCGAACATTCGCTGGTAATTGGAATTGGGTTCGTAAACACAGATATCTGCATCCGCGTCTACCCCTAAATGACCTTTCCGGTTCAGCCCTAAGATTCTTGCGGGGCCCGCGCGAGTGATCACCGCGATTTCACTTAAGGTGTAATCTCGATCTAAATCGGCCAAACATGAATGCTTCAACACGGCAGGATTCAATTGAGCGACCATCTCTCGTCGAAATTCTCGATCCATCAAGAGGCGAATAATCTGGGGGTACGCTAAAAAACTACCTCCGTTAGGATGGTCCGTACTCATTACCACCTGCCAAGGATCGGCAACCAGCAAATACCACTCAAGACCAATTGCCCATTGCAAGGCATGAATGAAATTCTTGTTCTTGTACTCAATAGGAGACACACCGCATCCGGATTCCAGTTCTGTGTCCGCGGAATACCATTTCTTACCGCTAACTTTTTGAAGATAATAACCGAGTGGGCCATCACCTGTCATGCTTGTCGTCTCCCCAAACAAAACTTGCCCGACATCAACCGTGAGTTCCGGATGCGCATTGACGTATTCTGCTAACACTCGAGCCTTGGAACAAAGTGAAGTCTCTTCCTCTGAGCCACCTCCATAGCTGTGAAACTGAATGTGCGCTAAATGAGCCCGCATCCCGTTCAATGTTTTTAAAGTCTCAAGGGTGGTTTCCCAATTACCGGGAATTCCAAGATTATTGGTATGTATGTGCACCGGATGAGGCAAGTCTAAAGCATTGGCTGCCCGTGTAACCGATTGAATAATTTGACGAGGCGTCACCCCAAACCCGTCCACCTTTTGATCTAAGTCCCGCGCATTACCGTTTCGAGATTGCTTCCACAACTCAACTCCACCGGGATTCACAATTTTCGGTGCAAACGCGCCAACCCGGTTCATTAGCCACCCAAGAAACGACTGCAATCCCGACTCATCGCCTCTCGCAATACAATCCATGAGGTAATGGTTGTTTCCGACCATCGTAAAGAAGCCAGTATCGACATTGGGTATCTGCTCAAATTCAAAATGCGCATGCCGCGCCGCTAAAGGAGGAATTGCAGCATCAAAGCAGGTGGTGTAGCCAAGTCCCGTGTATCGATATCCAGTCGTGAAAATACTCGGCACACTACCCAGCGAGCCACTGTGTAGAATCCCGTCCTCCAGTGCAGTGAGACTTTGCGGGTTAGAACGCTGCTGTTCGGACTGCATTTTCCTGGCAGTGTTGACCTTCGGACCGGCTATATGACAGTGCATATCGACGGCACCCGCCATCACAATGCGACCGGACACATCAATCGTCGTGTGCGCGACGGATTCTGTTGGAGGACTTACAATCTTGCCTCCCCGAATCCAAATGTCTCTCACCTCACCAGCCATCTTTGAGACCGGATCAATAACCGTACCACCCGCAAGTTTTAGGAATGACTCCATCGAGATCAATGCACTTTTAATGGTGAGAAAGCGAATTCAGTAAAAATGCATTGTGACGAAGCGGGCGAAATCCAGCCAGTCCGATTGAAAAGAAGGGAGCCGCATAATTGGCTCAAAATCAAAAAACAACTCGATTTCAGTGCTTATCGAGGCTTTCGAGGACGCCCGGTCGATTTAGATTTCGTAGATCGCCACTTACGTTTTCTCTTAATGCCAAACGTTAATTCGAAGTTCGCATCATCACCTTCGAAAGCACTCAGTCGATCATCCGCCTTCATTTTGGCTTCTAACTGCCCGAGAATCGAATCCAGTTCATCGTAGTTCTGGCTAATTCGATCCAACCGCCTACGAACCTCTGGACTCTCCGCAGATATCTCAGATTGAGCAATTTCAATCTTACGAGACTTTAATTTTTTGGCACTAAACAAATTCATAATGAGCGGGACCAATTAAGGTTAGCGGCAATCACCGGTGCATTATTTCCTGCTCCCTGC
>JAALLA010000014.1:0-2391 GCA_011087765.1 Pirellulaceae bacterium
CCAACCGATGGGAATTGATGCGAGTTAACTGAACTCCCCTCAATCGTTGCCTTGATTGCTTCTCTCAAGTCCCTTCCGTGAGGTTCTTGTCCCGTTGAATCATAGACGCCTGAGGCGATTCGGTTAGGTCGGGTCTCATCGAGTCGACCGCGATAGACAAGTCGATGGTCGCTGCCAAAGAGAAAAAAATCGGGTGTGCAAATCGCCTGAAATTCTTTCGCGACCTGTTGAGATTCGTCAAACAGATACGGGAAACGATAGTCGCGTTTTTCTTTTTCGGCGTGCATCAGCTCAGGTCGGTCGTCTGGATACTGATCAATATCATTGCTTTGAATTGCGACCATACCGAGTCTCGCTTGTGCATAATCGCGACTTAAAAGTGCTAATTCGTTGGCGATGTGTTTCACATACGGGCAATGATTGCAAATGAACATTACCAAAAGAGGACGATCTAAAAAGTCGTCACTGGAATAGTATGTTCCATCAGTGTCCGGCAACCGGAAATCAGGAAGTGGCGTTCCCAGAGAGACCATTGATGATTCAGTTAGTGCCATGCCGGTGTCCCTTTCAAGCTCAAAAGGCAAATCCGAACCGCAACATCATGGCATCACTTAGATCGAGATTAGGCGTTGAGCTGCGGTAGACAATTTCGCGATTAAAGACGTAGCCAAGATCCAGAAAGCCTGTGACCTGTGAACTGCCCATCCATTCGATTCCAAAGAACGCCCGGACATCATTGACATCAGCTTGATCTTTCATGCCATTGGCCCTGTCAATCGCCCAGCTGCCACCGCCTAATTCGGCACCAATGTAACCCCATGCATCGTAGTTGTTGATGCGGAGTCGGTGGGCTAATTTTGTTTTTGGAAAATAGAGGTCAAGTTTCATGTCATCGTTGGGATTCATGTAGAGTCCGAATGCCGGTAGGAGCTTGATGTCGAGTCGGTCAAAATACTCAACACCAAATTTAGCGACGGTGTACTTATTCAGTCTCGACCATCCGAGAAGTTTTCCGGTTAGACGCAGTCCGTTACTCGAAGTGTTTTTGTAATCACTATAAAAACCAACAGTGAAATTGGATTCCAACCCACTGCGCTTTGAGGGGTCGGTAATGTGGTCAAACGCCAAATACGAACTGTAGGCTTGCGCGGGCAAATCAAAAGTAGGGCCTGTCGGCCCATTCCAGAAATTGAAAATGTAGCCTGGCGAAATTTTTAATGGGGAGGGACCATTCAGAAATTTCGGAATGTTGATCGTGGTCGCCAACCCGATGGTATTGATGTTTAATTCGTTTCCGCTTCCGCCCGGGATGTAGACGCTCCAAGTTCGCGGGTGCTCCAGCACTTTGGGAAGGAATTCATCGGTAAATGAAGTCCACGGGTCCTGTTGCCATGACGGCTGGCCTGGATACCCGCCCGGGGTCATTTGATTTTGCTGTCCAAACATGGGTTGTCCAAGTTGGGGTTGTCCTTGCAAGTTTTGGCCACCGCCCTGGTTGAACGTCGGGAAGTTCAGATTTAGCGTTGGATCGGCTGGTGGTGAATTGATTATCGGTGGAGAAGTTGGTGGCAACCCTTGTGGATTCGAGAATTGGGAGGGTTGGTTAAACGTCTGAGGAACGGAGAAGCCGTTAATTTGTGGCTGGCTGAGGGCTGATGGCGCGGCTCCCGTTTGTTGGGGGAGGGCAGCAGTACTGAAGCTAGGCCGTTGAGCTTCGACGGGTGGACAGCTCAAAATTGTCGCTAGCACGCATGCGAGCGTACAAGTTTGAGCGAAATTTTTGAATTGGCTAAACAATGGACTATGGTTCCGTCGATAAAGGCCTGCGAAAAACAAAGCAGGTAAATATCAATCGGTGCAGAACGAGTCAAGTCGAATTCTGGAGAAGATCGTTGCGTCGAGTGGGACGCTATCAAGCAATTAATTGGTTAAAAACGTTAGCGTATGCGATGAAATATCCTAAACGAGTCAACCTGCGGATGGGTTTGGCTCCCTCCGTTTGGTTTCCCGGCTTTACTCACTTTTCTTTTCTGCGGATACAGGTTCGGTGGAAGCAGGTTTCTTCTTAGGGGATTTTTTTGTCGACTTCTTTTTTGCTTTTTTAGTCGTCGTTTTCTTACGCGTCGTTTTCTTTTTGGTTGCTTTTTTCTTTTTAGCAGCCTTTTTCTTTGGAGCTTTTACTGCAGTCTCAGCCTCGTCACCTTCGGCTGATTTTTTTGCATTTTTGCGAGGAGCGAATTCGAATCCGAGTTTTCCTTTGTCTCGGTCGATGGTTAGATGAGCGGCGAATTTACGCCCCTTCTTCGAGAGAAAACCGGGCATTAAATCGGTTTTGCCTTCGACAAATAATTTGACCGCCTGTTCGGTCGGAATTTCGCGTTTCAGAATTGT
>JAALLA010000014.1:2491-5933 GCA_011087765.1 Pirellulaceae bacterium
TCCTTCGTTTGGGCGACGATACCGTTTGTTAGTTCAATGATTTCATTCATGAACTGATCTTTGTTAAGCCGTCCTGCTTCCATCTCTTTGAGTTTGAATTCCCATTCCCCTGTCATTTCAGGCGAACCAAGTGTGGTGATGCCGATTTCGTCAAGAAGGTCGACGAGGGCGATCCCTTTGTTGGAGACGACAAGTTCACGTTTGTTTATTTCATTTCGAAATACATATTTTTGGCGGATTAAGTTCTCAATAATCGCGGCCCGCGTTGCCGGAGTTCCAAGCCCGCGGTCGCTCATCGCTTCTCTCAATTCGTCGTCATCGACTCGTTTCCCGGCTGTTTCCATGGCGGACAGTAAAGTACTGTCGTTGAATCGGGCGGGGGGCTTGGTTTCGTTGGCTCTCATTTCGATCGCCAAATTCTCCGCGGATTCACCGTCGGCAACGTAGACGAGTTCATCCTTGTCGGCTGCAACACCCGGTTTTCGTCCGTAGACTTCGAGGTAGCCGGGGACGACTAAAATCCGGCCTGCCGTCAAGAAACTGTCTTCGCCGATTCGGGTAATACGGCGAGTTAATTCAAATTCGGCATGTGGATAAAAGATGGCAAAAAACCGTTGCAAAACCAATTGGTAGAGTTTCGCAGCCGCTTCATCCAGCTTGGCGGGTGGTAATTTTCCGGTCGGAATAATGGCGAAGTGATCACTTACCTTTTTGGTATTAAAGACTCGTTTGGTTGGAATGATCTTGTTGTTAGTGGTCAGCCATTTCGCGGAGTTGACTAATGTTGAATTGAGGGTCTCGTTTGGTTTCCCTTGGGAGATGGTGAGAACGGTTCCTTTGACTGTGTCGACGTAGTCTTCGGGAAGGTACTTAGAATCGGTACGTGGGTAGGTAAGTAATTTGTATCGATCGTAAAGTGCCTGGGCGAGCTGGAGGGTTCGCTTGGCACTAAAACCAAACTTGTTTCCAGCTTCGCGTTGAAGGCTGGTGAGATCGAACAGTTGCGGTGGTGCCTGTTTCGAAGGTTTTTTGTTTTCTTCGACCTTCCCCGTTTTGCCCTCGCATCGGGTTTTAATCGCTTCAGCTTCCTCGAGCGTCCAAATTCTCTCGGCTTTCTTTTGGTTATCTTCCTCATCTTTTTTAAAGTCTTCCACAAACCAACGGGAAGCATATTCACCGTTTTCGACTTTAAAATCTGCATGGACTTCGTAGAACGGGCGGGAAACAAAGTTTCGAATCAGCCGTTCTTTTTCAGTAAGGATTACCAAAGTTGGAGTTTGGACGCGACCGGCTGAGGTAACATTGAATCCACCGTTCCGTGAGTTAAAGGCAGTCAAAGCCCGTGTCCCGTTAAGCCCGATCAGCCAATCGCTTTGACTGCGACAGACTGCGGCATCAGCGAGGTCGTTCATGTCCTCACCAGTACGCATATTCGACCAGGCCTCGAGGATGGAGTTGTCGGTCATGGACTGCATCCACATTCGCTTAATCGTCAGGTCTTTCTTGATGTTGGCCATGTCCATCAAGTACCGAAAGATCAGCTCTCCTTCGCGCCCGGCATCGCAAGCGTTGATGACGGTGTCGACATCCTTTTTCTTAAGAAGTCGGACGAGAAGCTTGTATTTAGCGAGGCTTCGTTCGATCGGTTCAAGCTCGAATGCTTTGGGGACATGGGGGAGATGGGTCATGCTCCATGGCAGTTTCTTTCCATCGTCCTTCGTCGGCATTCTCAGTGCGACGAGGTGTCCTAAAGCGGAGGCGACGTAAGCGTGGTCGTTTTCAAAGTAGTCTTTTTGCTTCTTGAATTTTCCCATTTCGGGGAGTTTTCCAAGGACTCGGGCGAGATCGGTGGCTACGCTTGGTTTTTCCGCAATGATGAGTAATTTGGACATCCGGCAGTTTACCCGTGGCTTGTGTTTCTCAATTGGCGTTAAAAAAATCGAATAATTCTGATTTACGACAATGTTGATCGGTCGTCTTCAGAATTCAACTGAAAAAAATCCTCGATTGTTTTATTTACCAATCCTTTAGTTAAGCTGTTTTGGCATTGAAATTACCGCTTAGGAGCTATAAATTCGACAAAACGCCAGTTCAGGTGGTGGACTAGATCCGCCCCCCCGCCTTGGTTCAAAGGATGAGAAATAATCCCTTGAGACCAAAGTTGTCAACCCCGGAGGGATTCCGGCGTGGGTTGGAACAAGCAACTTTTCAGGTGAAACGGCGTAATTATGAAAAGTGTATCCCCGTTTTCGGTAATGGATAAAGAAAATGCTCGCTTGGTTTCGACGTCACGCAAAAGTCTTAATGGTTGTCCTTGGCTCGTCCGCAATGGCGATTTTTGGCCTCGGTCCGGTTTTTGACACCCTTTCAAGCGGAAGGATGTCGGAGAATCAGAATCCCGATGAGTATAAAGTGGTTGCGACCTGGAAGGGTGGCGAGCTTGACCGACGTCAACTCGATTCAATGAGAGTAGATCACTATCAGACCGTCGCCTTCCTAGATGGCGTCCGGCAGGCCGCTGCGAAGAAGTTTGGTGGAGAACGCCGTCCGTTTGTGATGCCGATCTCACCAATCAATAGCAACCGCCCAGAGGTGGTCGATGGCGAACTCATTAGTCGTTACATCTTTGCCCAACTTGCGGCAGAAGAAGGTGTTGTCGCGAGCGACGGCATGGTGGATGACTACTTAAGAGAGCTTTCGGCGGGCGCTGAATTTAGCCGCCAGGATTTTGAAGCGATTAACAATCAGGTTAATAGCAAGTATTCAACCATGTCGCGGATTCGAGAACGACTCAAAATTGAGTTGCTTGCCAATCAAATGTTGCTGTTTGGAACACTCGGTATTTCCGGCGCTCCTAATGTCACCGAAGCAGTACAACTGTTCTCCAGAACAACCGATCAGGTCGAATGCGAGGTTTTGCCGATCGATGTCGGTAAGATGGAGAGTCAGATCACCGATAAGCCAGATGGAAGTGCTTTGAAGGCATTGTACGAAGAGGGGAAATATGACTTCCCCACTGCCAATGGTGAAAAGCCTGGATTCAAAATGGGACCACGACTGAAGCTACAGTACTTTGTTGCTGATTTCCAAAGTTTCCTTCAGGCGGAAATGAATAAACTTTCGGATGAAGACGTCCAAAAGGAATACGAGCGGTTGGTAGCCGCAAAGGACGAAATGGTTCTCGAGCCACTTCCTGTGGATGACGGTTCCATTGAATTAAACAGTCCTCCACCGGGACAACCAGATGTTACTCCTCCCCCCGTAGAAAATCCTTCAGAGGGTGGTGAAGAAATGAAAGAGTCCCCTGGAGATGTCACACCTCCACCGGAGGCGAAGCCAGAAACTCCTAAGGCAGAAGCACCTAAAGCAGAAGCACCTAAGGCAGAAGCACCTAAGGCAGAAGCACCTAAGGCAGAAGCACCTAAGGCAGAAGCACCTAAGG
>JAALLA010000014.1:5943-19461 GCA_011087765.1 Pirellulaceae bacterium
GCACCTAAGGCAGAAGCACCTAAGGCAGAAGCACCTAAGGCAGAAGCACCTAAGGAAGAAGCACCTAAAGAGGAATCTGTAAAACAATCGAATTTGGGTACGGATGCCAATTACCAATTTATATCGACGGGTGTTCAGGAAGAAGCAAAAGCAGAGGCTGAGAAATTGCCGGAGGTGAAGCCCGAGGCTGCACCTCAGGAGCCCGCTAAGCCTGCAACAGAAACCCCAGAGTCGGGTGAGACAGAAGCTGAGTCGTCGCCTGAGAAGACCCCGGAGCCTGCTGGTGAAACAGCGGACCCAGTCCAGGAGCCGGCTCCTAAAGAGAGGGCGATCAAGCCTCTTAAGGACATTAAAGAAGAAGTAAAACGATCGATGGCTGAAGAGCCAGCGATGGAAGCGATGACAAAGGCAATCACCAAAGCGAGCGTCTTTGTTCAGGATAATTACGAGAAACGTCTTAGATGGGAATTCGATGAGAAGAAGAATGCTGAGGACGAACCGGCTGCAATGGATCTTGACTCGATAGCTGCCCAGTACAATTTGGTTAAGAAAGAAACTGGCTTGGTTGATTTTACCGAATTGTCAGCCGACGCGTTGGGTTCGATTCGAGTCTTTCAAAATATGATGGTGCAGGGTCGGCAATCGCCCCAGTTGATTCCGTTGAGTCAAATCCTGTTCAGCAATTTTACTGGCCTCAATGAATACGAGCCAAATACGGTTGATGATAACTGGAACACGCGGAACAGTTACCTTTATTGGGTTGCCCAAAAAGTTGATACAAAAATTCCAAGCTTAGAAGAAGCCGAGAGTGAAGTGGTTAAGTATTGGAAGAAACAGCAGGCGTTTAAACTTGCGATGAAAGATGCCGAGAAATATCAAAAGTTTGTAAACGATGGCGGCGGTAAGTTGATGAGCGAACTCGACGACGTGCCTTCTGCCAAAGTGGTTAAAACCGGTGCGTTCACCTGGTTCAGTAGCTTCGGGTCAACCCGGTTTTCAAGTCCAGTCGGAGTGACCGGGGCTGGTGAGAAGTTTATGGAGGCCGCATTCAGCACGGAGCAGTTTAAAGCGGGCGTTGCCGAGAACGAATCTCGCGATACCATTTACGTGATCCAGCCCGTGGTTGAAGGCAAAGATATTGAGATTGTCGGTCAGGATTTCTTGACCAATCAACTCTTTAAATTCAAGCGAATTCCCGATGAGGTTCAGCAAGCGTCTCAGATTTATCGTCGAGACGCTTTGATGGATTGGTACGAGGAAGTGAACGACCGCATGAAGGTCAAGATTTTAGATCGCTAACGGGAACTGTTAGCCTTAGTTCACGATTGAAAAATAAAACCGTTTCCAGCGATCTGTTGGAAGCGGTTTTTTTCGTTTCAAAACGTTAGTCCGGTTGCTCGCTTCGGTGCGGTTCAAATACTGTATGTTTGGGATTGGTTTGGGCGCTGTGAATTTGACAGGCTTCCTGGTGAAGGTTTAATTGGCTTCTGAAGTCCTTTTTCTTTCGTTTTTTGGCGACTGGCAAGTAATCGCCATTAGGTTGCAGTTCACTGGCAGCGACGTTGTCATCGAAATAGGTTCGGAGGATCTTGGTCAGTCTTGATTTGCAGTTCTTCTCTAAAACGGGAACCATTAATTCAATTCTGCGATCAAGATTTCTTCCCATCCAGTCTGCGCTTGAGAGAAAAATTCGCTCGTTGCCTCCATGGTGAAAGTGGAATATCCTGGCGTGCTCGAGCAGCCGATCGACAACGCTGATGACACGTATGTTCTCACTCAGTCCTTTTCTCCCAGGGACGAGACAGCAGATTCCGCGAACATTCAAACGTATCTTTACGCCTGCCTGAGACGCAAGATAAAGCTCATCGATAATTTGTTTATCGACGAGTGAATTGACCTTGGCGGTGATTGCTGCCGCGTTGCCACGTGTCGCACTCTCAGTCTCCAGGCGAATCATTTCGAGCAGCGATTCCCGCAGGTTGATTGGTGCTGCGATTAGCTTCTCAAGTGTTTGTGGCACTGAGAGTCCTGTGATTGCATTGAAAAAGTGAACACTGTCACGTCCCAGTTTCTCGTCGCAGGTGAAGAGGCTGGCATCGCTGTAAAGTTTTGCCGTTGACTCGTTATAGTTTCCAGTACCAAAGTGGAGGTACCGTTTGATTCCGGTCGGTTCGCGGCGAACAACGAGGCACATTTTGGCATGAGTCTTTAGCCCGCGTACTCCGTAGATGACATCCACTCCGGCATCGGCGAGTTCCCTCGCCCAATTGATGTTTCGGGCTTCGTCAAATCGAGCCTTGAGTTCGACGATCACCGTTACGTGTTTGCCATTTTCTGCGGCAAGGCAAAGAGTTTTAACGATCTCGCTGGATTCACTGGTGCGATAAAGCGTTTGCTTTACTGCAATGACCGAAGGGTCGGTGGCGGCAGCTTGAATGAATTGAACGATAGGTTCATAGGATTGATAGGGATGATACAAGAGGCGATCACCACTGGCGATCGTTTGAAATATGCTCTCCGCGTTAGAGAATTCAGGAGAAGGTTGAGCGGGCCAATTGGCATCGATCAAGCTGGGGAATCCGCGAAGGCCGGCAAGTGAAAAATAATCCGACAAACCCAATGGGCCTTTTATTGGGTAGACGTCTTCTTCCTGAACATCGATGGAATTTTGAAGGAACGTCTGCATTTTCTTGCTGGTGGTATCAGATATTTCCAATCGAACGCATTCGCTTTTACGTCTCGCCTCGAGCATTGCTTGCATTCCAATCAGTAAATCGGCACGCCCATCCTCCTCGAGATCAACATCACCATTCCGAGTTACTCGCAACGTATTCCATTCAATGATTTCCTGTTCACCAAAAAAGTCTGACAGGAACATTCCGACAACATCCTCTGACAGCATGTAGCGGTATCCGGTTTTAGACGGAAGTGACTGGAACCTCGCTAAGGATTTTCCCATGGGAATTAAGACATAGCGATCGTTTTCTCGGTGGATAGCCTGGTCGAGTGATGCCCGCTTTTCTGTGTGGGCTCCCAACCGTGAAGAGAAATCATTTTTTAATCGAACACACATGCAAATTCGGGCACCGCTGAGGGCTGGGAAGATCTCAGTGTTTTCGATCGCAATTGGCGCAAGACTCGACATCATTTCTTCGTGAAATTGGTTGCGCAAATATGTCAACTCGGATTTCGTTAAATTTTCAGCTTCAACGCGTTCGATTCCTTCTTCGGCAAGGAGTGGTTCCAGCTCGTTAAGTAAGCACTCGGACTGATCGGCGTACATTTCCCTCACGCGGGTGCGGATTTTTTCGAGTTGCTGAGTAGGTGTCCAGCCTTTGATATCCAATACCGTATCTGAGTCGGCTACCATCGTTAGTCCGCCGACTCGAACCATGAAAAACTCATCGAGGTTCGATGCAGAAATTGCAATGAATTTTATGCGTTCTAAAAGTGGATTAGACGACCGCCCCGCCTGTTCGAGTACTCGTTGGTTAAAACTCAACCAACTTAACTCGCGATTGAAATAAATTTGTTTCGACTTTTTCATGATTGATTACTTGCAGTCTCCAACGCGATTCCCTTGCCAAAAATATCTTCAAACAGAGTTCGCACTTGCTGTAGTTCGATGTTTTCTGCGGAAAATTCTGCCACATCTGAAGGGAAGATATCTACTCGGTCTTCTTTTTCTACGCAGGTAATGGACTCGATGCGTTGTGCTTTTCCCACATCGAGTGATTTGGCGATCCGTAAAATCGCAGCCATCTTTACCACGAGCACCCGATTTTCGCGAGTCAACCGCGAATAGCCTTCGTGGCGTGGGAGTGGTGACGCGCCGCGGTGGTAGCGGGCTACTAAGGCCATTAACTTCCGGTCAAAGTTTCCGATTCCAAAAAAGTCGGAATTGAGTATGAGGTACATCGAATGTTTGTGTTTCGATTTCGTGCTAATGAAAATACCGATTTCATGGAGCAGTGCAGCGAGTTCAAGGATCCCGCGATAACGTTTGGGTAATTGATGCAGGTCCTGCAACTGATCAAATAGTTGACACGCCAGTTGAGAAACGTGTTGGGCGTGTTGTTCGTTAAACCTATATTTTCGACCCAATTGGAGTGCCGAGCGAATGATCTGGGTTTGGATTGATTTCGACCAACTTCGTCTCGAGGCCATTTCTTTAATGAGCCCGTCCCGCATGTTGACGTTCGCGACGTAGAAGTTGGTGGCACCAAGTTCTCTCGCAAAAACAAGTTGAGTTAACAAGCCTGGCCCAAGGGATTCAGCATCCGGTAGGCTCATATGAAATTTGCTGGCTAACTGATCAGGCGATTGAAGCAGGATTTCGGAGGTGAATTCCTCCAGTGCATTCATCTCAATTTTTAATAGTTGATTAGCTTTAGGTTTTTGATCAATTACGCTTGCCGCAAAACGAACCTCACCGCCCATGGCAATGAAACTTTTGGGGTTTGGATGGTTAGTGCTGGCTTTAAATTCACTAATAGTTTGGAGGATTTGAGATTCCATAAGGGAACGCGACTTAATAAAAGGAGCATCGAACAGCTCAAGCTTTTGTCTGAGTCGAAGGCTTCCGAGGCGGTAAGTCTTTGAAAAAACAACATCGGTTTTGTTAAGCAGCAGGATTTCCGCCGTTCCTCCTCCCGCTTCAAATAAGACAGATTGCTCGGAAAACGCCTTTTCGTTCTTAGTCATGTAGGGCAACACGCCAAGGTAAGTCACTCGGTGTAATTCTGCTTCATCGAATGGCTCGATCGCGAAACCTGTGGCGATGAAAATTCGGTCAGTAAAGGCAATTCCATTGGTCGCTTCCCGGACGCCGCTGGTCGCAATGACTCTGATGTTTTCATGGTTTGTAATTCCATATTCAATCAGCTTGCTACGATAAATCTTAAGTACGCGAACGCAATACTCGGTTGTTTTTTTGGTGATATGATGTTTTGTGAACGAGTCCTTACCTACGCTGACGGCCTGAGAAAACGATTCGAGTTTACGAATTTGGTGATCGGTTCGATTAATCTCAGAAATTTGCATTCGCAGGGAAGACGCGCCAATATCGATCACGGCGACCAATTCCGGGGTCGCGCTAATTTTTGTATCGGTGAGTGAAGGGTTCTTCTCAGGGTTCATGCGACTGTCTTTTTAGCTTTCTGTGCTGTCAACCGATTGTTTTGCTAACGCGGCTGCGCCCATGACTCCGGCATCGTCACCCAGCTTTGCTTCTTTTATTTTGTAGACATCCTGGAGAGAAGGTAGCACTCGGTTGCGAGCTTTCTTCTCAATGAGGGGCAACATGCATTGCGGCATCGCTTCAATCAGTCCGCCTCCGAATACAATGACGTCGGGAGCCAGGAGGTGCACGACGGTCACGACGGATAAGGCCAAGTGATGACAGGCGTGTTCGATAATATCTAAAACAGCTTGGTCGCCATTTTTGACGGAGTCTGCCAAAGCGCCGCTGCGGATTTCTGAAAGATCGGTGCCGGCGTTTGACAGGAGGTGGGGTGCCTGACCGCGATATGCTGCCTGCGCGGCACCACTTGCAATCGAAAGTCGAGATGCGAGAGATTCCAGCGTGCCGGCGTTGCCTGCGCCGTCGAGTGGCCCGTTTGCCATTACCGGGATGTGGCCGATTTCCATGCAGGTGCAGTTTGCACCACGGAACAGCTTGCCTTCATAAACGCATCCGCCGCCGATTCCGGTTCCAGGGAATATGCCAAAAACACAACGGGCTTTTTGCCCGGCCCCAAATTTGTATTCGCCGAATACTCCAGCATCGACGTCATTGGCGATGGTGACGGGGAACTTAAATTCGTCTTCGATAGACTCGGCTACTGGTACGTCGTCCCACCCGAGATTGGGTGCGGTGCGAATTTCGCGTTTTTCTAAATCCAGCGGTCCGGGGCATCCAATGCCGAGACCAGCAACTTGATCTGCAGAAACGCCAGCATCAGTTAACGCGTCCTGGATACCGGTGTTGATTCGTACCAGACCCGCTTTCATTCCGTCCCGGCCTTTTGTTTTTTTGCGGGCGCGGCCAACTTTTTTAAATTGACTATTGAAAACCGTAGCCAGCATTTTGGTTCCGCCCAGATCGAATCCAATCCAGTAACGGTTGTCGTTGTCTGCGGTCGGTTGGTGAGACATTCAGTTTGTTTCCCGAGAATCGTGTTGGTGATTGGTTTGTATTTTGACTGGTTGCGCAAAGGCAGGAAGTGTGCGTGGATGGTTTATTTTTCGTTGGCAATGGACGGAACTGGGTCATCCAGCTGGGATGACGGGAAACGTTGCACGCGGTTGTTATAGGAATCCACTACGTGAATGGCTCGTTTAGAATCCCAGCACATCGCCCACGGTTGGTGAAGCTGGCCAGACTCTTTTCCTGCCGATCCCCAGGTTCCCAATGAATTACCCTCGAGATCAAATTTTTGGATCCTATGGTTACCAAATTCGCATACGTAAACGTGCCCCTCACCGTCTAAAATGATCTCGTAAGGGTAGCTCAGTTCACCGCGCTTGGTTCCCATTTTACCCCAGGTACGTACTAGTTTTGGCTTGTTTCCGGATACATCGAATATTTGGATTCTGCCGTTGCTCGCATCTGCGACCCAGAGGTGATCGTTGGCGTCCATAGCGAGCCCCTGGGGACGTTGGAATTGTCCAGGTTCCTCACCGTGTTCTCCCCATTCGTAAACGTATTCACCAGAAGGCGTGAATTTTTGGATTCGGTCGTAATCGCCATATTCGGAGACGTAAATGTTCCCTTGGGAATCTTGCACGGCATCGGTGAGGAAGCCAAATTCGCCCGGTCCCCGGCCATTGACTCCGCCGATCGTTCGTTCCTCAATCAACTCCCCTTCGAAAGTATAGAATAACACTCGAAAATAATGAGTGTCACAGACCATTAAGTGTCCATCTTGGCTGATCGAAAGTCCGCACGGTTTCCCTTGAATGAATTCCGGCATTCGCCAGCCACGAAGAAAAGTCCCATCTCGATCAAATACTTGAACTCTGGCTGTTTTATCGACAATGTAGAGTCGATCCTGATCGTCGATCGTGATTGCCCGTGGCTTCATGAAGCGGCCATCATCGAGTCCTCGACGTCCCCAAACAAAGATGTCCTGATTCGGTGCGGTTGGACCTTCGAGGCAGCCACAAGCGGTCGCGAGACAAATCAGTCCTACGAGGGCGATGCGCCAATGGATTGTCCCGAGGTTGAATTTCAATTTAAGTATTTTGGGGTTAGTAGAATACGTTGGGGTAGCTAATCCGGGAACCGATGGGTGATCCGCTACTTGACCGTGTTACTCGTACGGCGATATATTATTCTAACGTCATGATCGATTTTTTGCACGGCGGTCGTGTTCGTTTGCTGTTAATATGACGTTGTTGGTATACATTAAGTTCATCTTTACAAACAGAACCGTATGACCGCCGTTATTCTCGACTTGAAAAGTTCCGAAGACCCTCGTGACATTGTCCACCAAGCGGTCGAAGCGCTCTCGGCAGGAAAGATCATTGCGATTCCAACCGAAACAGTTTACGGTCTCGCGGCCAGCGCATTGCATCCCGAAGCGGTTAAACGTTTAGTTGAGATCAAAGGACGATCCAAGGATAAACCGCTAGCCTTCGCTATCAAGAGTGCTGATGATGCTCTCTATTATGTGCCAAATATGGCGTGCATCGCTCGGCGGATTGCGCGTCGTAGTTGGCCGGGCCCGATTACTTTGGTTCTCGACACGGATCACCCCGACAGTGTGATTCACCGTCTTGAGCCATCGGTTCGGGAAGCCACAATCCCCGAGGGGACCGTCGGTCTAAGAGTTCCCGATCACGAATTGACATTACAGATTATGCGGCTTTGTGCGGGGCCAATTGTATTGACCAGTGCAAACCTTTCGGGAGATTCTCCCGCGATCGATGGAGTGGAGGTTCGAGACAAAGTTGGCGAGCACATTGATTTGATTCTCGACGACGGTCCGGCAAAATTTGGCCAAGCGTCATCGGTGGTGAGGATTAAGGATAACGAAATCGACGTGTTGCGTACCGGTTTAGTCGACGAAGCCACGATCGAGAAATTAACTCACTTTATCGCGTTGGTCGTTTGTACCGGAAACACCTGTCGTAGCCCGATGGGCGAAGGTCTGTTGGCGCAACGGATTGCTGACCGGTTGGGAGTTTCAATGGCGTCTCTTGAGGGGCAGGGCGTAACGGTCATGTCGGCTGGAATTGCAGCGATGCCGGGATCGCCTGCTGCGGATCAGGCGATTGAAGTTATGAGGCAGGTCGGGGTCGATATTTCACACCATCAAAGCCAACCGATTACAGGACGCCTTGCCAAGTTTGCGGATGTTATTTTGACGATGACAAACGGCCATCGGCAGGCATTAATTTCCCATTGGCCAATGCTCGAGACGAGAACGAAGACAATCCGTCGTGACGGTGGCGATATTGGGGATCCCATTGGTCGGCCAATCGCCATTTATCGGGCAACGGCTGAGCAGATTGACCAACAGTTGTCCGAGTGGGTGCCAGAGTTTGACCTGTCTCTTTTTGAATAAAGTTTCGTCAACTCGACGTTTAGATTACTCTTTCAATAATTCGTTCATCAAGCAAAAGACACTTCGTTATGATAATTTCGATAGGCAGCGATCATCGAGGGTTGCCCCAGCGAAGGGTTATTTCCGAAGCGATCGAGGCGCTCGGTCACCAGGTCGATGACCAGGGTTCCTTTACCGAAGAAGCGTGCGATTATCCCGATATTGCGTTAAAAGTTTGCACTGAGGTCAGTTCTGGAGCTGCGACCTGTGGTGTTCTCGTTTGTGGCACAGGTATTGGGATGTCAATTGCCGCCAACAAAATCAGCGGTATTCGGGCTGCACTTTGCTGTGATATTACGACCGCAAAATTGAGCCGGCAACACAACGATGCCAATGTGCTTTGCTTAGCAGGGAATCACTTTGATGAGATTCAATTCCGAGCCATCGTGACCGCTTGGCTCTCTACGGATTTTGAAGGTGGGCGTCACCTTCGTCGCGTGGAGAAGATGATGGCTTTGGAGGCGGAATGAACGGTGGTTGTCCTGCCTAAGAGCAAATTATCATTTGCGAAATACTCCTCTTCCTCGACCGAGAGAAGCATAGCAACCCGCCCGTGGGGTATTTCTTAATTTCCAGTCAACTGGGTGCACCTTATGTTTTTACGCATATTTCTAGCTCTCTTTTCGGCCTCCTTCGCCCCTAACGTCGCTTGGGCAGAAGGGGATGCGGATTGGCTGATTGACAACCGTGCATTCAAGGCTGAATTTAAAAAATCGCAAGCTTTCCCTTTTCGTTATGAATTGACCAACGGGCTTGTCAGTCGCTCTTTTTATCTGCGCGAAAAAATTGGTGCAACGGTTGGCCTGGAGAGTTTAAGTAACTTCGAATCTATTGTGAGGGCGGTCAAGCCTGAAGCCGTGGTAGAAGTTGACGGCGTCGCTTACCAGGTCGGCGGACTGGCAGGGCAACCGGATCATGCTTTCTTGAAAGAGGATTGGCTGGCGAGCATGTCACCGGCTGAAGGGTCGTTAGGTTTAGTGGGGTGGAAGGTCGGGCTTCCCGATGAACGGCTAAAGTGGAAACGCGTCCGTAATGCATCTAAACAATCCGTCTGGCCCCCCAAAGGCGTGAAGGTCTCTTTCGAGTATCGATTGTCCCCGAGATCTAATGCCAAGCTAGATTCCAAATTTCGTGTGTTTGTCAATTACGAACTCTACGATGGGGCGCCTGTGTTCTGTAAGTGGATTACGGTCGAGAATCTTGGCTCGAATTCGATGGTTATCGATCGGTTTTCCTCCGAGATGCTTGCTGTCGTGGAATACGATAGTCGAGTCGAGCTAAGAGACGGGGTCAGTTATCCGCCGCCGAATTCGATTCATGTTGAGACGGATTTCGCGTTTGGCGGTTTCAATTTTGAAAATGCGAATCGCCATGTTGTCCATTGGCGAGCGGATCCGGAGTACCGTACCCAAGTGAATTATCTGAAGAGCGCGCCTTGTTTGCTTGATATTTCTCCGTCGATCGGCCCGAATCAGACCGTGGAGTCTGGCGATAGGTTTCAGAGCTTTAAAACGTTTGAATTGGTATATGACAGCGACGATCGAGAAAGGAGGAGCCTTTCACTGCGAAAAATGTATCGTGTGATCGCGCCTTGGATTACTGAAAACCCGCTGATGCACCATATGAGAGATGCGAATCCAGTAGAAGTAAGGCGGGCGATTGACGATGCCGCGGAGGTCGGGTTTGAGATGGTGATTTTAAGTTTTGGAAGTGGTTTTAATATTGAAAATGAAGCTCCGGATTATTTGCAGCAGTGGCAGGATTTAGCTGATCACGCCGCGAGTAAGCAGGTTGAGTTAGGGGGGTATTCTCTTCTTTCAAGCCGGCGGATCGGCAATGGAAACGATATCGTCCCGCCGAATGGACAGAAGTTAACCCACGGGAATTGTCCATCGCTTACGAGCCAGTGGGGGCAGGAGTACTTCCAGCGGTTGCGGCGTTTCTACGAAAAAACTGGTTTTCTATGCCTCGAACATGATGGCCCCTATCCCGGTGACGTCGACATTACCGAACGGCTGCCTTTGCAAAAGGGTGAATTGGATTCGCAGTGGGTTCAGGGGCAGATTTCAAATGAGTTCTACAAATGGTGTCGTGAACGAGGGATTTATATAAACGCTCCCGATTATTACTACCTTAGCGGAACCAGTAAATGTGGGATGGGATACCGGGAAGTCAATTGGTCGTTGCCTCGAGCGTTGCAATTACTCCACGCGCGGCAAAATATTTACGATGGAACCTGGTACAAAACGCCGTCGATGGGGTGGATGTTCGTACCGCTGTCAGAATACCACGGCGGGGGCGCTGCTGCGACGATCGAACCTCTCAAGGATCATCTGGAACATTATGCACAGATGATGGATTCCAATCTTGGACTTGGTGTGCAGGCATGTTACCGCGGCCCGAGACTTTTTGATTCTCTTGAGACTCGAGATTTGGTGAAACAGAAAGTTGAGTGGTTTAAAAAGTATCGAGAAATTCTCGAAAGCGATGTGGTTCATGGTCGTCGGCCGGACGGTCGTAATTTAGATTGGATGCTCCACGTCAATCCTGAACTCGACAATTGTGGTATGTTGGTTGTTTATAATCCAACCGGCAAACCTGTCAGTGAGCGATTGAAAGTCAATGTTTACTATACTGGTTTACGTAATACCGCAAGTGTCATGGGGGCAGACGGGAAATCGATCCAGGTCAGCGTGCAGCGAGATTTTACGATTGAACTAAATGTGGTTGTGCCTGCGAATGGTATGAGTTGGTATTTGTTGAAGTGATAGAATTTCAAAAGGCAAGTATGAAATATTTGATTAACCGAGGGCTTGTACTAGGCCTGATTGCCGCGTTCTTTGTCGTAAACGTTGATGCGCCTTTAAACGCTGACACGCCATTACGAAGTGAGGTGGTCGTTCCGATTCGAAAGGCGAGTTTTGACCAGGGTGGAAAATGTCGAACGCGTCGGCAAGGCGGGAACCCACGTGAGGTCTCTGGCTACTTCGTCTTTGACGGATCTCAGGATGGCAATCGCCAAGTTGATCCACAGATTGCAATCGGTGGTGGCTTCATCCTGCATGGAACGAACAGTGGTCTTATCATTTATGACAAACAGGGGAAGTTCATCAATGGCGTGAGTCAAAACTGTTTCAACAAAGGGATAGACCCCAAACTTTTCTTTGATGCTCATAACGGGGTTTTCGGATTTGATTTGTGGAATCCATGGGATAAAGAGAAGAAAAAGCCTGTCAATATTTCTATATCTGAGACGAGTGATCCACGGGGTGCGTGGAATACCTATCCGGTGCCGGCGCCTGGAGGGAGAGATGGAGGCGGGATTGGCTACAGTCGGAAGTGGGTCGGCTATACTTTCCCCGGCGGTCCAACCCAAACGTTTGTGATGAAACTGGCAGAAGCGAAAGCCGGGAAACCGGCGACTATATTTCACTTCAAAGGGAATTTGGGTCACCCTGTTCTGACTCAAGATGCCCTGGATGATCTTTACTTTGTGAAGGTAAACGAACGCGAGGTAACCATCACGCGTGTTTACGAAACGGCAAACGGAACCCCTGAAACGGAAACGATCCGAAAGAGACATGGTCTTAAGTACATGGGTTATCCAAAGCAGTCTCCTCAAAAAGGAACTGATCAATTAACCGCCTCAGGGGATCGAAACCCCAAGAACCTGGTTATGCAGGGTGGTTTTATTTGGTTCTCGCAAGCGGTGACGGTTGATGGTCGCTCGGCAGTTCAGTGGCATCAAATGCGGCCTAATGGAGAATTTGTACAAACGGGCTTAATAAGTGATCCTAAAAGGAGTTTCATTCAGACCACCATCGCGGTTAATCGGCAGTTGGACGTGCTGGTTGGATTTCAGGAAACTGGTTCCGATATGTTTATTAGTCCAAGATTTGCAATTCGCCGAAGCGGCGATCCAGCGGGAACTTTGCAACCTACTGTTTCGATTGGTGAGGGGCAGGGGGCAACCAATGGCGTGTCCTGGGGCGATTATAGTGGCAGCGTGGTTGACGGTGACAACGGACTGGATCTTTGGACAATACAAAGTGTGACCGATGCCGAGGGCAAAGGAGATACGGTGATCGCAAGAGTGCCGTTTAAACGTCGATAATTCATTAGTTATGGAAACACCCTTGAAGAACAGTATTTGGAAAATGTTGGGGCGCAATCAATCGGTTTCAGTGGCGATTTTACTGATCGGCATCTGTACGCTTTTCGCGCTGGCCGGTTGCAATGAAACGGAGGAACTAAAACCAGAATTCGTTGAACCCGTCGCTGTAAAACCAGATCCCCTTGCCATGTTGGTGGTGGGAGAGACAGGGGTTGGCGATCGAATTGCTAGGCAGTGGAGGGCACTTGAGGATGGCGAACTTGACATCATAGAAATGTCAGTTCAAGACTTCATCGCCAACGATTTTAATACTCCAGCAGGCGAATCTGTGGATGTCATGGTTTACCCCCCCGACATGGTTGCGGAATTAGTGAATCGCGAGCGTATCCGGAAAGTCCCAACCGACCTAATTCAGTCATCCGATTTTAACAAGCTTGGGTTGCTGAAACATTTTCGGGTTTCAATCATTCGACATGAGGGCGAGACTTGGGCTGTACCCTTGGGAGCGCCAAATTTTTCTCTGCTCATTAATTCCACAGTTATGGGCGAAAAATCTGTACCGGATAGCTGGTCGAAAATGGGTCGCGCGCTCTCGCAAATTGCGCAATATGATCAAGAGAATCCCGATGAATTCCAGTTCCCTGCAAAGGTCGACATGCCTTTAGCGGAGCGTTGGGCAGCGTGGACATTTCTGGCTAGGGCTGCACCGTCGGTTTGCAACCGTGGGAAATTGTCGACCGTGTTTGACCGTGAAGATATTCAGCCGTTAATTAACTTAGCGCCTTTCGTTGAAGC